>NZQM01000128.1 GCA_002695905.1 Parvibaculum sp.
ATGAGCAGCGCATCGCGGTTCGCGGTGAGCGGGAAGACCTACCCAAACGGCGCGATGAGTACCGCCTTGAGCTGGAGTCGCTGGCCAGGCTGGCCGCTGAGATCGGTTGGGATTTTGAGCAACCAAGCGAGCTGATCGAGCGGATACCCTCCAGGAGCAACGTTGAGCCAGTACGAAGACTACTGGAACGGCATGGGGAACTGACAGCAGAGCTACGGAGCGTGCGAAAGGCGCTGGAGGAGTCGCAAGTTGCGTTGCAGGACAAGACAGAGCGTCTGGAGAAGATTGGAGAGGCGACGGACGTTTCCGGGCTGAACGCTGTCTTGAATGCCGTTCGGGACATCGGTGATGTGGCGGGCCGTATTCGTACGGCACAGGGGCAAGTGGCTGAAATTTCCGGAGGGATTGAGAAGAAGCTCCGGGCGATGAAGCCGGTTCTGCCTGCTGGCACCGAAATTGAGGCGCTGGCAGTACCGCTGAGGGACACGGTCATCGCGCATCGGGACGATGTGCGGAATTGGGCGCAGCGCCAAGGCGAGACGAAGCAGCGGCTCAACGAGGCGCGTAATGACCTGGTGCGGGATCAAGAGGCGCTGGACCGGCGCGTGCGGGACGAAGGCGTCGTGGCGCCGGGCGCGGTGGAGGAAGCCCGGGGCTACCGGGATACGCTGTGGGAACTGGTCAAGGCCCGATACATTGTGCGTTCGGAGATCCCGGCTGAAGAGGCACAGGCTTATGCTGAGGCCTTGGAAGATCTGCCAGCATCGCTCGAAGGTGCCGTTGAACAGGCGGACAGTATTGCCGACCGGCGCTTCGACAAGGCCCAGGCGGCCGGGGAGTTGGCGGTGCTGGCACACAACATCGCTGGGCAAAAGACGCGGATTGGACAGCTGGAGGCGGATGAAGCGGCGCTGAAGGCCGAAGGGGAGCAACTAGATCAGGCGTGGCACGCGCTGTGGGCTGAAGCCCCGATTAAGGTGCTTGCACCCGATGCCATGCTGGCATGGCTGGATGCGCGTGAAGACATCGTTACGCTGATCGGGCGTGAGCGTGAGGTGCAGCGTCATCTGAACGACAGCAAGCGAGAGGAGCAGGAGGCAATTGCCCAGGTTCACGCGGCTCTGACGAAGCTCGGCTGGGATGCCGAGGAGATCGAGACGAATACCCTACGAGTGATGGTCGAACGGGCGGACGCGTATCGGCGGGAGCAGGAGGCGAAGGCCGAGAAGATCGTTGAGCTGTGCGAAGCCGTGCGGGCGGCCAAATCCGAGGTGGCACGGCGGCAGGGTGAGCTGACAAAAGCGCAGGCGGAGCGGGAAAGCTGGCAGGCAGATTGGGCCAAGGCGGTCGCAGCGATTGACCTTCAGTGTGACGACAAGCCGGAGGTATTGTCCGCACAAATCAACGTCATCGACGAGATGCGGGAGCATGCGGCGACTGCCAGAGACCTGCGGGATAAACGCATTGCCACCATTGAGCGGGACATTGGGATATTTGAACGAGCTGTGGCAGAGGTTGCCGCCGAATTGGCGCCGGACCTGACGGACAGCGATGCCGATGCCTCCGTGGTGGAACTGGATCGTCGGCGGGAAGAGGCGTTGAAGCTGCACCAACAGCATCGGGAACTGACGGCGGCGGCGGCCGAGCGGCAGAGGAAGATCGACGAGTTGGAGGAAGGCCGCAAGGCGGGTTGGGCCTCGGTGCAGCCGCTTCTGGAGGTTTCCGGTGTCGAGGATGTCGAGGAGCTTCGCGAGGCGATTAGGCGGTCGGACCGGTTGAGGACGTTAAACGAAAAGCTGGCCGGCGTCATGGAGACGCTGGATCAGCAGGGTGATGGACTGGCGATCGAGGTTATTGAGGAGGAGTGCCGGGATGTTGACATTGACGAGGCGCGGGTCAGGGAAGAAGCGGCCGAGGCTGAACTGAAGGTGCTCGGCGAACAGCTCGAGGAAGCCATTGTAGCGCGGACCGAGGCACGGAAAACCTTCGAAGCGATCGGGGGAGACGACGCGGCGGCCAGGGCGGCAGCTGATTGTGAGGAGGCGCTGGCTGCCATGCAGGATGCGGCCGAGCGCTATGTGCGGGTACGGGCTTCGGGGATGCTGTTGCGCTGGGCGGTCGACCGCTATCGCAAGGAAAAGCAGGGCCCGTTGCTGAAGCGGGCCGGTGAGCTATTCCGAGTGCTGACACGGAATTCCTTTGAAAGGCTGGAGGTAAGGATTGACGAACGAGACACCATGCATTTGACGGGGGTGCGGCCAGACGGAGAAGTGGTGGCGGTGCCGGGCCTGAGTACGGGGACGGAGGATCAGCTGTTTCTAGCGTTGCGGATTGCGGCGGTAGAGGACTACCTGGCGCGGGCCGTGGCGCTGCCCTTTGTGGCGGACGACCTGTTTATCAACTTTGATCCGGAGCGGGCGGCGGCTGGGTTTGAGGTGCTGGGGCAACTTGCCGAGCGGACACAGGTCTTGTTCTACGCTCATCATCCGCATCTGATTGAAGTTGCGGTCGACGTGCTAGGATCGGACACACATGTCGTACCGCTCGTAGATGCGCAATAACCTATGTTTACAGGGGGTATCCGAATCTCTGTGTAAATGATTTTTCGCGGCATGCATCTGAAGACGGAGGCATGCATGACGACACAGAACGATACGATGAGCAAACGGGTGATCTCCGAGGCGGTGCTCGACGAGCTGATGGCCGGCTACGAGAGGCCGGAGGATTTGCTCGGCGATGACGGACTGTTCAAGGAGCTCAAGAAGCGTCTTGTGGAAAAGGCACTGGGCGCGGAGCTGAGCGAGCACCTGGGATACGAGAAGAATGCCCCCGCCGGCCGCGGCACCGGCAACAGCCGCAACGGCCATTCCGCCAAACGGCTCAAAAGCGAAGACGGCGAGCTCGAGCTCGCGGTGCCGCGCGACCGTAACGCTTCGTTCGAGCCGGTGATCGTGCGCAAGGGCCAGACCCGGATCGACGGCTTCGACGACAAGGTGATCTCGATGTACGCCCGTGGCATGAGCGTGCGCGAGATCCGCGGACATCTGAAAGAGCTCTACGGCGTCGAGGTCTCGCCCGATCTCATCAGCCGGATCACCGACGCCGTGCTCGAAGACGTGCGGGCCTGGCAGAACCGGGCGCTCGACAGCGTCTATCCCGTCGTCATCTTCGATGCCCTGCGGGTCAAGATCAGGGACGAGGGGATCGTCCGCAACAAGGCGGTCTATCTCGCACTGGCGATCGCGCGCGACGGCAGCCGCGACGTGCTCGGCATCTGGATCGAGAACTCCGAGGGCGCCAAGTTCTGGCTCAAGGTGATGAACGAGCTCAGGAACCGGGGACTGACCGACATCCTGATCGCCGTCGTCGACGGCCTCAAAGGCTTTCCCGAGGCGATCAACACGGTCTTCCCGGAGACTCTCATCCAGACCTGCATCGTCCACCTGGTGCGTCATTCGCTCAACTTTTGCTCCTACAAGGACAGGAAGGTCGTGGCCGCCGACCTCAAGACCATCTACCGCGCCGAGACCGCGGAGATGGCTGAGACTCGGCTCGCCGAGTTCGAGCAAAAATGGGACCAACGCTATCCCTCGATCGGCCAGTCGTGGCGGCGCAACTGGGACAAGGTGATCCCGTTCTTCGCCTTCCCCCAGGATATCCGACGGATCATCTATACGACCAACGCCATCGAGAGCCTGCACATGACGATCCGCAAGACCATCAAGACACGCGGCTCGTTCCCCAACGACGACGCGGCGACAAAGCTGATCTATCTCGCCATCCGAAACGCCGGACAGATCGCCAAGGCCAATACCTACGCATGGAAGACAGCGCTCAACCAGTTCGCTATCCTGTTCGGAGAGCGGCTCGACCAAGACCAATTGTGAAACCAATGCCGCGGAGAGCGCTTACACAAAGCATCTGACACCCTCTGTTTACATTTTCTTTTACTTCGACTGCGGTGCCGAGCAACCATTGCACCCACAACGAGCATCGCATGTGCCGAACTAATTCTTGGATGTATTTGGCTCACTATGCCGCCGCTTGGAAAAGACCCTGCTGATATCGTTGGTTGCGGGTCCCCGCAACCAATAGAAAGCCCTTGGTGCTTCAGGCATCAGGGGCTTTTTGCTTTTGCGGTGACCGACATGCGTTGGGTCACAAACCTGAAGGTCGTAGATTGAGTGGATTTATCTGGGCTCTAAGAAATGGAACCAAAAATTTTGGGACAAAGGTTTGTCGATTCGGGTCTCTGATGCCTGCACTTCAGCTCAAACTTGCTGAGACAATTGAGTTGTCCGGCATGGTCGGCATTCGATTTTTCAGCTCTGCTTGAATATCGAAAAAGGGCCCCAGTGTGACATCGAACGCAGCATCATAGTGGAGCCCAAATAGACAAGATCAGCGGATGTCTATGCAGCTGATGCCGTGTCAGCTTCCCACTCACGCACCACAGGGAGTACTTTCTCAGCGAAGAGACGCATGCTTGATTGCACGTCGTTCTTTTCGAGGTTTGAGAAGCGGAAACAACAGTTGAGCGAAAACGGGCCCAAAACTTTTCTGCGGTGTTCCAGCTTGGCGATGATCTGATCTGGCGTACCATAAGCCTGCTGGTCCACATAAGACCTCACCTGATCTTCGAGGCCAATGTCCTTCAGCATTTCTGCGGCCTGGCCGTATGACTCATAACCCTTCATTTTCGCGAAGTGTTCCCCCATCAGGTCATAGTGCTGCATCACTTGCGAGTAGTAGGCAGCAATGTTTTCAAAGCCTTTTTCTTCGGCTTCGTCTGCGTCTTCAGCACAGAAAACGAAGTCTGCGAAACGAGGGGGTGGGGATGCATGCCCCTGATGTTCCTTAAAGGCATCTCGGTAGCGGTCCAAATCTGGTAGGAGAGCTTCAACTGGCTTCTGTGTGAACATCATGACGCCGACGCCCAGCTTGGCTGCCTGTAATGCAGAGTCAGGGGACATCGCGACAGAGAGCGCCCTGCCTTTGAAGGACTTTATTGGAGCGGGCCTTGCGTCTGTCGCGGCGCGTTTCCAGAATTTGCCGTCTGCAGAGAGTTTTCCGGTTTCCAGTCCACGCAGAACGATCTCCGCTGCTTCGTCAAACCGTTCCCGGGCTTCATCCATCGGGATGCCCATGGGGCCATATTCGTCTTTGGAAAGGCCTCGCCCCATGCCGAAAAGTGCGCGGCCATTACACATGATGTCGAGCATGATCATTTTCTCGACCACACGGTAAGGGTCGTTCCAAGGCAGAATGACCGCACCAGTGCCGAGCTGGATCTGTTTGGTTTGAGGGGCCACATAGCTCAGGAATTGCATATTGTCCGGGCAGAAGGCGTAGTCGGCAAAATGGTGCTCCACCGGCCAAAGCTCGTCGAAGCCCAATTCATCCGCCAGCACTGCGTTTTCCGCTTCCTCCTGGAAAACCTGAGAATCCGGCACCCGTTTCATGTAGTTCTGAAAAACCATCTGAAGTCCCACACGCATTTTCTTCTCCCATGTGTGCAAATGCGGCGCCTGATCGCCCGCGTGGGGTACAGTTTTCACGGCTCACCCTATGGGGGTGCCACCAATTTGGGTGGGTATTGGTAGTTGCATGCCGTTAGAGTGGGATTGTGCCCACCAATTGGTGGGTCCAGGGGCAGTCTCGGAGGCATAGGTTAAGGATGGAGCAGGTTCTGGATTCAGCAAGGCTTCGCCCCCCGCATGTCAGGGGGTATGTGGTCTCGCGCCCAGCTTTGCAGGCGGCTCTTGATGGAAGAACCCGTGCCTTGGTGACTTTGGCCCATGCGCCCGCGGGTTATGGGAAGACCATTCTTCTGACGGAGCGGTGCAAAGAACTGGTCGCCCGCAATGAGGTGTGTGCTTGGGTGTCGTTGGATGAAATGGACGCCGACCCACAGAAGCTTCTCACGTCCATCGTTACAGCCTTTGCTATTGCTGATGCTCGGTTCGAAGGCTTTACGGAAGAATTCTTAAAAGGGGGGGGTGGTTCGGCGCCGGAGATGGTCTTGAGTGCGCTCATGAAAACCGTCGACCAGGCAGCCACGAATGTCACTTTGTTCCTTGAAGATTTTCACAGCATAGAAAACTCTGAGACGGTTGCGCTCATCGAGGTCGTCTTGAAATACGCCTCCGCTAATTTTTGTCTGGTGGTTTCAAGTCGCAGCGTGCCTGGTTTAAATATCGCGGCGCTTAAGGTGCGAGATCAGGTCGTCGAGATGAGCGCGAGGGATCTGCGGTTCAGCGAAGCTGAAGCTCGTGAATTTCTGGGTGACGGTTACGGCTTGGCTGTTGACCAAAGCCAGCTGGGTGCGATCTACCGTTATACCGACGGCTGGGCAATCGGACTGCAGGTTGCAGCGATTGCGTCGTCCAACTCTGGTGAGCTTGATCGACTTATTGAGAATTTTACGACTGGCAATGTTGATGTCATGGAGTTTTTGGCTCGAGATGTGATCGGAAACCTGTCTGAGAGTACGAAAAAATTTCTCGGTGATACGGCTGACCTGGACCTTCTTGTGCCAGAGCTTTGCGATGTCGTTACTGAGTGCAGCGGGAGCGGTGCTAAGCTGGAAGAGCTTGTGCGTCTAAATCTTTTTCTTCAGCCAGTAGGTGAGGAGGCAGGATGGTATCGCTATCACCATCTCTTCCGGGATTTCCTGAAGCAGCATTTTCTGGCAGATGAGGCTACCAGCAAGCGACGCCATGCGTTGGCTCATGGTTGGTATTGTTCAAAAGGACTGGATGAGCACGCTATCAATCATGCACTTCATGCAGAGCTTTGGGAGGACGCAGCTGATGCCATTGAGAGGGTGTGGCGACCTTTCCTCAGTCTTTATCGTCTCGTTCAGCTGGAAGGTTGGATACGACGTTTGCCCGAGGGCACGCTGTCCGAGCGTGCAGAGCTGCGGATCGCTCTTGCATGGACATTGCTGCTCAGCCGTCGGGTGGGAGATGCACGACAGGTTCTCAAATCGCTCGACGTGCCCAAAGTGCAGACCGATAACGATCTTGTGCCACTTGTGCTTCCGTCCGACCCGCTTGACCTCGAAACTTTTTTGCTCGATGCAGCGATCGATTATGTTGCCGATGACATTGACGCTATTGCCTATCTGAGTGATCTGGATATGACGGGGCTTGAACGGCTGTCACCGTTTCACCAGGGCATCCTGCTGGACGTTGTCATCTACGCCCATATTTTTTCCGGGAGCATGGACAAAGCATCGCGCCTGGCAGAGTTCGCGACTAACCTTCAATCAGAATCCCAAAATTACCTCGGCGCGATCTACGCAAGCGTGCTTAAGGGTGTCGGCTACAACATTTCTGGCGATCTGGATGCGGCGCGCAGTACATTTCTTGCGATCTCAAAACTGGCGGCGGAAAACTTTCAGTCCGATTTCCCCATGCCACATGCTTTTCTTGCAGAGATTGACTATGAGCGAAACGACCTTGAGGCAGCTGAAAAACAGATAGGGCTGGCGGAAGGCACCCATAATCGCTCTTCTGCGATTGATGCGGTCATTGCCTTTTTCCTGACCAAAGCGCGGCTCGTCCGTGCAAAGTATGGTCCAACGGAAGCGCTGGAGGTTCTGGCCAGGGCCGAAATTGTTGGCAAGCAAGAGGGGCATCGACGGTTGCTGGTTCATGCGCTTGCCGAGAGAATTGTGTGTCTGGCATCCCTTGGCAGGCGTGACGATGCGGCTGCGATTGTTGGTGAGCTTGATCAGATCACCCAGGCGGACAAGGAGATTTCGCATCGCACCTGGCCTCGATTGCGAAGTCAGTATGTCAGGGCGAAGGCTCTGGTGCTCAGCCTGGAAGGTGATATCGAAGAGGCGAGAAGTCTGCTTGCGCCGTTTCTGGTGGAAGCGGAAGCGGCAGGTCGGGTGGGCGCTCTGATCAAGTTTCTGCTCTCTGATGCCCGTGCGTTGGCGTTGGCAAATAGAGAAGACCGGGCAATTCGACAGCTGGCTAAGGCGATTTCACGGGCGGCCCCGGGGCGATATCTCAGGGTGTTTCTGGATCAGCTCTGGGGTGCAGAAGATCTTGTTCGCGAAACGATCCGACGGATCGACCAAGGACGGATCAGAGGAATTTCGCCGGTGCCGCAAGGCTATCTTTCAGAGCTTGCGGCATTGTTTGACCTGGAATTGAATGCAGGTAGCGAAGCGGAGATGTCAGCGCCGATCGAACCGCTGACTGCTCGCGAAAAGACGCTTCTTCTTGCGCTCAAAGCGGGAAAGACCAACAAACAGATCGCCTATGAGACCGGGATCACTCAGAACACCGTCGCGTGGCATCTGAAGAACCTGTTTGCGAAGCTGAGCGTGAATAATCGCACCGCGGCGGCAAATGCGGCGCAGTTTCTGGACCTTGTGGACTAAAGCCCACCAATACTGGTGGGTTGAAAACCCCTAAAAGCCGTCAGCTTCCTCCCAGACGATCTTTGGTCAACGGGAGGACATATCCATGGGTGCAGCCACAATGTCGGAATCGGGTGTGGTCCCGGCTCCTAAACTTGAATACGCGTTCACCTGGGACGCTGTTGCAGCACCCATCCACAATGTGGGCACGCAGATGGTCTGGAACGTCACCCAGATCGATATGAAGGGCCCGGGAATTGAGGGCAAGATCGTCGCCCCTGCGGGCGATTGGATCACCATTATGCCGAATGGTGTCTGGTACCTCGATGTCAGGTTTTCCGTCGAACTGGACGATGGCGAGCACGCCTACTGCCATTATAACGGCATTGGTGATTTAACGCCGGGACAGATCGCGACGATCGAAGCCGGAGGCACCATTCCCGGCAGTGAAATGTACTTTTACTCCACACCCTATTTTCAGACGGATTCCAAAAAACACGCCTGGCTTGGCCGACATGTTTTTCTGGGATGTATGCGGGAATTCGGCAGCGGAAAAGTTCTCTATGACGTTTTCAAGGTGGGCTGAAGGCCTTACCGGGAGGAAGAGACATGAGTGATGCAACAGCAGAAAATGCTATTGTCGGTGATTGGGGCGGCGCAGATCCATTTGCGCCGAGCTTTCGGGATGATCCCTATCCGGCGCTGAACCAATTACGGGAGAACGACCCCGTCAATCTGACACCCGTCGGGACCTGGCGGATATCGCGATATGCGGATGTCGCGGATGTTTTTCGAAACGCTCCCACGAGCATGACCCTGCCCGATGGTTCCTCGCCAAATATGGATGATCAGGACAATCGAGGCAGTTTCCGAGAATTTATGCTCAACAAGGATGGGCCTGATCACATTCGTCTGCGCCGACTGGTGTTGGGCGCCTTTACACCCCGCGCCCTGAAAAACATTGAAAATCAGATTGAGTTGATTGTCGGCGAGGCCTTGGACAAGGCTTTGAAAGACGGCGGTATGGAAGTCGTCGAAGACCTGGCTTTGCGGGTTCCCTCTCGCATGATCTGTCGGATCATGGGACTGCCTGAAGAGGACATTGATCTCTTCACTGAGTGGACAGCTTTGCGCACAAACGCGTTCTTTGCCCGGTTTCTGCCTGACGAAGTTGTTGCTGCCGCACGCAAGGCGGGCGAAGACATGGCGGACTATTTCGAAGGCATGATCAAGAAGCGCAGAGCCCAGCCAGCAGACGATTTGTTGAGCAACCTGATTCAGTCGGAGGAGGATGGCGACCGACTGGGCGATGTCGAGCTTGCGGTGCAGGCGATCGGACTGTTGACGGCAGGGTTTGAAACGACCATTGGTCTAATCGGCAACGGAACCAGAGCCTTCATTGAAAATCCCGAGCAAAGCCAGCTTCTCAAAGAGCAACCTGATCTCGCGCAGAATGCGGTCGAAGAGTGCCTGCGTTTCGACACGCCGGTGCTCTTTAACTGGCGTGTGTTGACAGAAGAATACAAGGTTGGTGACACGACCCTGCCCACCAATGCTGTGCTTTGGATGATGCTGGGATCCGCGAACCATGATCCGTTGCAGTTCGAGAACCCGGATGTCTTTGATATTCAGCGAAAGAATGTCGGGCACATCTCGTTTGGTGGCGGGGCTCATACCTGTCTCGGCAATCAGCTCGCGCGCATGGAAGCGCGGCACGCCTTCCGGTCTTTTTGCAGCAGAATGCCTCAGGCGAAAATTCGTTATGACGAGTTTGAGTGGTCAGAGTCGTTTTTCCGTGTGATGGGGAAAATGCCGATTGAGTTTAATTAGTCCGCCATTCCCGGTGATTGATGCGGTCGAAAGGTTAAAGCAGGGAGTGAGATATGGATTTGACGGGCAAAACGGTTCTGATTACAGGCGTCGGCTCTGGCATTGGAGAGGCGACCGCGAGGGTGTTCTCCTCCTATGGGGCTAATGTGGTGGGCGTGGACCGAGACCTGGAGTCGGGCCAAAGTATTGTGAAAGAACTGGCGGAGTCTCAACGACCAGCCATCTTCGCCCATGGTGATGTGCGCCAGGAAGAAGACATTGCGGGCGCACTAGAGGCAGCGGTGTCGAGATTTGGACGGCTCGACTTCGCGGTCAACAATGCAGGCGTCGAGGGAGCGCTGTGTTCTTTTGCTGATACGCGGGCCGAAGACTTTGATGATGTCATTTCGATCAATCTTCGGGGCGTCTTTTTGTGCATGAAGCACGAGCTCAAACATATGGCTGCATCGGGTGGTGGTGCGATCGTGAATATGTCATCCGTCATGGGGCTGATTGGGAGCGCGGAGATTGTGCAATATGCGGCGTCGAAGCATGGTGTGTTGGGGTTAACGAAGAGTGGGGCCGCTGAATATGCCGCGCGGAACATTCGGGTGAATGCGATCTGTCCGGGCCCGGTGGAAACACGTATGGTGCGCGAAATCATGGAATCGACACCGGAGATCCTGGAGCCGCTCATTGAAAATGTGCCCGCAAAACGCATGGCGGCACCTTCCGAAATCGGCGAGCTCGCTGCGTGGCTTTGTGGACCCAACTCTTCCTATATAAATGGGGCCGCCATTCCGATTGACGGCGGATATGTCGCGATTTGATTTGGGGCGATCTACCGGAGGCGGCCGACGCTCGACCAAATTGCGGTGGTACTGTGTGACGTGACACCACCCAAAACTTGCACACTTTGCTACACAGTCACATTGTTCAATCAATATACATCATGCAGATCAATGAGATAGATTGGGTGCATTTCAAGTCTTATCCCCGCAACCAAAGAAAAGCCCACCATCTCAATAGGATGGTGGGTTTCTTGATTCTCTGGTTATCTGCGCTTTCAGGGCGTGGGTACCATAGGGGTACTATCGCAGATCAAGTTCAGGCTAAAGCCGCGAAGTGAAAGCATCGAAGACCAACCCCAGTGATTCACCGTGAATTTCGCCGCCGCGTCTACCCTGGCTCGTAAGCCGGTTCCGCCCGCGCAATCTGCCCTTTCAAAACCCGCGTCGCCTTGTAAGCACGAGTCTGTTTCCCCGTTCTGATTTAACCGGCCAATTTTCCAAAAATAGACGCTTGACTCCGTATCGTAGTACGGAAGGCAGAGTGCGGTCGGAGGGGGGCACTATGAAAGGCATGACAATCAGCAAAGCTGCCTACAAGGCCGAGGTCGGCGTCGAGACCATCCGGTTTTACGAGCGTAAGGGCTTGATCGCACAGCCGCCGAAGCCGGAGGAGTCCGCCTTCAGGGACGACCCGGTGGAGACGGGCCAACGGATCCGTTTCATCCGATTGGCCCTGGAGATCGGCTTTTCGCGTCGCGAGATTGAGGAGCTACTGTCGCGGCGCGCCGACCCCGCGGCTGACTGCAGCGACATGCGGGGTCGCACGACCGCCAAACTGACAGAGGTCGACCGTAAGATCGCTCACTTCAAGCAGATTCGTGGCGCCCTTGAGGCGTTGATCGCGGCCTGCCCGGATTGCGGCGCTCTGCGTGCTCGCTCGATTCTGGAGGCGCTCACGGATGCGGAAGATGGCGTCGTCGGTGCTAACGGAAGGGACGAACCGCGATGAGAAAGTTCTTTCTATCTGCCGCTATCGGCCTCGCTGCAACGGTTGCGGCCAATAAGCCGCTTCAGGCGCACGGGCCGGTCTTCAGCCCGGGCCCCGAGACGATCTTCAAGGGCGGAACGCAGCTCACGCTGGGGTTCGATACGGAGGGAGCCACGGGCGTCGGCGAAGTGGCAAGAGAGTATAAGCCGTTCCTGGAGGCCGAGTATGGGGTCACCGCCGACTGGCAGGTCGGGATAAAGATCCCTTACGCCTGGAAGGAGGAGACCGACCGTACCGCCAATGGCCTCGGCGATATCGTCCTCGACACGAAGTATCAGTTCTGGAAGCGCGATCTCCCCGGAGCCCAGTACAAGGCAGCGGCCTTTCTCCAGCTCGAGCTTCCGACCGGCGATGACGATAGCACGCCTAGGCTGGGAAGCGGGTCGACGGATGTCTTTACAGGCATTGCTACCGGGTACGAATCGCGCCGCTGGTATTGGTTCGCGAGCGGTGCCTATCGAGTGAACACCAAGGGGGCAGGCGGCCTTGAGAAGGGCGACAAGCAGTTTCTCAACGTCGTCGGCGGCGTGCGTCCGATCCTCACTGAGTACAAAGAGCCAGACACGGTGCTGATGCTAGAGCTGAATTGGGAGCGCGCCGGGCGCGATGAACTGAACGGTAGCGATCTTGCTAACACGGGGGGCTGGCAGCTGTTTTTCTCTCCCGTGTTTTGGTGGACCTACCAGCAGACCGCAGTTCGTGGCGGTGTGCAGATCCCCATTGCTGAGAGCCTCAACGAACGACAGGCAACGCCCGATTACCGGGCACGGCTCGAGCTCGTTTATCACTTCTGAGAAATGGCCCGGCTATTAATGGTTTGTGGCGCGCCGATCACACTTTTGTGAGTAGACCCTGTACTATAGTACGGAACCCATATTGGACTCAGACATTGCCAAGATAACGAGGGACTTTCATGATCAGGATCATTCGAACAGCGGTATTCGCCCTTGTTGCCCTGCTGCCCGTGACTGTCTTCGCGGCGCAGACGCAGTATCGGCTGCAGGTCGATGGATTGGCTTGCCCGTTCTGCGCTTACGGGATCGAGAAGGAACTGACGCGGACGGACGGTATCGCAGCTATCGATATCGACATCAATGCTGGGGCCGTGACGGTCACTACGATCGAGGGCGCTACCATGACCGAGGCGCAGGCCGATCAAATCGTCAAGGACGCGGGCTTTACCCTGAGGGGTTTCGAGAAAATCAAGGCGCGGGCAGAAAGCGGCAAGGATTGACGCCGTGAGGCGGTTTGATGATTACCGCCAGGCCGACGACGCTTGGCGAGGCGGCGTTATTGCGTTTTTCACCTTGGTTGGAGGGACGAGAATGGCGTGGGCCGCCCGCAACCAAAGAAAAGCCCTTGCTGTTTCAGGCATCGGGGGCTTTTTGCTTTTGCGATGACCTATGAGCGTTGGGTGAAAAACCTGAAGGTCGCAGCCGCATGGATCGTGGCGGTGTGTCTATCTGTTTAAAACAGCCCCATTTCTAAGGCGTTAGCTTCGTGTTTCATGATTTGCGTCTGCTACACATTCCCACAACATATGGCCACCGCGTGCCGAGTTAATCGCTCGCTCATTTCGAAGGCATCTCTTGCGCATAGTGACCAAACAACAGGCATTGGTCAGATGATGCGTGGGATAACCGGCGAAAAACGGTACATGAGAACTGGCACGCTTCTTGATTTGTTAGGGAGCATTAGCAGCTAGGGTTCCGGCTGGTGTCCGATCTTATCGGACATCTGGTGACTGGTCCGAGAGCTGCGGCTCTGTCGGTTTACAGCGGCAGGGTACACGGCGGGATAAAAGCCCGGGAGGTCTAGCGCGTTTGGTAAAACAGCGTCCGTACCGCCGTGACCACCAGACTCCAAGACCGACAATGGAGTACTGGTTATGAAGCTATTTTCCAAAACACTGGTCGCTCTGGCGACGTCAATGAGCCTTATGGTCGCTGGTGCCTCTTCGGTGAACGCAGAAGAGAAGAAAGAGTTCAAACTTGCCTGGTCGATTTATGTTGGCTGGATGCCGTGGGGATGGGCCGCCGATCAAGGGATCGTCGATAAGTGGGCGGACAAATACGACATCGAAATCGAAGTCGTGCAATTCAATGACTATATCGAGTCGATCAACCAATATACAGCGGGTGCCTTTGACGGTGTGACCGCTACGAATATGGACACGCTTGCCATTCCGTCCGTCGGTGGCGTCGATACGACAGCTTTGATCGTCGGCGACTTTTCAAATGGCAATGACGCGTTGATCCTTAAAGGCGCTGACTCGCTTGACGCTGTCCTTGGGCAGAATGTCAATCTGGTCGAGCTTTCCGTGTCGCACTACCTGTTGGCGCGGGCTCTTGAGACACTTGGGAAAGCCGAAAAAGATGTTGCTGTGGTCAATACGTCTGATGCGGACATGATCGCCGCCTATCAGACCGATGATGTGACAGCGGTTGTTACCTGGAACCCGCTGGTGGCAGAAATTCTCGAAATACCTGGTGCCAACAAGGTTTTCGATTCCTCCGACATTCCAGGTGAAATCATGGACCTGACGGTCGTCAATACGGAAACCCTTGCCGATAATCCTGCCTTCGGGAAAGCACTCGCCGGTGCCTGGTATGAGACCATGTCGATCATGTTGTCAGATACACCTGAAGGGGCTGCGGCCCGTGCGGCTATGGGCGAAGCGTCTGGTACTGACCTTGCCGGATATGACATGCAGCTCGCCTCTACACAGATGTTCGCCACCGCTTCCGATGCGGTCACTTTCACGACCTCGGAGAGCGTGACCTCTACGATGGAATCTGTGCGGACATTCCTGTTTGAGCGGGGTTTGCTCGGTGACGGCGCCTCCAGCCCGGACATTGTTGGGATCGCATTTCCTGATGGCTCCGTTCTGGGCGATGAAGGAAACGTGAAGTTTCGCTTCAATGCTGACTATATGAGCATGGCGGCAGACGGATCTCTGTAATCCGTGAGCGTTGATCCTTCCGCAACAGACCCACACAAAACAAAAAAAGTCAGGCACACGTATGGCTCTGTCACGTAGCGGACGGCTTATCAACAAACATCCTGGATCGGCGGCTGGGCGGTTGCTTGCGGTGCTTCCCTTTGCACTCCTGCTGCTCGCTTATGCGGTCGGTTCAGACATTAGACTTTCTGAGAACCCTAACGATAAGTTGCTTCCCAGCTTTAGCTCTTTAGCAGATGCTGTCGAGCGTATGGCGTTTGAGCCTGACAAGCGCACCGGGGATTATCTGCTGTGGGTTGATACGGTTGCCAGCCTGTCGCGTTTGGGCGGCGGTGTGTTGCTTGCGACCCTTCTTGGGGCGGGGATTGGTATCACAGTCGGCCTCATTCCTTATGCCAGATGGACCATGTCAGCCTTCATCGCCGTCTTTGCGATGATCCCGCCATTGGCAGTTTTGCCGATTCTCTTCATTACTTTCGGTCTTGGGGAGACATCGAAAGTCGCTCTCATTGTTTTTGGGATCGCACCTTTCATGATGCGTGACTTGGCTTTGCGAGTTTCCGAACTGCCGTCTGAGCAGATTGTGAAGGCGCAGACGCTTGGTGCCTCTACCTGGCATATTGCCTGGCGCATTGTTCTGCCGCAAATGATGCCGCGGATCATTGATGCACTGCGCCTCTCTCTAGGGTCGGCCTGGTTGTTTTTGATCGCAGCTGAAGCGATCGCGGCGCAAAGCGGTCTTGGCTATCGGATCTTTCTGCTTCGACGTTACCTGGCGATGGATGTGATCCTGCCCTACGTGTTCTGGATTACGCTCTTGGCGGTGGTCTTCGATTTCATTCTGCGCCGCTACCAGGTCTGGGCTTATCCCTGGTTCGTATCAGAGAGGGCGCAGTCATGACCGAAATCAGCGTCCGCAATCTCTGGATGGAATATGGGGACCAGATTGTCCTGGAGCGCATCGATTTTGATGTGGCGCCTCATTCCTTTGTCTCCCTGGTGGGGCCGTCTGGATGCGGGAAGTCGACGTTTCTGCGCCTGCTTCTGAGCCAAGAGCAAGCAACCCGGGGGCAAATCCTCATTGATGGTGAAGAACTGCCACCTAACCCAGAACCTGATCGTGGCGTTGTCTTTCAGAAATACTCCGTCTTTCCGCATTTGACGGCTTTGGAGAATGTCATGCTTGGCCTTGAGTTGGACCGCGGCGGTTTTACGGGTCGTCTGTATGGTCGGGCCAAGCGCCGTGCGCGGGAAGAGGCCATGGAATATCTTGGCGGGGTTGGGTTAGCCGCCGCGGCGTCCAAATACCCGTCTGCGCTGTCAGGTGGCATGCAGCAGCGCCTTGCCATTGCGCAAGCCTTGATCAAAAAGCCTCGTATTCTTTTGCTTGATGAGCCCTTTGGCGCCCTCGACCCTGGTATCCGGTCAGAGGTTCATGACCTGATGTTGCGTCTGTGGTGGGAAAACCAAATGACGGTCTTCATGGTGACCCATGACCTGCGCGAGGCTTTTTATCTTGGTACGCGCGTGATCGCCTTTGATCGTGTGCGCAAGAGAGAAGAAGAGTTAGAGCGCTATGGCGCAACCATTGCCTTTGATACGCCGTCTGATCCTGCGCCGTTCGTGACAGAACTGGCTGCAAAGGACGCGGCGGCATGATTTTCGTTTCTCGCCGGGACGGCCCGGCGGCTGGCGTGGAGCCGGTCGATGAGACATGGCCCAGGACGACCTGGAGCGTAGAGAGGCGGCGACAAGACCGGCCTCTGCCAGATGGAGATGTCCATGAAACCCGAACCAGAGATTTTGTCGAGTGATGTAATACCCGGAGGGGCGCATTGGTCATTGACCATGAAGGCCGGTTTTACGTTGCGGCTCACGGATGTGGAAGGCGGTGCCAATGTGGGCATGCTCTTCTATAACCCGCTCAATCCGCTTGAGCGATATAACGCTCCAGATAGTCTCAAGTGCCAGCACACCTTCAAGCTTACAAAAGGGAACTGTCTCTATTCAGACATGGGGCGGATCTTCTGCTCGATTGTCGAAGACACTTACGGGTGGCATGACACTGTCTGTGGCAACAGCACTCGCCAGATCATCGAAGACCGATGGGGTGTGACCACCTATCAGACTGTGCGCAATGAGCGGACGCAAAATGGGCTGGACAGTTTTCTCGTGGAGGCTGCGAAATACGGGCTCGGGAAAAAGGACCTTGCTGCCAATGTAAACTGGTTCAGCAAGGTTATGCCAAATGCCGAGGGAGACCTTGCGTTTGTGCCCGCGGCGGCCGACCCCGGCGCTCAAGTCGACCTTCGTTTCGAGATGGACACGCTGGTTCTTTTTCATACCTGTCCGCACCCGCTGGATCCGTCGCCAACTTATGCGCCCAAACCAGTGACGTTCGATGTTTTTGCCGCCAAGCCTGTAGCCGACGATGACTATTGCCGAACCTTCCGACCTGAAAATGGTCGTGGCTTTAAAAACACAGAGCTTTACCGCCGCATGTCTCTTGCAAGCGCGTGATTGGCAGGAGGGGAAAATGATCAAAGAAAGTGATTTTGACGCGGCAAACGCAAAATATCGCGAAATTGTTGATGCTGGTGATTATTGGATGCATACGGTCAAACGGGGCGAGGTTTTCCGCATTCTCGATCTTGAAGGCAATCAGGCAGCCGACACGCTCTTCTACAATGCCCATGATCCGGCCGAGCGCTATAGCGCCGTTGATACAATCCGTGAGCAGGGAAATGTCTATCTGACGGCAGGAACCAAGCTCCGCTCGACGGAGGGGTCTGTCATGCTAGAGATTATTGCCGACACGTGTGGGCGCCACGACACGTTGGGCGGCGCCTGCGCTACCGAATCCAATACCGTCCGCTATGCCCACGATACAAAATATATGCATGCCTGTCGGGACAGTTGGCTTCTCGCGGTGGCGGAAGACGAGCAATACGGCCTGTCGAAGCGCGACATTACCCACAATATCAACTTCTTCATGAATGTCCCCGTGACGCCAGACGGAGGGCTGACCTTCGAGGATGGCATTAGCGCACCGGGCAAGTATGTCGAGATGCGTGCCGAAATGGACGTCCTTGTACTGATTTCTAATTGCCCGCAGCTGAACAATCCCTGCAACGCCTATAACCCCACTCCAATCGAGGTCCTGATCTGGGACGGCGTATCTGATTGACGGTCTCACGAGATAAAGAAGTACCCCCTACTTATGTTCAAAACAGTTCTTGTCGCCAATAGAGGCGAAATCGCGTGCCGGATCATCAGAACGCTCAAAGATTTGGGGCTGAAATCCGTTGCGATCTACTCAGAAGCTGATCGACATTCGCTGCATGTTCGTGACGCGGACGAGGCCTATTGTGTGGGCCCGGCGGCTGTTTCAGACAGCTATCTCAACATTGAAAGCATTCTTGCCGCGTGTGCGGAAACTGGCGCCGACGCTGTCCACCCAGGCTACGGATTTCTGAGCGAAAGTGCTGAGTTCGCTGAACGTCTTCACGAAAAGGGCATCGCCTTTATCGGGCCGATGCCCAAGCAGCTCCGTGAGTTCGGGACAAAACATACGGCGCGGGCACTCGCGGAGAAAGCGGGTGTGCCGCTTCTGCCAGGGACGGGCCTTTTGTCTGATCTGTCTGCTGCCCTCTCTGCGGCTGCGGAGATCGGCTATCCCGTCATGTTGAAGAGTACAGCAGGCGGCGGTGGCATAGGGCTACAACTCTGTGCGTCGGACGATGAGCTGGAAAAGGCCTTCGACACTGTTCGGCGGATGGGCGAGAATAATTTTGGCAATGCGGGCGTGTTCCTGGAGAAGTTTGTGGCCAATGCCCGCCACATCGAGGTGCAGATATTCGGTGACGGCGCGGGCAATGTTCTCACCCTTGGAGAGCGCGATTGCTCTCTTCAGCGCCGCAACCAGAAAGTCGTCGAAGAAACGCCTGCGCCCGGCCTGTCGGATGAGCAGCGGCGCGCGATTGCTGACGCGGCGCGACGCCTCGGAGAAGAGGTGGCTTACGCATCAGCGGGCACGGTTGAATTCATCTATGACACACAGGAGGGTGAGTTTTATTTTCTTGAAGTG
Source organism: Parvibaculum sp. (assembly GCA_002695905.1). Taxonomy (GTDB): domain Bacteria; phylum Pseudomonadota; class Alphaproteobacteria; order Parvibaculales; family Parvibaculaceae; genus Mf105b01. Next base: position 19,075 of record NZQM01000128.1, read on the forward strand.
AACACACGGCTACAGGTTGAGCATGGTGTCACGGAGGAAGTGTTCGGCGTCGACCTGGTTGAATGGATGGTCCGGCAGGCGGGTGGCACGATGCAGCCCCTAAAGGATATCAATTTGGTGTCGAGTGGTGCGGCTATTGAGGTCCGGATCAATGCGGAAGATCCCGCGCGCAACTTCCAGCCAAGTGCCGGGCGCCTGACTGAAGTGTCCTTTGACAAGCATGCTCGGGTGGATGGGTGGATCGAAACCGGAACGATCATCACATCCCACTATGACTCTCTGCTGGCCAAGCTTATCGTGAAAGGGTGCGATAGAGAGGAAGCTTTGGGGCGGCTTCGTGATGCACTCGCTGACACAGCTCTCTATGGTATTGAAACCAATCTGGATTATCTGGCGGCGATTGCTGGCACTGAAATGTTTGCAGAGGGTCATGTGAGCACGCAGGTGTTGGCCGATTTTGATTATCGTCCGCCGCGTATTGAGGTCCTGTCGCCCGGTGCGCAATCGAGTGTTCAGGACTTTCCGGGGCGTGTTGGCTATTGGGCAGTTGGTGTGCCGCCCAGCGGACCCATGGATGATTTTTCTTTCCAGCTGGCTAACCGATTGGTGGGGAACCCGGGTAATGCGGCGGGGCTCGAATGCGCCGTGGCGGGGCCAAGCCTGCGCTTCAACTCACCTGCGGTGATTGCGCTCACAGGCGCGGACATGAAGGCCACGCTTGAGGGGCGCCCGGTGCCAAACTGGGAACCTATCGAGGTATCAGCAGGTGAGACGCTGCATTTGGGGTCGGTGGAAGGGGCAGGCAACCGTGCCTATCTTGCTGTCCGACATGGGATTGATGCGCCCGTGCACCTTGGCAGCCGTTCGACCTTCATCCTTGGAGGATTTGGCGGTCATGCGACCGGCCAGCTGAAGACCGGAGATGTTTTGCGCATCAATCGCACCGGCGCTATCGATGCGCCGCTGTCAATAGTGGCACCAGCGAACCGCCCGGGTCTCACCAAAGAATGGGAGATTGGCGTTCTCTATGGTCCTCATGGCGCGCCGGATTTTTTCACCGAAGATGACATTGAGACTCTCTTTCAGTCGTCCTACGAAGTGCATTTTAATAGTGCGCGAACCGGGGTGCGGCTGATCGGTCCGAAGCCTGAATGGGCGCGGGAGGATGGTGGTGAGGCGGGTCTGCATCCGTCCAATATTCACGATAATGCCTATGCAATCGGGACAATCGATTTTACTGGCGATATGCCCATTATTCTGGGACCGGACGGTCCGAGTCTTGGGGGATTTGTGTGTCCGGCAACCATCGCGGATGCGGAGCGCTGGAAGATGGGGCAGCTTCGCCCTGGTGACAGAGTGCGCTTCGTCTCCTTGTCGGCTGATGAGGCCGCGTCGCTTCAGGAGGACCGGAAGCGGGTGTTGAAGGCGCCGCAGGTGGACAATTTGAGAACGAATTTGTCTTCTGAAAGGGTGTCGGAGATATCGGAACGGCCATCGGCCATTTTGGCACGGGGGCGGACCAATGGCATTGACATTGTCTATCGGCGGGCCGGGGACTCCTATCTGCTTGTGGAAATGGGAGCGCTTGTTCTGGATCTCAAACTGCGTCTGCAGGTGACAGCCTTAATGTCCTGGCTGGAGCAGGAAGCACTCGACGGCATTATTGATCTCACTCCGGGCATCCGATCTTTGCAGGTGCATTATGACCCGGCACGTCTATCGACTGCGCGGTTGCTGGATATGTTGCGCCGGGCCGAAGAAGAGATGCAGCGCGCTGAAGACCTCACTGTGCCGAGCCGCGTGGTTCACCTGCCGCTCAGCTGGAGAGATGAGCAGGCTGAGCTCGCAATGCAGAAATATCAGGAGCTTGTCCGCGAAGACGCGCCCTGGTGTCCCTCAAATGTTGAGTTCATTCGTCGAATTAACGGGCTGCCCGATGAACAGGCGGTCAAGAACATCATCTTTGATGCGGATTATCTGGTGTTGGGTCTGGGTGATGTCTATCTGGGGGCGCCTGTTGCCACGCCTATTGATCCTCGCCACCGCCTCGTCACCACAAAATACAATCCGGCGCGCACCTGGACACCTGAGAACGCTGTGGGCATTGGTGGCGCCTATATGTGTATCTATGGAATGGAGGGTCCCGGTGGGTATCAATTGTTTGGCCGAACGCTTCAGGTTTGGAGTACGTGGCAACAAAGAGGGAGCTTTGCTGCCGGGAAGCCATGGCTTCTCCGTTTCTTTGATCGGATAAAATTTTTTCCTGTCTCACCAGAGGAACTGGCGGAGGCGCGTGATGCCTTCCCGCATGGTGCGTATCAGATCGAGGTTGAAGAGGGCAGTTTCAATCTCGCCGAGTATGACCTCATGCTCGCTGAGGAGAAGGAGTCCATTCTTCAATTCAAAGAGACGCAGCAGCAGGCTTTTGAAGCTGAAAGGTTACGATGGCGTGAGCAGGGTATTAATGCCGAGGTAATCGAAGAAGCATTTGCACTTGATGAGCACAACATCAGCGTTCCCGAAGGTGGATCAATTGTGGAGGCTGCGCTGCCAGGGAGCGTATGGAAAGTGTTGGTGGAGCCCGGACAATCTGTCGAAGAGGGCGACCCCGTCGTCATCCTAGAAAGTATGAAGATGGAGCTGGAAGTAGCGGCTCCGCGAGGCGGTGTCGTGCATGAGGTGCTTTGTAAACCTGGCCAGACTGTCGACCCGGGACAGGCAGTTCTGGTGATGGCGGCAGCTAGGGAGGCTAGCTAAAATGGCTGACCTCGACTTTCAAATACACGAACTGCTCGACGCCTATGCTCAAGGTTCGGTTGATCCTGAGGCAGTCATTGAAACGATCTATGATCGGATCGAGGCGTGCTCGGATAAGGCAATCTGGATCTCGCTGGTACCGCGTGCGGACGCATTGGCAGCTGCGCGTGCTCTTGCGGAGAAGGAGGCGACACAGAGCGACTTGCCGCTTTATGGCATTCCCTTTGCGGTTAAGGACAATATTGATTGCCAGGAACTCCCGACGACGGCGGGGTGCCCGTCTTTTGCTTATTTGCCGCAGGAAGATGCGATGGTGGTGGAGCGCCTACGTGCAGCAGGAGCGATCTTGATCGGTAAGACCAATCTGGATCAGTTTGCGACGGGGCTTGTTGGCACGCGGTCTCCCTATGGTGTGCCGCACTCTGCCTTTCACGAAGATTATATTTCCGGAGGATCGAGCAGCGGCTCTGCGGTAGCTGTAGCGCGGGGTCTCGTTTCCTTTGCGCTTGGGACAGACACGGCGGGGTCGGGCCGGGTGCCAGCAGCCTTCAACAATCTTGTTGGATATAAGCCCACCTGCGGTCTTGGTAGCACTAGGGGTGTGGTACCTGCCTGCCGGACGTTGGATTGTGTGAGTGTGTTTACCGCGTCGTGCGCCGATGCGTCTCTCGTCAAGCGCGTTGTCGAGGGGTTTGATGGCGATGATCCATTTTCGCGCTATCCGATTGACCGCCCCTTGGCAGGAGCTGCGTTTCATTTCGGCGTGCTGGATGAACAGAGCCGGGACTTCAAGGGGGATGCGGGCGTAGAAGCGCTTTACGACGCGGCCATCGAAAATATGCGCGATCTTGGTGGTGTGCCTGTGGCGATTGACTACACACCGTTTCGGAAGGCTGCCGAACTTCTTTATGTGGGGCCCTGGGTTGCTGAACGATATGCTGCCGTCGGTGCCCATATTGAGCACGGCGACGAAGACGTAGACCCGACGGTTGCGAAAATCGTGCTCGAAGGAAAGTCGGTGTCTGCTGTTGATGCGTTCACTGGCCAATATGCACTAGCGGGCTATCGGCGGGTGATTGATGAGGTCTGGAACCGCGTCGATCTTCTGCTGTTGCCCACAACACCGACGACCTACCGAATTGATGAAATTGCAAATGATCCTGTGACGCTTAACGCCAATCTTGGGCTCTATACTAATTTCGTAAACCTCACCGATTGCGCCGCTGTCGCAATCCCCGCTGGCTTTAGAGATGGGCTGCCCGCGGGGGTGACACTGATCGGCCCGGCCTTCACAGACAAGGGGCTCCTCTCGCTCGGCGACCGGCTGCATAGGGCATTTGATAGGACAGATGGGGCGGGGCTGAAGGCGGGCGCAACGGAGCATCCCTTATCCTCCGTTCCTGCAGATCGAAAGCAGGGCATCGAGCTCGCTGTTGTTGGCGCTCACTTGTCAGGCCAACCGCTCAATTGGCAATTGACAGAGCGGGGCGCCAAACTCGTGGCGTCCACACAGACTGGTGCAGGATATCGCCTCTTTGCGTTGGCCGACACAGAACCGCCTAAGCCTGGCCTTGTCCGCCAGTCAGAGGGCGGCTCAGCAATCGATGTCGAAGTCTGGGCGCTTTCAGATGAGGCTTTTGGTCAATTCACCGCTGCTGTGCCCGCCCCTCTTGCGATCGGCAATGTAGAACTCTGCGATGGTCGATGGGTCAAAGGCTTTGTCTGCGAACCATGGGGCCTAAAAGATGCTCGTGACATCACGGAGTTTGGCGGTTGGCGCGCTTTCCTGAAGATAGGTCTCTAGACGAAATGCATTGCTCGACTTTTGGCGAAGCAGAAATCAATCAAGTTGGATTGATGGAAGTGGTTGGCTCGCGATGCGATCTGCCTTTGGGCCGGGCGATGCGATCTTTTCCAAGGGGGCTGGGGTGGAGCCCTTTATCCATACAGCGACGAAGGGTGCCCAAAATAAATTTGCTTTGACGGGCTATCGTGCGGGTGCGCGCGGACCTAGAACGTCTTGCCGATCACTTCAATGTCGACATTACCCAAAAGCACGGAGCCTGGGGTGGTGAGAAGGTCGTGTTGAGCGGCCCTTATGGTTGTGGGGCGAGGTCTTCTATCGGATGGACCAGACTGCTGAGCTGAGCCAACGCCAAAAGCGCCTGCTCTCAATAGTAGGTTTGTGCTGACAGAGTCAGTAGATGATTTGATGGCGGGCCACTTCTACATGGAAACAATCGACAAATACACTCTTGCGTGGGTTATTGAACGGCATCTCGTAGATGGTTAAATGTATGATTATTGGTATGATCCCGCAGGCTTCATTCTTGAGCACTGGACCGACGGAGACCTGCTGTATGCCTCCGCACCGCATTCTTAATCTCGGCGAGTTTGGCACCCATAGGCCCTTTGCCCAGCGTTTTACTGCGGCTGTTGGTTTTTGGTGCCAGCAGTGTGCGCAATCTTTGGTTGCTGTTCCTGGCATCTTGTCGGAAGCTCGCGCTCTAAAAAAGGACGAGCCAGAACTCACCAATCGGAGCGCGATGAATGATTAAGTTGGAACGAAATGCGGACGTGTTCACCCTGACGATGGATGCGGGTGAAAACCGATGGAATACAACGTTTGTCCGTGAGATCGCCCACGCGCTTGATGAAGTTGAGGCATCTGAGGGTGCTGCCGCTCTCGTCACACGCTCTGCAGATGAGAAATTTTTTTCCAACGGCCTAGACCTGGATTGGGTGCAGGCCCCTGATCAACACCCGCAAGGGGGCGACAGACAGGTTTTTGGCGGTGAGTTTATGGCGCTGATGGGGCGCATTATCACGCTTCCTGTTCCCACGGTTTGCGCGATTAATGGCCATGCCTTTGGCGCCGGCTTTATGATGTCGCTTTGCCATGACGTTCGCGTGATGCGGGTGGATCGCGGCTTTGTCTGTGCCAACGAAGTGCAATTGGGCATGAAAATTCCGGAGCCAGAGCTGGCGCTCTTCCGTCACAAAGTTCCAGCAAACGCTTTCTTTGAAACCGTCCAGCTCGCACGGCGGTGGGCGGGACCGCAGGCCCTGGAGGCGGGTATTGTGCAGCATGTTGCTGAGCTTGATGAGCTTTTACCCTTGGCCACCCAAAAGGCAGCGGAGCTTGCGCCCTTGGGTGCGAACCGTGAGATTTATGGGGGGCAGAAAGAACGCCTATTCGGCGAGAACGCAGCGCTTAATCTGCCGCACGGCGCTGCTTATATGCTTAAGAACTCAGACAAGTTCTCCCATTAAAGTCTATAGACCTGCTTTGCGGTGCCGGAGAACATCTGGTTTTGATCGGCATCGCTAAAGCCGCTCGCGATCTTTTTGAGGCCGTTCCAGAGGACCTGGTAGCTGATCGAAAGGCGGTCAACAGGGAAATTGCTTTCGAACATGCATCTTTCCGGGCCGAAGCAGGCGATCATGTGCAGGTAATAGCGGGACTGGGCTTCTACAAATTCGTCTGATGAGGGTGGGGTGGCGCGTGTGTTCCAGCCAAAGCCGTTGTCGGGCATGGCAAGGCCGCCGATTTTAGCGACAACGTTTGGGCATGCCGCGATGGCGGCGACATCCTCCTTCCAGGCAGCAAATATCTCTTCACGTTTTTCTTCGTAAGGGCCCACCCCAAGTGGGGTGCCAAAGTGATCCAATATCATGGTGGTGTCAGGCACCGCTTTGGCGAGATCGAGAAACGCCTTGTTCTGGTAGTGATAGTGCCAGGTATCGAAGGTGAGGCCGCGCTCACCTAACCGGTCGACCCCCCTCCTGAATGCCGGACGTTCATAGAGATCGGCCGGCGCACCCCCAGGGATGGAGAGCACTTCAGGGTGGTGGGCATGAGCACCGGCGTGGCGAATGCCTTTGAAGAGATTGCCGTCGGCTTCTTCATGGGCATCGAGAATATCGTCCAGGTCATTATGTTCCAGATCAGCCCTCCCGACGATGCCAGAGATGGTTGCCTGACCGTCCGTGGTCGCCGAACGTTTGGCCCGCTCCGCGACATATTCCGTTTCGCCCACGGGCTTGAGGTGGTCGGGGCCCGCGTCGCGGTAGCCTGAGCCACATTCCACAAAGACGGTTTCGGTGACGTTGTGCCCGCTGCCTGTGTCGCTCCAGAGCTCCTCAAGGTCGTAATGGGTTGCTTCCTGATGCCAGAGGTGGTGATGGGGGTCGACGATTTCACGACCGGGGTCAATGATCTCTTCGGTTCGTTGGCTCAGCCATTCGTCGTTTTTCCACATGGACATGTTTGTTCTCCCCGGTTGTCTCTCATCCTAGTTTGATTTGGGAAATTGCGGAAAGACTAACTGTCCGGAAGGTTCGCAGCCAATGGATCGTTGCTACGATCCAATCATTAGGGGGAGCGCTTAGCTATCCTGAGAAGCCGAATATTTAGGAGTTGTGCCGAAAATCAAGACAAGATTGTGCGGGCCCAGCATTCATTTTTGGCTGAGGCTTGGTTGGCGGCAATGTTTTGGGGAATTCAGGAGGCGATGTTCAATTCTGTTGGGAGACGAAGGTTTTGGCTGTCTGGAAAATGACCTTTGAGCCGGTAGCGCCACTTGACCTCAATGTGTTTACGGAGGCCCATGTGGATATGGCCTTGAATGGGCTCATAAGATAGCGTCTGGGCGCTATGGACTATGACCTTCTTTATAAACTAGTCGCTGAAATTCCCGCTGGTCAGGTTGCGACCTATGGGCAGCTTGCCAAGATTATCGGATGCGGCCCCCGGCAAGTGGGGCAGGCGCTGGGCGCCCTTGATGGCAAGAATGCCAAAAAGGTGCCATGGCACAGGGTGGTGAATTCTCAGGGGAAGATCAGCGTCCGCTCCGAAGGGGGTGGGGAGACCTTGCAAGGAGACCTCCTGCGCAAAGAAGGTATCATCTGGCGGGCGAGTGGGCGCATTGATCTTAAAACCTATGGCTGGACGGGTCCGTTCGATCCGGACGTCTGGAGATAGACAGCAGTTCCCTCTCAGTGTCGGATTACAGATGACGGGTGCGTCTTTAAGTGAAAGACGGTTCTGTATTGATCAGGAGGTACACATGGGATCGGGAGGTGCACATGGGATCGGGAGGTGCACATGGGTGGTGGATTTGAAGGATTTCCGAAAGCCGGGATCAAATTCCTGAAAGATCTTGAGCAGAATAATTCACGCGACTGGTTTAATGACAACAAAAAGACCTATGAGCAGAGCGTGAAGGCACTGGCGGAGCATTTTCTGAGCGAGGTTCAGGCGGCGCTGGAGAAGAAGCTCAATGGCGAAGTTGTGCCCAAGCTTTTTCGCGTTCATCGCGATGTTCGCTTCTCCAAAGACAAGACGCCCTACAACACCCATGTGCGCATGGCATTTTTCGGTAAGCCTGGAAAGACGGGACAAGGCACGCATTCTGGGTTCTACTTCTCCCTTGATACGAAGGGCGTCTTCTATGGCGCGGGGTCGATGAACCTGGAAAAGCAAGCGCTTGAAAAATACCGTGCGGCTGTATGTGATGGGAAGCGTGGGGCTTCACTAGACAAAATGATGAAGGCGCTCGTCAAAAAAGGTTGTCGGTTGAGTGAGCCTGACCTGAAGCGTGTGCCCTCTGGATATGATATTGACCCGGCTTATGCCCATTTGTTGCAACATAAGGGGCTTGCTGCCTGGATCGACAATAAGGGACATGCCAAAGCAACAGGTCAGGATGCTGTCAAACAGGCTGTTTCTGCTTTCACGACCGTTCGCCCGATCCATGATTTCTTGATGGACCTCTAAACTTTGCGCTTCCTAGGTGGAACTTGGCCGTTCGGCAGCAATCCAACTGAGGATAGATTTACGGTCGTCCCGTCGTTCTGTCTCTGCGATGCGAAACCCTGCCTTCTCAAGCAGCTGTTTGACGTCGGCAATGGTTCGGAACGCATACACGTTGTTGGGGAAGATCGATGCGGCGCGTGTGTCATCTCCTGGCCGAAATCCGATCACGAAGCGTCCGCCGGGTACGAGCACACGAAAAATCTCTTTGAAATGGGCGGCTGCATCCTCCCAGAAGTAGATCGTGTGCATGGTCAGGATTTTGTCGAAGCTCTGGTCGGCGTAAGGCATATCATCGCTCATGCCTTCGTGCAGATGAAGCCTGCCTGATCTTAAGAGCGATCTGTTTTTCTTTTGGGCGATCTTCAGGGCGGTGGATGAGAAGTCGAGACCGTCCAAAGAGCCTGGATCGTTAAGTGTCGCAAGGGTCGCGAGCGCGGCGCCGTGACCTGTGCCGACATCGAGCACTCTGTCGCCGGACAAGACGTTTAACAGAGCAATGGCAATGTCGTTCGCGGCGGCGGTTTCTTTCGACATGATGCGGCCAACTAAGGAGCCAAACAGGCCGGATGGCTGGCGGCCTTGACGCGCAATGAATTGTGGTTTTCTCATCTGATACTCCTACTCTTGACGGGCTTGGGCGATGGTTGCAGGACACACAGATTGCGGTCTCCGCCAGATTTGGGTCTGGCAGAAACTGCCCAGCACACAGCCGGTCACGTTCAGAGGTCCATCCGCGCGGGGTTTCAGCGACGCCGCGTAGGTATTGCCATCTTCCGGGTTGTAAATTCCGTCGCCCTGCCAGCGTCCGTCGCGAAGGCGCGAAATTCCGAAATATGGGTGTGCCGACAAGTGGTCGATCACGCAGGTGGGCGGCTGGGTTTTGTTTGTCCGTTAGCATACGCCCGCGGCCGCACGGTCGGTCCAAAACCCGGTGATCTGGTCACATAGCCGTTCTCCCGCGTGGCCGCATGGTGTGATGAAAATCTGTGCGCCGTAGCCCTGGAGTGCCCAGGTCCCGACGAGTTTTTCATGGTCGGGTGATTTCGCCTGGACGGGGCTAGGAAAAACAAGCTCATCCCCAATAGAGGGCCGAGCCATTGCAAGCGTTGATGCATCTGGAAATCTCCTTTGGTGTCGTGACCAAAAGGTGGTGCAGATTTCACATAAGATCTTGCCGATTTCTGGGATCAGGCCTCAACCTGCGAAAACGCTCAGCTTTTTCAAAAATAGGCATATGTTTGAACGGCTTGCCGACGAGGTCTGCTCTGATGTCGGATTTCGCTGTGTCCGCCCGTCCTATGAACTGGCCGATTTTGGAGGGACTATGCTGTATTCAATTTTGATTTTCGGGGAAGAGGGAACGTTCGATCAGCTTTCTGAGGATGAACAGGCGGCGGTGATGAGTAAGCACTATGCCCTTCAGGACCGTCTTGCGGAGGAGAAGCAGAACGGACCGGCGGCCAAGCTCCATGCGACGGCGACAGCAGTGACCCTGCGCGAGCAAGGGGGTGTGCCCGTTGTGACAGACGGCCCTTTTGTGGAAACAAAAGAACATCTGCTCGGATTCTACACAATTGAGTGTAACACGATTGAGGAAGCGATTGAGGCTGCAAAACTGTTGCCGTTGGATATTGCCTCGGTTGAGGTTCGGCCGATTAGCTGGTTTGGCCCGGGGCAGGTGACCGCCTCAGAAGATGACTAAGTCATCGCCTCTCTCCCGTCATTTTTCTTCTGCGCGACCACGCGCGATGGCGGCGCTCACGCGCTATTTCAGAACTGTCGATCTGGCTGAAGATGCCTATCAGGACGCCTGCATACGGGCGGTCAAGTCATGGCCAAAAAACGGTGTGCCGAAAGATCCTATCGCCTGGCTCATTCTGGTCGGACGAAATGCCGGCATAGACGCTCTTCGTCGGCGCGAGACAGAACGGACCGTGATTGAGGAGGGTGGGACCGAGGTTGACCTGGGCGACGTTGAAGCTGATTACGCAGAAGCGATTGATATGTCTGACTATCGAGATGATGTGCTCCGTCTTCTTTTCATGTGTTGTCATGACGAGCTGTCTGTTCAGGATCAGTTGGCGCTTGCGCTGAAGGTGGTTGTCGGGTTTTCGGTTGAGGAAATCGCACGGGCTTTTCTCGTGAAACCGAAATCCATGGAGCAGCGGATTACACGGGCCAAGAAAAAGGCCGCTGTTGTGGTAGCGGCTCTTGAGACGCCCTCTCCTCAGGAGCGGGCTAAACGGTTAAACGCCGTGCTGGTGATGCTCTACCTATTGTTCAATGAGGGATATTCCTCCCATGGCGGTGTGGACCATATCCGTCATGCGCTCTGTCAGGAGGCAATCCGTCTCACGCGTCTGCTCTTGCAGCTTTTTCCAGCGCAACCCGAAGTGATGGGGTTGCTCGCGCTCTGCCTTTTGCACGATGCCCGCCGCTCAGCGCGTCAGGATGCAACGCAGACATTGGTGCCTTTGGATGAGCAGGACCGCAGACTTTGGGATCGATCCGCAATTGCCGAGGGTCAGGTTCTGATCGAAAAAGCACTACGTCGTGGGCGTCCTGGCGCTTTTCAGATCCAGGCGGCGATTGCAGCGGTCCATTGTGACGCGCCAAGCGCAGAGGAGACAGACTGGTCGGAGATAGAACGCCTCTATCGAGCCTTGGAACAGATGCAGCCCTCGCCGGTGGCGACCCTCAACAGATTGGTGGCGGTCTCTCAAGTAAGTGGTGCAGCAGAAGCGCTTAAGGGCATGGAAGCCATCGCCGCAGACTTGCAGAACTATCTCTATTTCCACTCAACGCGTGGCGCGCTTTGTGCCGACCTGGGCGATGAGACCGCCGCCCGAGAGGCGTATGAAAGGGCGCTTATGCTTGGGCCGTCAGATGCTGAGCGGGACTATATCCGAAGCCGTCTTTCCTCTCTGAAAAAGTAAGTCCTGCTTGTCGGGTTGGGCTTTGTCCAAGCGTCCTTGGGGTGATCGGGCACAGGCTCGAAAAAAACAAGGGAGAGAGACATGACAACAACCCCCACAACAACCCATGGTATGCCAAGCTGGATTGCCCATAACAGTGCTGAACCGGCAGCTGCGCGGAAATTTTATGAAAACGTTCTTGGATGGAATGTCGTCGATATGCCCATGCAGGACGGTTCAAGCTATCCCGGCATTATGGTCGGTGAAGGCCCGATTGGCGGTATTCCCAATACACCGTCCAATGATCCTGTCTGGGTCGTTTACATCACCGTTGATGATGTGGATCAGCGCTTTAACGCAGCTGTGAAAGCCGGGGCGGAGGAGGTGAGCGCGCCTGCAGATGCTCCCGGTGTCGGGCGCATGGCGACTATCCGCGATCCGTTCGGAGCCAGCATTGCGTTCATCTCCTATGAAGCTCCTCAGGGCTGAGCACCTTCCTGGCTCATGCTCGCCGGTGGTGCGAGCCTGGTTCTCGGTCGTTTGGTCTACGCCGTCAATTTTATGGGGTCAGGTGGCGGTGTCGGCGCTGGACGTGCGGTAGGCATGGCATTCACGACCATCTCAATGGCGGCTTTTGCGATCTACGGACTGATGATTTTTGCAAACGCTGTTTGAGGGGACCGCCCAAACTTATGCAGGCGGCGGCGAGCCTTTCGCTGCCGCTTCGTCGGGTTTGAAAAACATCCCGAGCTTCAGGCTTTCGGCAACACGCTCTGCCTTGTCGATGAAGATTTCGGCGGCAGGTGGCGGGCAGACCTCACTTGCCGTTTCACGAAACAGGGACAGCCATCTATCGAAATGTTGAGGTTCGACCATTTTGAGTTTCATATGAGCCATCATAGGCTGACCCATATAGCGGCCCGTCAGCATGGTCAGGGATGACCAGAAGGCGAACATCTTTTGAAGATGAGGCTCCCAGTCTCCGGTGATTACGTTCCCAAAAATCGGCCCGAGTTCTTCATCAGCACGGATTTTTGCGTAAAACGCGCGAACGAGCTTCTCAATCAGTGCCTCATCGATTGAGGAATGAAGAGGTTCTCGAAACGGTTTTCGTTGCTCGGACATGGATTTGGTTTCCTGAAGACGGAACGACCATTAGCATATAGAGAGTATTTAGTTTCTTTGCATGTGGCGGGACGTCTCAGGGGAATTTCATGAAATTTGCGAGTGATAATGGCAGTGGTGTCGCGCCTGAGATTATGTCTGCGCTGGCCGACGCAAATGACGGGTCAACCCCGGGGTATGGGGCAGATGAGTACACGAGGGACGCGTGTAATCGCCTCGCTGAGGTTTTTGAGCACGATGTGGCTGCCTTTTTGGTGACGACTGGGACCGCCGCCAATGCGCTCAACCTTGCTGCGATAACACACCCACATGGCGCTGTATTTGTGCATGAACGGGCGCATGTTCATACGGACGAGTGTGGAGCTCCGGAGTTCTTTATGCATGGGGCCAAATTGCTGCCGCTCGCTGGAGAACATGGAAAGCTCACCCCTGCGGCAATAGAGCAGGGTCTGGAAGGGTTTGCTCAGGGGGTTGTGCATCACCCGCAGGCTCAGGCCATCAGCCTCTCGCAGGTCACTGAAAGCGGAACGGTTTATTCCGTTTCTGAGATCGAAGCTCTGTCTGTCCTGGCCAAGAAGCATTCACTGCGTGTGCATATGGATGGTGCTCGGTTTGCCAATGCATTGGTGTCGCTCGGCTGCAGCCCCGCTGAGATGACCTGGAAGGCAGGTGTGGATGTGCTTTCCTTCGGCGCGACGAAGAACGGCGCGATGGGTGTGGAAGCTGTGATCGTCTTTGATGAGGGTATTGCCGCAGACCTTCCCTTCATGTGTAAGCGCGCTGGCCAACTCATGTCCAAGGGAAGGTTTCTCGGTGCCCAGATGGCCGCTTACCTTAAAGGTGGTCTTTGGCTCGACATGGCTGCTCATGCAAACGGGATGGCGCCCCTACTGGCCGCTGGTATCGAAAAGCTGCCGGGTGCGCGTCTCCGGCATCCGGTTCAAGCAAACCAGGTGTTTGCTGTGCTTCCCAAACCAGCACACAAAGCACTCATTGCTGCGGGTGCCGCTTACTATCCGTGGGAGCGTGAACCAGACGGGATTGCTGTGCGCCTGGTCACATCATTTTGTACGTCAAATGAAGAAGTGGAGGAGTTTCTCTCCATTGCTGGTGGTGCGTTGTGAGCGGAGGGTTCACCATTCCTCTTTGAATGGGCGCAGATCGAGTTCGTGTGTCCAAGCGCTCGGGTGCTGCACATGGAGCTGCCAGAAGGCTTCAGCGATCGCGCTGGGTTCCAAGGCGCCGTTGTTGCCTTTGCTCTCCAGATATCCTTCATAAATGCTGCGGACCATGTCGCCATTTACAACGCCATCAATCACGACATGGCCGACATGGACGCCTTTGGGTCCATAGTCCCGTGCGAGAGATTGGGTGAGGTTTCTGAGAGCGCCTTTGGCGGAGGAGAAATGCGCAAAGTTTGGTTTTCCGCGCATGGATGCAGACGCGCCAGTGACGAGGAAGGATCCTGATCCTTGTTCCGCCATAACCTTCAATGCCTTTTGCGCCACTAGAAAGGCGCCGTAGGCGCCTGTCCGCCAAAATTGTTCGAACTGTTCCGGCGCTACGTCTTCAAAAGGAATGATGGCATTGTTACCCGCATTGTAGAGCACAGATCCGAGAGGTCCGTATTCCTTGGCGTGGTCAAAAAGGGTCGCTACCTGATCGGGACTTGTGACATCACAGACCTGTGTATAGGCCGTGCCGCCATTCGTTTTTACTTCCTCCGCGACAGCCTCAATCTTTTCAGCCGTCCGGCCTACAATCAGAACAGGCGCGCCGCCCTTGGCAAACCGATGTACGAGGGCGCCGCCGACGCCATTTGACGCCCCGACTCCGATGATAATGCTGAGGCCTTGAACTGCGTTTTCTGCGGTCATGTGATCTCTCCCTTTTGGTTTAGCCCAATTTAGGGAGGTCGTGGAGACTTACAAGACTGTTGCCTGTGGAACCTCTTGCAACATGTGGGTTGCTGTGCCAGCGTCCCGAAAACAGGAGACGATACCCCATGTTACGACCCATTCTTCTCATCATTGCTGTTGGCGCCATTCTGGTTGGCCTGGGGTGGCTGGCCTTTAAAATGGTGGATGAGGCAGGGGAGACCAGAGGGTTTTCCAGGGTGCATGGCCCTGTCCTTACACTGGACACACATGTTGATATCCCGCCGACCTACACAACCATGCCCGAAGTTGATCCCGGTCTGGAAACACAGCTTCAGGTGGACCTGCCCAAAATGGAACGCGGCGGTCTCGATGCAGCGTTCTTCATCGTCTATGTGGGGCAGACGGCGCGGACAGAAGAAAACTATGCGGCAGCGAGAGAGGCTGCTCTTGTTAAGTTCAATGCCATCCACGCGATGACGGATGCGCTTTATCCGAGCCGCATCGGTCTCGCGCTGACGCCAGCGGATGTGGTCGATATTCACGGGTCGGGGCGCAAGGTTGCCGTGATCGGGATTGAGAACGGGTATGTGATCGGTAAAGACCTATCTCTGATTGAAGAATATTATGACCGCGGTGCGCGCTATATGACGCTTGCCCATGTGGGACACAATGACATTGCCGACAGTTCTATGCGGCGGATCGATCTCGGCGATGAGCCTGCAGAGCACGGGGGCTTGAGCGATTTTGGACGCGAGGTCGTTAAGGAGATGAACCGCCTCGGTATGATGGTCGACATTTCTCACATCTCGCACGATGCGATGATGCAGGCCGTGGCGCTTTCTGAAGCACCGGCGATTGCGTCTCATTCAGCCACCACGGCATTGGCGGACCATCCCCGGAACCTTACTGATGACCAAATGCGTGCACTTGCAGCAAAAGGCGGTATAGCCCAGATCGTTGCCTTCTCGACCTATGTGACAGCAGATCCTGGCCGGACCGCTGCTGTGACGGCTCTGCGCAACCAAATTGCTGAGGAGCAGGGTGTGGCGCGGTTTAGCTTCCTTGCTCATGGCAAACTGCCGGAATTCCGCGAAGGAATGGCGGAGATTAATCGGCTCTACCCGCGGGCGACGCTTGCTCAATTTGTTGATCACATTGACCACGCCGTCAAAGTGATGGGTATCGACTATGTGGGCATTTCATCGGACTTTGATGGCGGTGGTGGCGTGATCGGTTGGGACGATGCTTCAGAGACAGCAAATGTCACCGCTGAGCTCCTCAAGCGCGGTTACACCTATGAAGAGATCGAAAAACTCTGGAGCGGCAACTTCCTGCGGGTCTGGACAGAAGTCGACGCGGTTGCGGCGCGTCTTCAGGCCAGCGCTGCAAATTAGTCTTCGTGTGTATCAGGAGCGGTTTCTTGGTTCGTCTATCAGCAAGGCGACCATCAGCAGTGCGATGCACATGAAGGCCATGGCGCACCAGAAGACGGCTGCGTAGGAAAACCAGAGGGCGACGAAGCCACCCATGAGAGGCCCAAGGCCCATCATGAAGGAATTACCCATGTTGGAAATCGCAATCCGCATGGGTAGGTCCTGTCTGTCGCCAAACTCCAGCACCATGTTTTGCGAAGAAATCTGGAAGCCGCCAAGCCCTGCGCCAAGCCCCGCGAAGACCAGGCCAAGCAGGATGATGTCGTTTGCGAAGAACAAGAGAACCGTAGACAAGATCCAGGTAACCAGTGTGGCTATGAAGACGAAGCGATTGCCGGTCTTATCTGCAAGGGCTCCCCAACCGAGATTGGTTGCTGTCTGGCTCAGCAGAAAGGAAAGGGAGAGAATGCCGAGATTGGTCCCGCTCAGGCCCACGACTTCACCGGCAAAGAGCACATAGAAGGGCACGGCGATGGTCCCGAGCGCGCCCAGCGACCGCGCGACGAAGAATCTGGTAAAGCCAGGGTCGGCACGGAGGAGTGCTGGAATCTCTTTCATGCGGCCAAAGAAACTCGCCTGCGCGCGGATGACTGGCGGGACGGGCTCGCGGATGAATGCGAGAAGTCCGAGGCCAATACTCGTCAGAATGAAGGCGGTGAGGAAGGTTGCTGAATAGCCGTTCCCGAGCGCGTTTGTTTCGATGAAATATTGACCGCCCAGATAGGCGACACCGGACGCTGTCAGCCCGGCCATGAAATTGCGCAGTCCTGTCAGGCGACCCCTCAGGCTTACAGGGATCACCTTCGACATCATGTAGTTGAAGACCACGGCTTGCATGCCGTTGAAAAAGCCGAACAGGGCCAGAAACAAACAGGAGGCAATAAAAGCGATTTGCCCGTCTAGGAAAAGCCCTGCCAATGCCAGGCCCAAAACCTGCACCCGCATAAGGCCGCCGATCACAAATCCGATCGGGATCACTTTTTTGCGGTGCTCGATGAGAGTTGCGCCGAGGAGAGACGAACTCGCAGCGCCAAAATGCTGTGCGGCAAGCGCGAGGCCGACTGCTAGCTCTGATCCGGACAGGATGTAGATGAAGGCAGGCACAAAAGTTGGCGCGTGAACCAGCCGGAAACCTGTCTGGCCGAGCAATCCATGCACCAGATTGACAGCATAGTTTCGGGGAAGGTCACGTCGGACCTGCTCATCAAAGGCTTTTTCGGCTTTGGCGAGAGACTTTTCTTGGGCAGCGTTTGTCAAAAATACTCCGGTGGCCGACGGCCAGGGCGGTCGAATATGAAACGGGTTGAATGTCTGAGTGACTATTATAGGCGGTCTTCGAGTAAGTCCGAAATTTGGGCAAAACTTTATCCCCGGGTGGATTGGGTGCTTGTACCCTGACGGGTCCCGAGTCACAGTCCTTTTAGTCTAAGCCCAGCGAATCTGCGGGCCAAAATGAGGGTTTGCAATGCGAAGCTGGTCACTTCTCTTTCCGATTATGGTGTCACTGGGTGTCGCGGGATGCGACGGGGACGTGGATGAGGCAGCTGTTGCGCCTCCGCCGGTGGTGAAACTGGAGACTGTGAGTGAACGGGCAACCGGACAGGTGCGCAGCATATCTGGTGTCGTTGAGGCGTCGGACCGCTCTGCGCTCAGTTTCCAGGTAAGCGGACGAGTAACAGAAGTGAATGTCTCGGTGGGTGAGACTGTGGTTGCGGGACAGGTGCTGGCACTTCTGGACCGAACGAACTATCAGATTGCACTTGATAGTGCGCGCTCCCAGCTTACCAGTGCGCGGGCGAAGCGCTCTGAAGCGAAAGAGGATCTGGACCGCAAGCTTGCTCTCATCGACAAAGGCTTTGTGACGCAGGCCGCTGTCGACAGTGCCCGGGCCGCCTATGACGCAGCTGCTGCCAGTGTGAGCGTTTCAACGAGTGATGTAGAACGTGCTCAAAAAGACCTTGATCGAACCATCCTCTCCGCGCCGTTTGCGGGCACAATCTCCAGCCGGGAAATTGACCCCTTTGTGGAAGTGTCCGTGGGGACAACGCTTTTTGAAATTCAATCAGCAGGAGATCTGGAAGTTAGAGTCCTGGTGCCTGAAACCATCATCCGTGAAGTGGATTATGGACAGCCTGTTTCGGTCTCTTTTCCGACCTTGAAGGGCGAGCTTTTTGGCGGAGCCGTTTCAGAAATAGCGTCTCGTGCTGAAGCAGGTAATGCCTTCGCTGTGAAAGTGGCTCTTGTGGAGCTTGGTGATGCGGATATTCGAACCGGCATGAGTGCCAAAGTGACTTTCAACTTCCAGTCCTACCTGAATGGGCGGGAAGCATTTCTTATTCCGTTGACCGCGATCTCTATCAAGGATGCCGACCTTGGTGCTCAAGGGGCGCGATCTGCGGACAGGAATAGGGCGCCTGTCTTTGTTTATGATCCCGAAAAAGAGGTCGTCTTTAAACGGCTGGTTGGTCTTGGCGATGTTCGTGGCAATGACATTGAAGTGTTCTCAGGCCTTGCCGAGGGAGAACAGATCGTAACAGCGGGAGTTGCCTTTCTGTATGACGGCATGGCCGCACGTCCCTGGCAAGAGAACCAATAGGCCAACACCATGGGAAACATTGCCGCTTACGCCATCAAGAATGGCCGCTTTACACTTTTTGCTTTGATTGCCCTCGTGGTGACTGGCATCACGATCTATTTCAGCCATCCGAGTCAGGAAGACCCGGAGGTAACGATCCGTACAGCGGTGGTTACGGCCTATTTTCCAGGCATGTCGGCGGAACGTATTGAGCAATTGATCGTGAAGCCGATTGAAGAAACGGCCAAACAGATTTCAGAGGTCACCGATATGACTTCAACCGCTTCCACCGGGGCGGCGATGGTGAAAGTGGAGGTCGGGGACAAGTATTTCGACCTGGACCCGATTTGGACAGATCTTCGCAACAAGATGAATGACCTGACGCCCACTCTGCCATCTGGGACGTCCGGTCCTTATGTGAATGATGATTTCGGACGTGTTGCAGTCGCGACACTTGCTGTTACAGGGCCTGACTACTCAATGGCGGAAATGCGCGAGGTTGCGCGTGATCTGCGAGATGCCATCGGTGCCCTGTCGCTTGTCAGTCAGGTAGATCTCTACGGTATCCAGGATGAGCAAGTCTGGCTAACGGCAGATCAGACCTATATGGACCAACTGGGCATCTCCCAGCAGTCCGTCATCGCTGCGTTGACCGGCCAGAATGTCATTCTTCCGGGTGGGTCCATTGCGGCCAATGGGCAGAGGATTACGATTGAGCCGTCGGGTAGTTTTACCTCCGTTGATGAGATCCGTGATCTGCCGTTGGAGCTTCCACAAGGCGGGATTGTTTACCTCAGAGATATATTCGTGGTGGAGCGGGGGTATGTGGACCCGCCAAGCCGTCCGACACAGTTCAATGGCGTTCCTTCTGTGATGCTGGGCGTTGCAATGGTGAGCGGATCCAACATCGCAGAATTTGGCGTCGCTCTGGAAGCGTTGTTGGTTGACCTAAAAGAAGACCTGCCTTTGGGTATGGCGCTTGAGTTTGCCACTTATCAACCACCACTAGTGGCAGCTGCGGTGAGCGATGCGACGAACAACCTTCTCCAGACCGTTGCGACCGTGCTGGTTGTGGTCATTTTATTTCTTGGCGTCCGGACGGGATTGATCGTGGGCTCTATTGTGCCGCTTGCTATTCTGGCCGCTCTTGTCGGTATGAGCCTCTGGGAAATACCTCTTAACCGAATTTCGATCGCTGCCATCATCTTTGCGCTTGGTCTTCTGGTTGACAATGGCATCGTCATTGCGGAAGACATAAAACGCAGAATGGAAGATGGCGTTGATAGGTTGGAGGCGTGTGTGGGTGCACCCCGAGAGTTGGGGATGCCGCTGCTGTCCTCTTCCCTCACCACGATCCTGGCATTTATGCCTCTTTATCTCGCGGAAGATGTTACGGGTGAGTATGTAGGTGCGTTGGCGCAGGTGCTCTTCCTTGCTCTTATCGCCTCCTGGTTTCTTTCCGTAGCGATCACACCGACGCTCTGCTTCTGGTTGCTCGATGGTGATCTTAAGCGAGACGAGGGTGTGGACGTTTATGACAGTGCTGCCTATCGTGTCTACAGACAGGTTCTGTCTTTCATCCTGACGCAGCGCCTTCTTTTCATCGCAGCGATGGTTGGTCTGCTTGTCGTGGCAATTTTTGGGATGGGATATGTCACCTCCCGGTTGATGCCGCCATCAGACCGCGCGCAGTTCGTTGTGCATATTGAGTTGCCAACCGGGTCGGACGTGAACGAGACTATTCGCGTGACGGATGGTTTCCTTGCGTGGCTTTCAGACAAAGAGATCAATCCAGACGTCGTGCAACATGCTGCCTACATTGCTGACGGCGGCCCACGTTTCTTTCTTACCATGTCGCCGGTTGATCCAGTGCCCCACAAGGCGTTTGTTCTGGTTGACGTCATGGATCTGGATGTTGTTGGACCTATGATGGAGAAGTCATCGGCCTATTTCAGGGACGAAGTGCCCGAAGCGCAAGGCCGAGCCGAGACATTATTCTTTGGGACGACACCGCCTGGGACTGTCGATGTCCAGATTACCGGTCCTGAAGTCGCGCAGCTCTACCGGCTTGGAGCCGAGGTTGAAGAAGTCTTCCGCAGCGTACCTGGCTCTGCGAATATTCGAACGAATTGGGGCTCCCCGGTCGTGAAGGTGCTGGTTCAGATTGATCAAGAGCGGGCTCGTCGTGCGGGTGTGTCGAGTGAAGATGTCGCGAATTCTCTAGCCAGCTATTTTGATGGTCTGCCGGTGACCGACTTCAGAGACGGTGATACTGTGATCCCAATCAAAATGCGGGCAGCAGAAGATCAGCGAGACCAGCTTGATAAACTCCGGTCAATCACTGTTTACTCGTCTGCCAGCAATGTGGCTGTGCCGCTCATTCAGATTGCGGATATTGACGGCGTGCTCGAGCCCTTTGAAATTCACAGGTTCAATCAGGAGCGCGCCCTGAAGGCCTCTGCCATTTTGCCGGGGCGTCAGGCTTCTGAGTTTTATGCCGCTTTACAGCCTGGGCTTGATGCGATTGAGCTGCCGCGGGGGTACGCGATTGAGATTCAAGGGGAATTGAAGGATTCCGCAGAGGCGACTGGTGCGCTCTTTGCCTATCTGCCGCATTGTGGCGCTGCAATCCTGGTGCTGCTGGTTTGGCAGTTTAATTCCTTCCGCAGACCGGCGGTGATCCTGCTCACAATTCCGCTGATTATGATTGGTGCCGTGTCGGGCTTGCTGCTCACCGGCGCGTTCCTCGATTTTAACGCCATGTTGGGGCTCCTCAGCCTTGGTGGGATCATCATCAATAATGGGATCGTGATGATTGAGCGGGTGGACCTTGAAAGGGCTGAGGGCAAATCGGTGGAAGAGGCCGTGGTCGCCTCAGCGCTGGTGCGGGCGCGGCCCATTATTATGACGGCGCTCACAACTATTTTGGGCCTGACGCCGCTTATGTTGTTTGGCAGCGAACTTTGGTTTGCAATGACCATCGTCATCATGTTCGGCTTGGCGGCGGGGACAGTTCTTACACTTGGTGTGGTTCCTGTCCTCTATTCGCTGTTTTTCGATTTCGCACGGTCTGATGAAGGAACTTCCCCTGCGTTGGCCGCGGCGTGAGGGTGCTTTTTTGGCTGTAAAGGGCGGTTCCCTGGCCTTAAAAGTGCGTTCCGGGTGTCTGTTGGCGATGGATCTGCTTCGGTTCCAAGGTGTTTGCTGGTGCACACCCGAAAACGTGTCCGATTTTACCAAATATTCGGTCGATCCCCTGTTCACAAAGTGGCTCAGGCCCTTATGATGTCGGCCAAATGCGGAGGGCTACTCCGCTCAAATAATGTGAAATGGGCCCTGGTTCTCTAGGGCCTGCCTTATCTCAGGAAGGCCTCAACGGAGGAAGCCATGAAAGACACAACAAAATTCTACATTAACGGTGAGTGGGTTGCCCCGACCACGCCGAAGACAATGGACGTGATCAACCCGGCGACAGAAGAAGCATTTGCTACGATTTCAATGGGCAGCGCCGCGGATGTGGACAAAGCCGTTGCTGCAGCAAAAGCGGCTTTCCCTACTTTCTCGCGTACGTCGCGCGAAGAGCGGATTGCGCTCATGGAAAAAATCATTGAAGTCTATAAAGGCCGGTATGCGGAAGTGGCTGACACCATTTCCAAGGAAATGGGCGCACCGGCATGGCTTGCTCAGATCGCTCAGGCGGCAATGGGTCCAGCGCATTTTGCGACGGCTCTTGAGATCCTCAAGAAGTATGACTTTGAAGAAGATCGCGGTGCAACCCGCATCGTGAAAGAGCCCATCGGCGTGTGTGGTTTCATCACGCCGTGGAACTGGCCGGTCAATCAGATCGCCTGTAAGGTAGCACCGGCGCTTGCTGTGGGCTGCACGATGATCCTGAAACCTTCTGAAGTTGCACCGCTCAATGCGCATCTTCTGGCTGAGATTTTTGATGAAGCCGGTGTTCCAGCTGGTGTGTTCAATCTTGTGGATGGTGATGGCCTTGAAGTGGGAGCCCCGCTTTCCTCTCACCCAGACGTGGACATGATGTCGTTTACTGGTTCTACCCGTGCAGGTGTTGAAGTTGCCAAAGCTGCTGCTCCGACGGTTAAGCGCGTTGCGCAGGAACTGGGCGGCAAGTCCGCGAATATCATTCTGGAAGATGCAGACCTTACTGCTGCTGTTTCCGGTGGTGTGCAGAGCGTGATGAATAATTCAGGTCAGTCCTGTAATGCGCCAACACGTATGCTTGTTCCAGCTGGGAAGCATGGCGAAGCGCTGAAGATCGCTGCTGCTGCGGCGGCGGAAGTAAAAGTAGGTGATCCATCTGCTGAAGACACGAAGATTGGCCCCGTTGTCAGTGAAGTTCAGTTCAACAAGATCCAGGATCTGATCCAAAAGGGTATTGATGAGGGTGCTGAGCTGGTTGCTGGAGGCACAGGCCGTCCGGAAGGGCTCAACAAAGGCTACTATGTGCGTCCAACGGTCTTTGGTGGTGTTACCAACGATATGACGATTGCTCGGGAAGAGATTTTCGGTCCTGTGCTTGCGATCATGCCTTATGAGAGCGAAGAGGAAGCCATCGCCATTGCCAATGACACGGTCTACGGCCTTTCCGGCTATGTGTCCTCTGGTTCCATCGATCATGCGCGTGACGTTGCTTCGCAACTGCGCACGGGTAATGTTCATCTCAATGGCGCGGGCCCTGACGTCAATGCGCCATTTGGTGGGTACAAGCAGTCAGGCAATGGTCGCGAATGGGGTGAGTTTGGCTTTGAGGACTTCCTCGAAGTGAAAGCAGTTATGGGTTACACGGCTGCATAAACCCAACTCGGAAGAGAATAGAAAGGGCGTCCCTCGGGGCGCCCTTTTTTGTTTCAGAATGCGCCAATGCAGCGTGGGTATTAGGGAGCTCTTAACCGTTTAGACAAGTGCCGTTCCTCATCGCGCATGGTGTAACGAAGTTTTAGACCGGGTCCTTCAAAACTGATGAAAATCAGATCCAAATGTCCAGAAATTGGCATGGAGGGGGACAAGGAATGTCCGGAACACGCAGGTATTACATAGCCTTTATTGGACTGCTGGCCACATTCGCTTTGGCTGCGTGTTCTGAAGCGCCAAGCCAGCCCTTGCGTGTCGGGATTAATCCTTGGCCGGGCTATGCGCCGCTCTTTCTTGCCGCCGATCAGGGCTTTTTCTCAGATGAAGGTGTTGATGTAGAGTTGGTAGAACTCTCATCCCTGGCTGATGTCCGCCGCGCCTTTGAGCGGGGGCAGACAGATGGCATGGCCTCAAGCCTTGTTGAAGTCCTTGACGCTGACCGCAATAGTCATCGTGCCCCCATGATTGCACTCATGGCGGATTACTCCAACGGCGCCGATGTTATTCTGGCAAAGAGAGGCATCACTGACATTGCCGAACTCAAGGGCCAACGGATCGGTCTGGAGCCGAGTTCCCTCAATCGGTTCATTCTTGCGCGTGCCCTTGCACAAGGTGGTCTTTCAATGGACGACGTCGAGATCGTGAGTCTGCCGCAAGTGGGTCTGCAAGAAGCAGTTGAGATGGGAACTGTTGATGCGGTGGTGACCTATCCGCCTATTTCCACTGGCATTGAGCAAACGGGTCTTGTGGCGCAAGTGTTCTCTTCCGCTGACATTCCAGGTGAGGTTTCTGATGTGGTCTCTTTTAATCGGGAAACGGCGTCCAGACGATCAGCGGACATAGAAGCATTTGTTCGCGCGTGGGGACACGCCGTCGACCTCATTCGTACGAACAGACAAGAAAGCTATGCTTTGATTGGTCGTCATATCGGGATGAGTGCCGATGAGCTTGAGGATGCATATCAGGGAATAGAGATTATTTCTGCTGACCGGCAGGATGAATTCCTGCGTCCCGGTGGACCGCTGGCTAGCGGCATACTGGCACTCGGCGCGATCCTATGGCCAGGCGAAGCAGGCGAAGATGCCAAATCGGTTAGTCGGTTTTTTAGAGGTTCGGCGCGCACCTCCTGGGTAAGCGTGGAATAGGCTCATGTCAATCGACACAAATTCCTGGCTCGATAACTTATCGGTGAAGTGGAAGATACTTGCCCCTTTCTGCTTTCTTGCGGCTGTGATTGGACTATCGCTAATTGCGCTCTTCTTTGTGGCGTTTAGTCGATATCAGGATTCGGTTGTCGAAGACCGCGCGGAGCATTTGTCGAACAGTATCGTTTATGCGCTTGAGACCATGCGCTATCACACCGAATTGGAACGGTATGTTGCAATTCTTGGTGCTGAACCTGATGTGGACTTGTTGCTTATTGTTGATCCAGCGACTGAATTTGTGTTTGTGAGCAACCGTACTGCATTCCGTGAAAGTATGGCCCGCGATCTCCCCGATAGCGCATTGGCATCGGAAATTCTTCGTAGCATTGAGGAGCCCTCATCACGGAGAACTCTGATGTGGGGCAACAACACGGCGAGCTACGCTGTTGTTGCGCCGAGCCTGCGTCTTGACGGTGGGGCAGCAAGAGAGCTGGTCGTCATTGTCCGCTTGAAAACCAAAAGCGTGACGGCGCAATCCAGCGGCATGGCACAACAATTGGTGATCGGTTTGCTTGCCGCTCTGGCGCTAGCGATGCTTGTTGCCTCGAAGCTCCTCTATGACCTGGTGATCACTCCCTTATCCAAATTGTCTGCGATCGCTCATGCGCGCACGGTCGATCCAGAGACAATGGCCCCCTTTACGCGTCGGCTTGATGAATTCGGTGAGCTTGCTCGCAGTGTCCTGCAGTCCTTTACGGAGGCACGGGAGAATGCCAATCGGTTTGAGCATCAAGCGCAAAGCGATAGTCTGACAGGGTTGGGCAATCGCGTTTTGTTCAAAGAACGTCTGCATATGGCGCTCGCTCATGCAGAAAGGTCGGGCAAAATTGTCGCCTTGATGATCCTCGATCTGGATAATTTCAAGGATGTGAATGACACCCTTGGACATGACGTCGGTGACCAACTGCTTCAGCGGGTTGCGAAGATTCTCAAAGAGAGTTCGCGGCAGGTGGATACGGTCGTTCGCTTGGGTGGGGATGAGTTTGCGATAATTGTCGACGATCTTGATCGGATAGACGGTGTCGTTGTCCATGCAAACCGGATCCTGACGGCGCTGTCTGAACCCCAAACGATCAATGGGCATCAGGTGCATCCAGGTGTCAGCATTGGCATCACGAGTTACCCGCAGGATGCCCGAGATCCCGAAGTCCTGTTAAAGAACGCGGATCTTGCGCTTTATCGTGCGAAAGCGGAAGGCCGGGGTAACATTCAGCTCTATCGCCATGAGCTGCACTTGAAGGTGATTGAACGCCATGCCATTGAGAGGGATCTGCGGACAGCTATCGCCGAAGAACAGTTTGTTCTCTACTACCAGCTGAAGGTTGATACCGAAACGGGTGGTATTGTGGGTGCCGAGGCGCTTATCCGCTGGCGTCACCCAGAACGCGGTATGATCCCGCCGGATGTGTTTATTCCTGTTGCAGAAAAAAATGGCAGCATTTGTAAGCTCACGGACTGGGTGCTTGCAGAAGCATGCGCTGAGATCCGTCGTATGATGGATATGGGACTGCCGCCGGTAAGTGTTGCTGTGAATGTGTCTGCGCTTGATCTGCGCCGTCCGGATTTTACAGATCAGGTTGCCGCGACCCTTGTTCGAGCTGGTGTCTCTCCGAAATACCTTGAGATTGAAGTGACTGAGAGCACGGTGATGCATGACGTCGACCAGGTGATCGGCACTCTGCGACGTCTGAGAGCGCTGGGCGTCAGCATCAGCATTGATGATTTCGGAACGGGCTATTCCTCGCTTGCCTACCTTAAGCAGTTCCCCGTTCAGACACTAAAAATCGACCGCAGCTTTGTGTCCGATATGACAGATGACTTAAACAGCCACGCTATTCCACAGCTGATTGTCGACCTCGCACGCAATCTTGGGGTGAGTGTGATTGCTGAAGGTGTGGAGACTGAGGAGCAGCGAGAGCTTCTCCTTTCCATGGGCTGCGGTCAGGCTCAGGGTTATCTGTTCAGTCCGCCAGTGCCATCTGGTGCGTTCATTGAGATGCTCGAAGACAAGGTGTGTTTCCCTCGGGAAAACAAAATGCTTGAACCCTCTGAATCCGCCCTACCTGTTTCCGTCGCGTAATCTGCCGCTCTCTCGACGCCAGATGACGGCGCGCCCATGGGCTGCTAGTACAACCTCCAAAATGTCTCAACGTCGGCACGTTTCGTGCCCTGGTTACCGGAGGGTGATGCATGGATCTCGCATATGGCGCGGAGTACGAAGCGTTTCGGGAGGAAGTGAAGCGTTTCGTCAGTGAGAATAAGGATAAATCCCCACGGCAATCTGGGACCGGTCGCCCGTCGGACGATCAGCGCAAGTGGCAGGATCTTCTCATCAAGAATGGCTATGCCGCTCGCACAATCCCCTCTGAATATGGTGGATATGGTGCGGAGCCGGATATTCTGAAAAGCCGGATTATCGCCGAAGAATTCACCAGAGCCTCGCTGCCTCTCGGTCTCGCCAGCCAAGGTGTGTCCATGCTGGTTCCGACATTGTTGGAGTTGGGAACTGACGAGCAAAAGAAACAGTGGATCGAACCAACCATTCGCGGGGAAGTCGTGTGGTGTCAGGGGTATTCAGAACCCGGCTCCGGATCTGACCTTGCCAGCCTGCAAACCAAGGCGACAGAAGATGGCGACGACTTCATCATCAATGGTCAGAAGATCTGGACGAGTACCGCTCAAGTGTCAGATATGATTTTCTGCTTGGTGCGTACGGAGCCAGACGCTCGTAAGCACGAAGGGATCAGCTATCTGATCTTTTCCATGGATACGCCGGGGATTGAAGTCCGGCCTTTGATGACCATGACGGGGTATGCGGAGTTCAATGAAGTCTTCTTCACTGATGTGCGCGTCCCGAAAAATCAGATTGTTGCTGAGCGCGGGCAGGGCTGGTTTGTGGCTAACGCAACGCTCAAACACGAGCGTGGCATGCTGGGCGACCCCAATCAGGCCGGGACGCGGCTCGCTGCGATTATCGATTTGATGCACGAAGAGACGGTGTCCGGCGAGCGATTGATCGACAATCCGCTTTTCAGGGACCGGCTGGTTCAATTGCAGGCGCGGGTGGCGGCCATGCAGTTCCATGGCATGCGTTTGCTCACCGCGAGTGCCAAGAAGGAAGATCCAGGCATTGCGCGCCTGGTTGTGAAATTGATGGGTTGCGAGCTCAATCATCAGCTGGCGGCGCTGGCAATTGATGCGCTGGGCGAGCTCGGTGTGCTCTATGAACGAAGTCCGCACCTGCGTGCAGGCGGCCGCTGGCAACGCTCTTATATGTTTGACCTGGGGCTTATTATTGGCGGAGGCACGGCGCAGATCCAAAAGAACATCATCTCTGAACGCGGGCTCGGCATGCCCCGCGAACCGAAACCTGCCCGCAAAGAAGGAGCTGCATAATGGAATTCGCACTCTCCGAAGAACAAAGAATGTTGCAGGATACGGTCGGTCGGTTTCTCGCGGATGCATCAGAACTGGACATAGTTCGCAAATCTGCTGAAGCCCATGAAGCATTCTCCAAGACAATCTGGACGGGCTTTGCTGAGCTTGGGGTGGCGGGCATCCTCATTCCTGAGGAACATGGCGGATTGGGCCTTGGTATGCTCGAAGCCGCGTTGATGTCGGAAATGACGGGCCGGCATGTGGCTCCCATTCCTTTTGTTGGGACGGCTGTGATGGCGCCGTTGGCTCTGACCTTGGCAGGCAGCGATGAGCAGAAAGCCGCCTGGCTGCCACGCCTTGCCAGCGGAGACATTGTTGCTGGTGTTGCGGTAACCGAAACCATTAGCGCGCGAGATGGCGCTGGTGTCAGCTCGCAAGGCGATGCGTTGTCAGGCTCTGCGCTTTTTGTCATTGATGGTCCCGGAGCTGATCTCTTTATCGTCGCGGACAAGGAAGGTGCGCTCTTTCTGGTCGAAGCATCGGCTACGGGTCTCGAGCGGATTGACCTCACGACAATTGATCTTACGCGTCCAGTCTCCGAACTGCGTTTTGAAAATGTTTCTGCCGAACGGTTGCCGAACGGCAGTCCAGCGGTGGTTCAGCAGATGATCGATGCCGGGCGGACCATGATTGCCGCTGATACACTCGGTGCTGGTCAGATGATGATAGAGAAAGCTGTCGACTATGCCAAAGAGCGGCAGCAATTCGGTCGCGTCATTGGGTCTTTCCAGGCTGTGAAGCACTTGTGTGCGGAAATGGCAGCAGAGCTCGAACCCTGCCGGTCGCTTGTCTGGTATGCGGCCTATGCTCAGGATGCGATACCTGAAGAAGGGGCGCTGATGTCCTGCCATGCCAAAGCACATCTCTCTGAGGTTGGGCGGTTCGTTGCGCGGACCTCGACAGAGGTGCATGGCGGCATGGGCTTCACTGACCTTGTGGGGCTTCACTATTGGTTCAAACGGATTGGTCTTGATCGGCAATTGCTTGGCGGCCCGGAACGGGTGCGCGAAGAGGCCGCGCGCCTGCAAGGCTGGGCCGCCTAGAAGAGTTCGCCGTTTCGCACTTGGTTCTTTTCTCCCAAGACGCTTAAGGCTAAGGTCGAAGAAAATAGACCGAAGTCTAGTTTTGGGAGGAAGAGATATGCGTGCAGCTATTTTCAGAGATGGCGACATGGTGGTCGATGCTTTGCCCGACCCAACGCCCGGCGAAGGCCAGGTTCTGGTTAAGACGCTGGCTTGCGGTATCTGCGGGTCGGACCTTCACGCCTTTCACCATGCGCCAAAGATGGTAGAGATCGCGGAGCGGTCTGGTGGTGGGTTCGGTATGGACCTCAAGCGCGACATTGTCTTTGGGCACGAGTTTTGTGCCGAAATTCTTGATTACGGACCAGGCGCCCAAAAGACACTGAAGCCGGGCACGCGGGTTTGTTCTATGCCGATCGCCATCGGGGCTGACGGCATCAGCACGGTAGGGTATTCAAACGACACTCCCGGCGGTTTCGCTGAACAGATGGTTCTTAGTGAAATGCTGCTGCTGGAAGTCCCAAATGGGCTTCCCACTGAGCAGGCGGCGCTCACCGAGCCTATGGCTGTGGGCTGGCACGCGGTCAAAAAAGCGAACATTACCGACGAAGATGTCGCATTGGTAATCGGTTGTGGCCCGGTCGGTCTGGCAGTGATTGCTGGTCTTAAGATTGCAGGTGTCAGTCCCATCATCGCGTCAGATTTTTCTCCGGCGCGGCGCAAGCTGGCGGAAAAAATGGGTGCCGACATTGTGCTCGACCCCGCCGAGACATCGCCCTATGAGCGTTGGAAGGATGAAGCTGCGCCAGAAGGGTATGATCCCAAAAACTGGATGACCATGATGGGGATTGGGCCGCAACTCCGGCCCGGCGTGATCTTCGAATGCGTTGGCGTTCCAGGGATCATTCAGCAAATTCTTGAGGGCGCACCTAAAGCCGCCCGCATTGTGGTTGTCGGTGTTTGTATGGAGCCTGATCAGTTTGAGCCTTTCTTTGGGATCAATAAGGAGCTGAATGTGCAATTCGTGCTTGGCTACACTCCTGAGGAGTTTGCTGAAACGCTCGGGTTCTTGGCTGATGGAAAAATCAAGGCGGAGCCATTGGTCACCGACAAGGTTGGTGTTGACGGCGTCAAAAATGCCTTTGGCGAACTGGCCAATCCTGAGAAACACGCAAAAATCCTGGTTGAACCCTGGAGGTGACTTTTTGCTAGTAAATTCAATAAGGTAAGAAGATTAGGCGTGGCTCATTTGTAGACCACGCCGCTTTTTTGCCATGATCTCGGCACGCGCGCGCCTTTCATATCGCCTATATTCAATAGGAAGAAACAATAATCAAAAGGAGGTCCTGTCCCATGTCCGGTGGAACTATTTTCGTTCTTGTGCTGTTTGCTCTCGCCCTTGTCATCCTGATCAAGGCGGTGGTTATGGTGCCGCAGGGATTTGTCTACACGGTGGAACGTTTCGGCCGGTATACGCAGAGCCTTCAACCAGGTCTTTCTATCATCACACCCTTCATCAATCGCATTGGTAATAAGGTGAACGTGATGGAGCGCGTTCTTGATGTGCCCAGTCAGGAAGTCATTACACGCGACAATGCGATGGTGACCGCCGATGGTGTTGTCTTTTTTCAGGTGATGGATGCGGCACAGGCGTCTTATGAGGTGAATGACCTGGAATATGCGATCCTCAATCTCACCATGACCAATACGCGGACCGTGATGGGGAGCATGGATCTTGATGAGCTGCTGAGCCAGCGTGACAAGATCAATGCACAGCTTCTCGCTGTTGTTGATGAGGCGACCAATCCCTGGGGCGTGAAAGTCACCCGAATCGAGATCAAAGACATTAATCCGCCTCGCGATCTGGTGGATGCCATGGCGCGCCAGATGAAGGCGGAGCGCGATAAGCGTGCAACAATCCTTGAGGCAGAGGGCGATCGTCAGTCTGAAATCCTGAAGGCGGAAGGTCAGAAGCGTGGCGCCATTCTGGAAGCTGAGGGCCGCCGGGAAGCTGCTTTCCGAGATGCGGAAGCCCGGGAACGGGAAGCACAGGCGGAAGCACAGGCGACGGCTGATGTAAGTAAGGCCATTGCTGACGGTGATGTTCAGGCGATCAACTACTTCGTGGCGACCAAATATGTGGAAGCCTTACAGGCTGTTGCGGCTGCCCCTAACCAGAAACTGGTGATGATGCCACTGGAGGCGTCGAGCCTGATTGGTGCCATTGGTGGTATCTCAGAAATCGCCAAAGAGGCGTTTGGCAAGGATGGTGACGGTTCTGGTGGTGGCGGTTCTCGCGGTGGTTCAGGCTCTGTTCCCCGCGTAACGCCGGGGGCCTAAGCCATGCAGGAGTTCTTTACAAGCTGGGGCAGCTGGACCTGGTTGATCCTGGCTGTTGGTCTGGCTGCACTGGAAATGGTGGTTCCAGGGATCTTGCTGATCTGGCTTGCAGGTGCTGCACTTGTCGTTGCCCTGGTCGATCTTCTCTTGCCGCTTAGTTGGCAGGCGGAAGTGGCCTTGTTCGCCGTTCTATCGGTTCTCTTTGCCTATGCGGGCTATCGCTGGTCGAACCAACCGGATCAGCGGATATCTGACAAACCCAACCTCAATATGCGTGGCCAGACCTATGTGGGTCGCACCTTCGTCGTTGCTGAGGCGATTCAAAATGGGCGTGGCAAAGTGAAGGTTGGGGACACGCTTTGGGTGGTCTCGGGATCTGACGCAGATGTTGGCGCGTCGGTTCGAGTAACTGACGTTGATGGGGCTATGCTGGTTGTTGAGCCTGCCTGACCTTTATTCAACCGCTTAAAGTTAAAAAAAAGCCCGGCGCGTGCGCCGGGCTTTCTCATTTGTGGTGTCTGACTTTGTCCTTAGGCAGCGCGGATGCTCTCCAGGAAGCTTCGTACTTCGCCGTCGAGGTTTTCTGTGTAGCTGCTCAATGACTGGAAGTTTTGCACCAGATTTTTCGCAGCTTCGCTGGTTTCCGTGATGCCGGTCTGGATACCCCCAGCGTGGCGCGTCATCTCCTCTGCACCCTCGGCTGCGAGCTGCGTCGCCCGGGTGATTTCGGCGGTTGCTGCTGACTGCTCTTCGATTGCCGCGGCGATGGCGCCACTTACAGTGCGCATCTCGTCGATGCGTTCGCGGATCGCGGAAATGGAACTTACAGTGCCATTCGTTGCCGCCTGAATTGAGTTGATCTGCGATGTGATCTCTTCAGTTGCTTTGGCGGTTTGGCTCGCGAGACTCTTAACCTCTGAAGCCACAACGGCAAAACCTTTACCTGCATCACCAGCACGGGCTGCTTCGATTGTCGCGTTCAGTGCCAGGAGATTTGTCTGCTCGGCAATATCTGTGATGAGACTGATAATCTCGCCGATCTTGTTTGCCGTTGTCGCCAATTCTTGAACCCGGCTGTCTGCTTCTTCTGCGTCCCCGACGGCTGATTCTGCTACATCTGTGGAATGACCAACCTGCGTCGCAATCTCGCGAATAGAGGCAGACATTTCTTCAGCTGCTGACGCAACCACTGTGACATTCTCAGATGCCGCCGTGGAAGACTGTGCTGCCGCGCCGCTCTTCTCAGCCGCACCTGTTGCTGTATCGCTCATGATGCCTGCAACATTTGCCATGGCAGATGTTTCTTTGGTGACGGATGCCACAAGGTCGCCGACTGTTTCTTCAAATCGGGTCGCAACCTGGCTCATTGCCTCGGCACGTTCAACTTCGCTTTTCTGCTGAAGTTTTTCAGCCTCTGCAGACAGAAGCTCTGTTTGCGCGAGGGCTTCCTCCGCTTTTTCAAGCGATGCGTCAGCGCTTTCAAAAGCATCGCGCATCTGTTTTACAGCCACGACCAGAACGGTCGTCTCAATGACAATAACAGCTGCATGAACAAGTACGCGGCTGAAGTCAGCGCCGCCTGCCCACAGAAACTCTGGGACGAGAAAGCTTAGACCAACGTGATGAACAGCAACGACACCCGCAGCTGCCAGCAAGGCTCTAAAATCGACAAAAACAATAAGAGTTGCCAATGATGCCATGAAGTAGAGATGTGCATCGATCTGCAAAGCGGTGCCCTGAAGCTGATATACGCTCAGCATTGCCATGATCATCAAGGAGACGGCGAAAGCATTTCTCATCATTGGCGAGTTGCCGACTGTTTTCCAGAAAGCCGTGGTGGCACCAGCAAACAGGATTGCGGCCGCCGGGGCGATGAGCCAACCATTACCGCTCCAGATTCCGAGGGCTGCGATTACCGGCACATGCGCCCAAAGGTAGGGGAGCATGTAAGGGTATGATTTTTCCCGAATTTTGTCTGTCGTTTTCATTTTCTCATCCCGGTTTAAGAGTTTTCTGTCTTTGTTTTCTGGCCTCTGGTCCACCCACCAGCCGTGCAGAGTTCTGGCGGCGTGGCTGACAGGATGAGCCATGCACCGACATCTCTGAGTGATTGTGTTTTGGTCTCTTCGCCGAGACGTGCAGTGATCACGTTACCGGCGAAGCCCACGTTTAAAACCGAAGCGCCGGCGTCGTTCACGCGGGCGGCTGCTTCGTCGAATGAAATATGAGGGGCAAAGACCGCTGTTACGTCGCGATCTGTTGGGGCTGGGAGTAGTTGCAGGAGGCCGACTACACCTAGACCACACAGTGCCATAGTGCTTGGAATCAGAATGCTTCCACGCGCATGCTCTTGTGCTGTCCTATGTCCCGTCTGTCCCGCCACCCAGATATCCCCTCTTTCTGGTTAGCGTTATTTGTAGGGACGAAGTGCTAATAAAATGTTCGTTCGAGAGGAGAATCAACGCTTTAGATTGAAGGGCTTGGTCAATTCAAGCCTTAAGGATTATGAGTTGAAATCCTTAGACGCTGCCTGAGCAGTTTGGAAATTGCTTGAGAGTTGGCTTTGGTCTGCATCGGCATAGCTTACAGCCCTGTGAAGCGCATTTGCCGTCGCATTGACCGCCTCTTTGACCATCCGGACCGCAGGTGCCGGCATGGCTGCTGCCGCGCGTGCTAATTCAAGTGCAGCTTCTACGACCTTTCCATCATCTGCAATCTCTTCAATGAGGCCCCAGTCAAGGGCGTGCTCGGCGCTCATGCGTTCGCAGAGGATGCAGATGCGTTTGGCGCGGGCGGGCCCAACCAGGGTGATGAGACGGGGCAATGCACCCCATTGCAGATTGATGCCGATCTTCACTTCGGGAACATAGAGAAAGGCGTCACGTCCCATAACACGCCAATCAAGGGAAATCGGCAGCGCGACGCCTGCACCGACAGCCATACGTTCAATGGCGGCAATAGTGATCTGAGGCATATCTTCCCAGGCCTGGCAGAGCCGTACCCCGGCATAGTATGTGCGACGTAGTTCCAGATCGGACTGGGTGCCGGTGAAACGCTGCTGGCGCTCTTTCAGGTCAATTCCTGCGGAGAAAGCTTTGTCCGTTCCAGTGAGAACAACCGCTTGGGTTTCCAGATCGTCCTGAAATTGCCGGGCAATATCCGTCAGGTCTGAGATAGCTTGGTCATTGAAGGCGTTGAGATTGCCTCCGCGGTCAAAACGGACCAGGGCAACAGGCCCTTGTTTCTCGACTGTGGCGGTTTTCCAGCTCATTTCGTTCTCCCTGTTTTCTTTTTCCAGCATATCCAAGCGTAGATGACTGCACCAATCGAGTTTTATTTTCGCGTTGGCCTATAGATAGGGGGAGAGGAGCCGGGCTGCGTTATCTCGCAGTTTTACAGAGAGGGGCCGCCCGCGCAGGGTGGTGAGGGTTTCTTGTCTGGCGGTTGCAATTTTCTCGTCGATTATGGCTTCAAGGGTGCCCACGAATTCAGGGCAGAAACATTCAAGATTGAATTCGAAATTGAGGCGCAGGCTCCGAGGGTCCCAATTTGCTGATCCGATGGAACACCACACGCCATCGACTGTCATCATCTTGGCGTGGTCGAAAGGCCCGTCGGTCATCCAGATTTGACAGCCGCTTGATGCCAGTTCATCCAGCAGCGCTCTGCTTGCCCAGGCCACATAGACGAGGTTGTTTTTCTGAGGGAGCACAATGTCGACGCTAACCCCTCGCATGGCGGCCAGCGACAGAGCGGTGATGAGATCGCTGTCGGGCAGAAAATAGGGGGTGACAATACGGATGTGTTGTCGGGCCTCAGAGAGCCCGCCAAGAAACGTCCACCGGATGGTATTGCGGCTCATATCCGGGCCTGCCGGGAGACCTCGTGCGATGACCTCGCCTTTGCTTGCCAATTCCGGTCGCCAAAGCTCGCCGACCAAAAGCTCGCCGGTACTGAAGTGCCATTCATGGGCGAAGGCTGCCATGAGGTGGGTAACGACGGGACCTTCTACTGCGTAGTGGATATCCCGGATGGGATGTTTGGCGTCGGCGCGCAGCAAATTGCCTGCTGCAATATTCATGGACCCGGTAAATCCAATCTGGCCGTCCACCACCAAGATCTTTTGGTGATTGCGGAGATTGAGATAAGGCATTTGCCAAGGTAGGAAGGAATGAAGGAAGCGGGCGTGGGGGATGTCCGCATCCCGTAGCTTTTTGATCATGGACGGGAAGGAATACCAAGACCCAACACCGTCGATCAGGACGCGGATCTTGACGCCCCGTGCATGTGCTTTTTTTAACGATTTCAGGAACTGACGTCCTGCTTCATCATTGTTGAAAATATATGTGGACAGAGCAACGCTGCTTGCGGCCTGATCTATCGCCGCGATCATTGCGGGATACGCGTTTTGGCCATTGCGGAGCACCTTAATGCGGTTGCCATCGGTGTAGGGAGTTTTGGCGATGCGGCGCCCGAGTCGTGCCATCTCCACAACCCGTTCGGTGATTATTCCGTCGCTCGCTTGTCCGACCAAACCGCGATGGTCCGAGATATCAACATCGCCCGTTATATGTCCACTGCCACGGAGTTCTTCCGCCCGGCGGGCGATACGGTTAATCCCGAAAATGAGGTAAATCGCCCAGCCGAAGACAGGAAGCAGGATGATGACGCCAATCCATGCAACCGCCGCCCGGGCATCATGTTTTGTAACAAGGGCGTGGCCCGCTGCGGCTATTGCCGCTGCCAGGTTGATGAGCCCGAGAAAGACGGGCCATAGTTCAAGGCTTGCTTGTGGCTCCATGACCCTAACTTAAGTGGCAGATAAACGAAATGTCATGTTTTGAGTCAAAAACGCACCGATGCGCCGATTTGTACTGCACGGTCTTCACCCGGAAAGAAGCGTTCGACGGCAACACCGGCACCTGGTCCGCGCACTATGATATCTGCGCGATTAGCAAACCGAGTGTCTGCCAGGTTGGTGATGCGTGCATAGAGACCAAAGGCGTCGGTGACGTCAAATTGGCCGCGCAGGTTTAGAAGGTCATGCCCCTCATAGGTTGATGTGTTGCCGGGATCCATGGCGTATTTCCCGACATGAACCCATTCAAGTTCAGTGCGTGCTCTTCCACCCAGGAAGCTGTAGCCAAGACGCACATTCGCGAGCGTGCGGGGTGCTGTATCAATGTCGTCGCCTGATGTGATGGCATTGGCAGGATTGGCGGCCGACCGGTCGAAAGCGTATTTGTGGATAGCGTAGGTGGCAGAGCCGGAAATATCAAAGCCAGCGCCCAGCGGGGTGAAGGCTTCAAGCTCTATGCCGTAATGCTTCGTTTCGCCGTTGGGCACGTTCAGGCGGGCTGAATCTCTGAAGAAGAAGTTGCTCTTCTCCATATAGTAACTGGCAAGTTCGTAGCTGACCCCATGAAGAGCGCCGCGTGCGCCAAGTTCAATGCTGTCGGTGCGTTCGCTTTCCACCTGCCCCGGTATCTGGTTGTCCTGAAGGCGATAAAGGTCGGTTGTTTGAGGTGCGCGCGCGCCGCGAGCGAGATTTGCAAATCCGGTGATGCTGTCGTTGAACGCGTGTGTAATTCCGAGCTTCGGCGTTACATCAAAAAATTCATCGATCCGGTCAGGGGTACGCTGAAAGCGACCAACCGTGTTGTCAGGTGCGTTATTGGTGTAGTCGTACCGCGTGTATTCAACGCGGGCGCCTGCGGTAATTTTTGTTGTGTCAGACAATGACCATACAGAATGAATATAGGGTGCTGCGACCAGCGCTTCGACGTCATAGTCGTAGTGAAGTCCCTGGACGAAATCACCGAAGACCGTTGGGCCGGACTGAAACTCTCTGAGTGACCCTTGTGTATATTCCAGGTCGGTTCCGAAGATGATCTGATGGCCGCCGTCCAGATTCATGAAATAGGCTGACTGGACGC
Source organism: Parvibaculum sp. (assembly GCA_002695905.1). Taxonomy (GTDB): domain Bacteria; phylum Pseudomonadota; class Alphaproteobacteria; order Parvibaculales; family Parvibaculaceae; genus Mf105b01. The sequence continues at coordinate 56,394 of NZQM01000128.1, forward strand.
CGGTGCTCCAGTGCTTGTTTTCTTCAAGCGCGTCTCCTGGCAGGAAGTGGAGGAGGAAATCCATATCGTTGACGCGCGCATAGGGCGTGATGGCGAGAGAGTTGCCATTGTCCAAGCTGCGCTCCCAACGCACCGCCATGCGGGTCGACCATGTATCGCGGAATGCTTCAGGGTTCGGATTGGTTTTGCGCAGCGTATCTGCTTTATAAGCGTCAATGCCCTCAACGAAACCAGCTGTCTCCTGATTGAGGTTCTGCCCAGAAAGTGTCGCACGGATGTAATCCTGTGTGCCCCTATAGTCGTATCTCAGCTGGAACTTCTGCTGTCCGTAACTTGAATTGGCGCGGAACCCGTCGCTGTCTTCGGCGAGCTCGAAACTTGCCCGTACAGCATGGTTACCTTCGCCGCCACTTGCCGTTCCAAAAACATTCACGATCCCATGTGGCCCGACGCGGGTCCGCAGTTCTCCCTCAGGTTCGATTGTTGGGGCAGCTGATAGCACGTTGATCAATCCGTGTACGGCGTTTGATCCGAAGCGAGCGCTTGCGGGGCCGCGGACAATCTCCACGCTGTCGGATGCTTCGATGAAGCTGTCAAAGAGACCGTTGACGTTTGCAAAGCCCGGTGCGCGATAGGGAATGCCGTCTTCCAAATAGAGGAAAGACCCAGCGCCGGCGCCTCCGGTCAGGACCGGCGAGCGGATTGCCGTTAGATGTTCCTGCCCCGATCCTTGTTGCACGAATACGCCGGGCGCCCGGTTGACGACTTCGCTTGGGTGGTCGGGGGCGATGATCTCAATGTCGCCGCTATTGATTTTGCTGATATTGCTGGGGTGGGTGGCGCGCCTGGTGCCTTCGCCGGTAGACGTGACGACCAACTCGTCCATCAGAACAGGTTCATCGGCGGCAGCGACCGCGGCAGGTATAAGTGCTGAGATTAGAAAACTCACAGCGGTGGCAGGTCCACCGAAACGCAACTTTGATGACATTTACACTCCCCCAAGCTGCCAAAAAGCCCGGTTTTCCGGCCGATGCAGCTTTATCCTTGCCTTTTGTTAGAGGATCAGCGGACTCTTTTCAAATAGGACATTTAACGGACCCTCTTCATGTTTCCGATTGCTGATGATAATCCCACCCACTCTTCACCGATTGTGACGTGGTTTCTCATTGCCATAAGTGTCGCTATTTTCGCTTGGCAAACGTCCCTACCAGATAGTGCGGTTGAGACAGTTTTCATTACGTATGGGGCGATCCCTGCGAATATTTTTGGCAGCCCGACAGGGGCCGTCCTTCCGTTTCCGCCTGAAATGACCCTTTTGAGCAGCCAGTTCCTGCATGGCGGCCTAATGCATCTGGGCGGCAATATGCTCTATCTCTATATTTTCGGGGACAATGTGGAAGCTGCCATGGGGCATTTGCGGTTTTTGGCCTTTTACTTGGTCGCTGGTGTTGTCGCAGCGCTTACACATGGGGCGCTTGCCCAGGCGTCTGGAATTCCGATGATCGGCGCCAGTGGCGCCATTTCAGGTGTTTTGGGGGCTTATCTGTTGCTCTATCCGCATGCGCGGGTCCGGATCCTATTTCTTCCTCTGCCCATTCCGTTTTTCAAGATTTTTGCCGTTCCGGCAATCATTGTGCTGGGAATTTGGTTTGCCATTCAGTTTGTGAGCGCTGCCTATAGTTCACCTGAAGGCGGCGGCGTGGCTTTTTGGGCGCATGTGGGCGGTTTTGTTGCTGGCATGGTTCTGCTGCCTCTGTTCAAGCAAAGGGGCGTGCCCTATTGGCAGTCGCCGTCAGCTGAAGTGATTGATACGCGACGGTCGCCCGGTCCCTGGACGCGGGTAGACGCGCGTGAAGATCATCGCGGAGGTGAACCGTCTCGCGACAATGGACCAAGCGGTCGGAAGCGTGGCCCCTGGGACAGTGCCGGGGAGGGGTAATCCGACCTCGAATCCCTTAGATTGACGCATTTCCGAACCACAAAAGTCCGCAACTTTTAGTTGGAAATGCTCTATTCCCCAGCTTCCATCTGCGATTGCTGATAGTTTTCGAGGCCCACGCGGTTGATCAGATCAAGCTGAGTTTCCAGGAAGTCGATATGTTCTTCTTCGTCTTCCAGAATGCGCTCGAAAATCTCGCGGGACACATAGTCGGAAACGCTCTCACAATAGGCGATTGCCTCTTTGTAGAACTTGTGTCCGTCATGCTCAGCGGCCAGGTCTGACTCCAGGCATTCCTTCACATCTTCGCCGATGCGCAGACGATGCAGATCCTGCAGATTTGGAAGGCCTTCCAGAAAGAGAATGCGCTCAATCAGTGTGTCCGCATGCTTCATCTCATCGATGGATTCTTCGTACTCGACCTTGCCGAGGCGTTTGAGACCCCAATTGTCGAACATGCGTGCATGAAGGAAATACTGGTTGATTGCTGTCAGTTCCAGCTTGAGGGCACCATTGAGGAACTCGAGAACTTTTTTGTCGCCTTGCATGATGGTCTCCTTCAGGACGAAAGTGCAGAATGGCCCACGTCTCGAACGTTCAGCCTTTCGGGCACAATCTCGAAATTTCTTCAGGAAAACAAGGCTTTAGGTGACTTGTTAGTCAGCCGCGATTGCAAGATCCGGAGACCCCGTTCCAATGGCCTGCAATTGCGAGGCGGTGCGAACTTTCGCCCGCATGTGATTGACGCAGGAACCACACCGGGGTGAGCATCCATGATGTTTGAAGACGTCAGAAACGGTTGTCGCGCCCTGGCTTAGAGCGTTATCTACCTTCTCGTCATTCAAAGCGTTACAAATACATGCGTACATGCGAATGCCTGTCATTTTCGTCTAACAGAAGTATTACGAACTTTAAGAATGATTGTCAATTACATTGGGCGTTTTGCGCGGAAATGAACGTCTATGTCGCACATTCCTCCGAATCGAACGTTTCTCCTGAAAAACAGGGGTTTATTCGATGCCTGGAGCTCTTAAATGACACCAGCACGAAGGAAATCATGGATGTGAACCAGGCCGACCGGCTTGTCTTCATCGACAATAAAGATGCTGGTGATCTGGCTTTCGTTCAGAATGCTTAGTGCCTCTGATGCGAGGGTGGAAGGTGCTAGCACTTTTGGATCAGCGGTCATTATCTCTGACACAGGCTTGGAGAGCAGATCAGCTCCCATATGACGTCTCAGGTCGCCGTCGGTAATAAGGCCGATCAACTCACCCTCTGCATCGATTACTCCGATGCAGCCCAACCCCTTTCGGGTCATGATGACCAGAGCGTCGCTCATAAGTGTATCGGGCGAGGTTACAGGAAGTTCGCCGCCGCTATGCATGATGTCGCTAACGTGAGTTAGCATGGCCCCTAACTTACCGCCGGGATGGAAGTCTTTGTAGTTATTGGTGTCGAACCCATTCCGCTCCAATAAAGCGGTGGCAAGAGCGTCGCCCAGCGCCAGCTGCATTGTGGTGGATGTCGTTGGTGCTTGGAGACCGTTAGGGCAGGCTTCAGCGACTTTGGGCAAGAGAAGAGCGATGTCAGCTGCTTCGGCTAGCGCGCTCTCGCTGCCAGAGGTCATGGAAACCAGCGGGATAGCAAAGCGTTTCGTGTAGCTGATGAGATCCCGGAGCTCGGCTGTTTCGCCCGACCAGGATAGCGCTAGCACGACGTCATCTTTGGTAATCATGCCGAGATCGCCATGGCTTGCTTCGCCTGCGTGCACAAAGTTGGCAGGTGTACCTGTTGAGGCGAGGGTCGCTGCGATCTTCTTGCCGATATGGCCGCTTTTACCAATGCCAGAGACGATGACGCGACCGGAGGCCGTCCCCATGGTCTCAACGGCGTTAATAAATGGCTCTCCCAAAGAGGCGATTAGGGCCTCAATTCCCTCGATTTCCAGCGTCAGCGTCCGGCGCGCTGTCACGAGGTAGGGGTGTGGGTCTTTGCTCGCCATTATCTACTATCCGGGGCCCAGGTCGGCCTATTCTGCGGTTTCTGTTCGTTAGGGCGCACTCTGACGCCGCTGTCTTTATGTCTCTGGGGTTTATAGCAGAGACGCGGGCGGGCTGTACAAGTGCATCATTTGCTTTCCGGTAACCATTTGGGCCGATGATTAATGGATGCGCCACGTAGCAGAAAATCGCTGGTTTTTTGAGAAGTCGAGTAGGCCCTTATGGATGGCGGCTTTTGGCTCCGTTGCCGCTGCAATGATCTTGAACAGCAGTGTGTATGCAGAAGACATCCGGGGGCAAGGCGTCGCTGAGCGTCAATATGATGGTTACACGGCACAGGGCGTGCGGGTCGGGAGCTTTGTGTTGCGTCCTTCCCTCACAGTTTCAGAAACCTATGACAGCAATGTTTTCGCCTCTGATACAGGCGAGGTCAGCGATTTTGTCACTGAGATTAATCCGAACGTTGTTTTTGAGTCAGATTGGGCGAGCCATTCCTTGCGATTGGAAGCAGATCTTGAGCAGAGCCTTTATGCATCCGCAGGCAGCGAAGATGCGACTGACTGGACGTTGGGTGCATCCGGCGGGGTTGATGTGCTGAGGGATACGCAGGTGCGTGTTGGGCTGCTCTATGGTGCGCTCACCGTGAATCGCGGTGGGCCCGAAGAAGTCGGTTCCGCAGCCGAACCGACGAAATATAAAATTTTTGATGGATCGATCGGGCTCACCCAGCGCATCAACCGACTGTCCGTTGATGTGGACGCGGGATATACGGACTTAGACTTTGATGACACCCCGCTTATTGGGGGTGGTTTGGATGAGAATGACGACCGGGACCGCAGTGTGCTGGAGACCGCGGTCCAGGTTGGCTATCAACTCGTCGGGGATACGATCGTCTTCCTGCGCGGCACCTACAATGAACGAGACTATGATCTGGACACGCCCGCAGTAGCGGTCAATCGCGACAGTGATGGATATGAAATTGTTGCGGGGGCTTCATTTGAGTTGGGGAGCCTTGCTACCGGTGAGGTATTTGCCGGGTATCAGGAACAATCCTTCGATGATCCCAGTTTCTCACCAGTTTCGGGCGTGGCCTATGGCGCGTCGGTTGATTGGTATGTTACGCCGCTCACGACCCTTCGCTTTAGCGCAGATACAGCGATCGAAGACACAACGTCTGGTGGTGCGTCGGCTTTTCAAAGGCAAACACTTGGCGTTGGGGTGGACCATGAGTTCCTCCGTAATCTCGTTGCCAGTCTAGACCTGGACTATACGGAAGAAGACTTTGCGGGTTCGGTCCGCAAAGATGAGATTTATGGGGTGGCGGTCGGCATTGATTACCTGATTGACCAGGTTTTCTCGATCGGCGTGTTCGTCGGCTATGACGAGCGAGACTCGAGCATTGCTGATCTTAGCTTCTCGCGTGAGGTTGTGGGTGTCCGCCTGAGATCAGCGCTTTAAATCGCCTCTAATCTGAGGCATCAGCTCAATGAGCCGTGGGCCAATGTCCTCCCTCGCCAGTCCATAGGCAAGATTAGCAGCTAAGTATCCCGCCTTGTCGCCACAATCGAACCGTTCACCTTTGAACCGTACTGCGTGGAAGGGAACGTCACCGATGGTTTTCGCCATGGCATCGGTCAGCTGGATTTCACCGCCCGCGCCCAGATTTCCGTCTTTGAGTTTTTCAAACACTTCGGGCGAGAGAATATAGCGACCGGTCATTGCCAGGTTTGACGGTGCAGTTCCGGCTGCAGGCTTTTCGACTAGACCTTTGACTTCAGCAACGCGGCCGTCGTCTGCTCCCGGTGCGACGATGCCATACTGGAAGGTTTGGTCGTCTGGCACCTCAGCCACAGCGACAATGTTGCCTCCTTTTTCATTCCAGGCGTCCGCCATTTGGGCAAGACAGCCCCGCTCGTGACGGACCAATTCGTCTGGCAGGATAACGGCAAACGGCTCATCGCCTATGATGTCGCGCGCGCACCAGATGGCATGGCCGAGGCCTAATGGTTTTTGCTGGCGGACAAAGCTTGCCGCGCCGTGGCGGAGTTGTGTTGTTGAGAGGGCCGCCAGCGCTTCTCTTTTGCTTCGTTCGCTCAATGTTGTCTCTAGTTCGAATGCGTGATCGAAATAGTCTTCGATCGCACCTTTGCCGCGACCGGTGATGAAGATGAAGTGTTCTACCCCAGCTTGTCGTGCCTCCTCGACGGCATAGTCGATGAGCGGCCGATCAACGATTGGGAGCATTTCCTTGGGGATCGACTTTGTGGCGGGCAGGAAACGGCTTCCCAGGCCGGCTACCGGAAAGACAACTTTTCTGATTTTAGATGTCAACGCTTCAGCCTCATCTCTTCGTCTCTTCGTCGCCAAAAGGCGCTGTTTCTTATGTCCGCCGCACGCGGTTGGCCGAAGTTTACAATCAACGGCCTACCAAATTGTGACGTAATTCGGCTGTGAGGCCGTTTTGACGGCGTATAAACCCAAAATGATCCTGTCAGGGGGCTGAATTAACGACAATTGCGACCTGTTGTCCCCGGCCAGGGCAGAAAAGCAGCTAGGACTTTCCGTCCGCGCGGGGGATGGGGTAGTGTGCGCGCAGGTCTCGTAGGCCTTGTTTTCTGTCCAATGCGGAGAGTTCTGACGATGAAGGTATTCCCGGTCATTTTGTCTGGGGGCGTAGGGTCTCGTTTGTGGCCCACGTCGCGTGCGCTTTATCCAAAGCAGTTGCTGCCTCTGGTCTCAGACCGGGCCATGTTACAGGAAACAGCAGATCGGGTGACAGATAGCTCGGTTTTTGCCCCGCCTATGATCATTTCCAATGAAGAGCACAGGTTTATCATCGCTGCGCAGATGCAGGAGCTGGGAATGGACTCCCTGGTTCATGTGTTGGAGCCGATGGGGCGAAATACGGCGCCTGCGGCCGCCGTTGCTGCGGAGATTGCTCTGTCTCAAGATAAGGATGCGGTGTTGCTGATTCTGCCCGCAGACCATCACATTGGAGACCAGGCTGCTTTCAGATCAGCGATTGACGAGGGAAGCAAGCTTGCGGCAGACGGCCGTCTTGTCACTTTTGGTGTTATCCCCACAGGTCCTGAAACGGGATATGGGTACATCAAGGAAGGCGATCTGCTGGAGGGTGGACGCGGTCGGGATGTTGCGCGCTTTGTGGAAAAACCTTCATTTGAGAGGGCGAAAGAATATCTCGCCGAGGGCGGGTATTATTGGAACGCGGGTATTTTCATGTTCCGGGCGGATCAGATCCTTGCCGAAATGGCGGAACATTGCGCCGAAATTCGCATCCATGCAGCAGAAGCCGTGAAGTCTGGTGCGAAAGATTATGATTTCTTCAGGTTGGACGAGGAGGCATTTGGACAGTGTCCATCCGACTCCATCGACTATGCGGTGATGGAACACACGCAGTCTGCAGCAGTCATCCCCGTGGATATGGACTGGAGCGATATTGGCAGCTGGTCGGCGCTTTGGGAAATTGGGCAGAAAGACAAAGCCGGTAACGTGCTGGCAGGTGACGTGCTGCAGCTCGACGCTCAGAACAGCTATATCCGGGCTGAAAATAACCTGATTGCCGCAGTGGGGATCAAAGACCTGGTTGTTGTTGAGACGGGTGATGTGGTGATGATTTCGCCGCGCGACCGTGTCCAGGATGTGAAACTCCTGGTGAAAGATATCTCGTCCTCTGGGCGCAGCGAACATCACGCGCACACGAAGGTGTATCGGCCCTGGGGCTTCTATGAAGGGTTGGATCAAGGCGACACCCATCAGGTGAAGCATCTGATGGTTAAGCCGGGCGCCTCTCTTTCCCTTCAAATGCACCACAAGCGCTCGGAGCATTGGGTTGTGGTGAGCGGGGAAGCTGAAGTGACTGTTGGCGACAAGGTGCAGACGCTGCGTGCCAATGAGTCGATTTACATACCTGTTGAAACGAAGCATCGACTGCGCAACCTCACCAGTGAGCCGCTCAGCATTATTGAAGTGCAGACCGGGTCCTATTTCGGGGAAGATGATATTGTGCGCTTTGACGATGTCTATGGTCGGGTCGCCGAAGAGAATTAGGCGCTGATTTCTCTCAAAACCTGTTTGAGGAAGGGCCGCGCGACAAAGCCCGCGCCGGTGCCAACAATGGCGCCTGCCAGATTGGCTGTAGCGTCCAGCAGAGAAGGGACACGACCTGGGAGTAGGAACTGCGCCGCTTCCAGACTTAAGCCGATGAGACAAACCCCTGTTGCGATGGCGAGGGCCTGACGTAGTGATGACGCAAAAAGCGTTGGTAGAAACGCTAATGCCGCATAGGCAGCGAAGTGTCCCACCTTGTCGAGATGGTGACGGTCGGACACAACACCTTCTGGCCATATTGAAAGAGCGGCGATTAACACCATCATGACGGCCCAGCCGACCAGGGCGAAACGCCTTTGGGGGCTTAAAGACGGCAGGATGGTGCTGCGCACACCTGCGACGTCTGCCAGTGGGTGATTATCTCTGTCGTTTTCGACGGTCATAGGCTTTATTGTCGGAGAAAAGCGTTAGCGGTTCGTATCATTGCCATGAGGATATGCGCATGTTTCGGAGTTTGAGTCTTCTTTTTGCGGGTTTTTGTGTCTCAATTGTGTCTCCGGCGACCGCTTCCGCGCCCATCCCGAACCCACCACCTGGCTTTGTAGACGAGGCTTTTGCAAGCTGGTTGACTGACTTCCGCCAGGAAGCACTGGCAGCAGGAATTTCTGGCACCGTCTTTGACCGAGCGATGCGGGGCGTGCGCCCGGACCCTAAAGTGGTCGATGCGAACAATAATCAGCCGGAGTTTGTGCGGCCTGTGTGGGACTATCTGGCATCTGCCATATCCGACACACGAGTCTCTAACGGTCAGGAGAAACTCCGCGCCTATAGAACATTGCTTAGCCGTCTTGAGGACCGCTATGGGGTGGACAAGGAAGTGCTGGTTGCGATCTGGGGGCTGGAAACCGGCTATGGCGCTTTCATGGGCAACCACAGGGTGACCCAGGCTCTCTCGACGCTCGCCTATGATGGTCGTCGCACCAAGTTCGGGCGTGAGCAATTGCTCGCTGCGCTCAAGATTTTGCAGCGGGGCGATATTACGCCGGAAGCCATGACCGGGTCCTGGGCCGGCGCCATGGGCCACACGCAGTTTATCCCGACAACCTATAATGCCCATGCAGTCGACTTTAATGGTGACGGCAAACGCGACATTTGGAACACGATTGGGGACGCGCTGGGCTCTGCTGGAAACTATCTCGCACAATCAGGGTTCCAAACCGGCGACACCTGGGGGGGCGAAGTAAAATTGCCCCGCAATTTCGACTATGCATTGGCGGATGCGGGTGTTGAGAAGACCATGGGCGAATGGGCGGTGCTTGGTATCACAGGGGCGCAGGGCGGGGCACTTCGCCGGGATGATCTGAAAGCACGGCTCATTCTGCCCGCCGGGCACAAGGGCCCTGCCTTTTTGGTGCGGAACAATTTCCGTACGATCCTGCGCTACAACAATTCCACGTCTTACGCGCTGGCAGTGAACCTGCTCGCGGACCGCTTTCGAGGGAAAGGGCAGATTGTGGGAGCGTGGCCAACAGATGACCGGCCGCTGGGGCGCATGGAGCTTCAGGAACTACAACGCCTCCTCACCGCCAAAGGCTATGACACAGGTGGGGTCGACGGCATTATTGGCGGTAACAGTCGCAAGGCGCTGAGGAACTGGCAAGTGGCGCAGGGTCTGCCTGCAGATGGTTATCCGACTGCGGCACTTTTGGCTCGGTTGCGCCGGTAATCAAGGACCCTCCCGTCCAAATTTGATCAGATTCCTTGTCAATTACGGTCAGGGAAAGACTGGCGCCACCCCCTGTCTTTGACCATAATCCCGGCCAACAGATAAGACTTAAAGGGCAGGGAGAGCCACATGAAAACGAAAATCACTGAAATGTTCGGTATCGAGCATCCCGTCATTCAGGGCGGCATGCACTATGTCGGCTTTGCCGAAATGGCGGCGGCTGTGTCCAATGCAGGCGGCCTCGGTATCATCACCGGCCTCACCCAGCGCACGCCGGAAGATCTCGCTAAAGAGATAGAGAAGTGCAAGGGCATGACCGACAAGCCGTTCGGTGTGAACCTCACCTTCCTGCCTGGTTTTGCCGCGCCTGATTATCCGGGCTACATCAAATCCATCGTTGATGGCGGGGTGAAGATCGTGGAAACCGCTGGCCGGTCTCCGGAAGCCTATCTGCCAGCGCTGAAAGAAGCGGGCATCAAGGTCATTCACAAATGTACCTCTGTGCGTCACTCGCTCAAAGCAGAGCGCATTGGCTGTGACGCGGTGAGTGTTGACGGCTTTGAATGCGGTGGTCACCCGGGTGAAGACGACATCCCGAACATGATCCTGCTTCCCCGTGCGGCGGAAGAATTGAAGATTCCTTTTGTGGCGTCCGGCGGCATCGGCAATGCCCAGCAGTTGGTGGCGGCTCTCGCCCTTGGTGCGGACGGCATCAATATGGGCACGCGCTTTATCGCGACGAAAGAAGCGCCTGTGCACCAGAACGTGAAAGACGCGCTGGTTCAGGCTTCTGAGCTCGACACCCGTCTCATCATGCGCCCATTGCGCAACACAGAACGTGTGCTCAACAACCCGGCTGTAGAGAAAATGCTCGAGGTTGAAAAAGAAAAAGGCGACGCAACAACCATTGAAGATGTTGCGGAGTTTGTCGGTGGTGTGTATCCGAAAATCATGCAGGAAGGCACGATGGAAGCAGGCGCTTGGTCCTGCGGCATGGTTGCTGGCCTCATTCACGACATTCCAACCTGCGATGAGCTTGTTGGCGGCATCGTGCGCGAAGCTGAAGAAATCATCAAAGGCCGGATGCAGCAGTTCGCGTCTTAAGGTCTCAGGACGTCGGAACGCATCCAGGAAAAGTGCCTCTGGTTAGTTGGGGTGGCGGTTTTCCGTTCGGATGCGTGACAAGAGCAAGAGCCCGGGTGCGAAAGTGCCTGGGCTTTTTTGACTCGGTTGTCATTCTCGGCTTTGATCCGCGCCGATCTGGTTTGAATAGAAGGGTGTTTTTCAACACAAAACTGTCACCCTCGTGCTTGACACGAGGGTCCATAGAGCCTTTCAGCTCACTATGGATTCTCGGATCAAGCCCGAGAATGACAAGTGTGCGGTGAGTACGGGAATGTCATGTCCAACAAATGGCTGGAGCTCAATAAAGCGAGCTGGAATGAACGGGCATCGATCCATGTGCGCTCCTCTATGTATGACATGGAGGCTTTCAAGGCGGGACGCTCGTCTCTCGTGAATGGCGAATTGGATGCCATCGGCGATGTCAGTGGCAAAGACTTGGTCCACCTGCAATGTCACTTCGGGCTCGATACGCTCTCCTGGGCGCGGGCTGGCGCGAAAGTCACCGGCTTAGATTTCTCTGAAACAGCGATTGCAGCCGCGCGGGAAATCGCCACAGAGATTGGTGTTGAGGCCGAGTTCGTTGTCGCCAATGTCTATGACGCGCCAGAGGCTCTCGGCCGCCAATATGACATTGTCTATACGGGCATTGGTGCGATCTGTTGGCTGCCGGATATTGAGGCCTGGGCGAGGGTCATGGCGGATCTCGTAAAGCCCAGGGGTGAATTTTATTTTGTGGAGTTTCACCCGACCGAGTGGATCTGGGATGAAGATTTCAAACCGGGCTATGACTATTTCACACCGAAAGAAGGCCTGGCGCTGCACGAGGCGGGGTCTTATGCGGACCCCAATGCTGTCACAGAACATAATGACACGGTGCAGTGGAACCATACGCTCGGCGAAGTCGTGAGCGCGCTTATCAAGGCGGGGCTTCGCATCACCGAGCTCAAAGAGCATGACACGACCATGGTCAAGGTCTGGGACTTTCTGGAGGATGCCGGCAACGGTCTCTACCGGATGCCTGCGGACCGCACCAACCTGCCGTTCATGTACACCCTCCGGGCTGAGAAGGGGTGAGCTACCCTTACCAAAAGCAGAATTTTGATATTCTGTTAGTGTTGCGAAACTCGAACGCTCGATTTTTGGAGGCTGCATGACCAGCTATGCCCACACACAGCTTGTTAAGGCCATTGCCCTTGTTGATCAATTTCCAGCAGGCAAGGAGGATTATGCTCGTTGGATTGAGGGTGGCCAACACTTAGAGTTGCTTCGGAAGAACGCACTTGAGGATGAGATCATAGTTTATGGCTCCGGAGAAAGTACGTTTATCCATAGTGCTGTCGTGGCGAATGAAGCGCTTGAACCCATTGATGAGGACGACCTTCTTTCCTGGAGTTGCAATCCGTTCAATAATGTTGCGAATTACGTGTCTCGATTTGATGGCGGTGATACGTGGATCGAGCGTGACATGCATGGCGCCGGATCCAAAACACTTGAAGCCGCCAAACAGCTTGTATTTTGCCGGACCTTCGAAGGTTGGACTGGCGGAATTGAGCCTCCGATAGAAGTACTGCAAGAATACGTTCATCTGTCAGGTATTCACTGGATCCCGGAACATCAAGCCTATTGCTGTTTTGATGAACACGGCGATATCGATCCGGTTGTTTCGATCACCACCCGAGACCAGGACGCTGCCGACGTTGCATTGGTTTCATTCAAGAGGGCTCCCCTTGAGGAATACCTAGCCGCTTCCGACTCATCGTTGCTTCGAATGTTTGATTACACTCTTTTTAGGCGCAATGGATTCTCGGGTTGGCCCGAAGGGCCTGAGGACTTAGGAGGGAAAGGTGAGGCTTTAGTCTATCGCCAAAAAATAGTGGCTGGAGTTGCCGGTTACACTCGTGGATTTCAGCTTGTCAGAAATACGAGGGAAAAAGGCGAGGTGCTCTCCGACATGAGAGATCGATGGTCCGGTCGGAGCACCAAAAAGTACGTTGAATTCTTGGCGCATGATTGGCGCAATAACCGTCTAGCCAATATTTCCACTGACCCAAGCGCATCAACCAATTACTTTCAAACTGAAGGTAATACGCTACCATTCGAGTTGTCGCCCGCTTTCTTTGCGCCTGAGGTTCTATCGAAGTACAAAACTGACAGCCAAAAATACGCCGTCGGTGCGAGGAGTGTTTCATGTCGTGGTGCTTGGCACCTTAGAGGTTATGACGTCAACGAAGCTGATCAAGTTCATGCCTATATATGCGATCTACGTAACCTTCCCTATCGTGAGCAATTGCACTGGGCGAGTTTCAACGAGGAGCCAAAAGCAGGTATTTCGAGGCGGGCATTCCTGTCAGATTTCAAAGGTGAATGGGCGACACAGATCGACCCCCTTCAAAGCATCATGTCTACGCTGCGCGGG
>NZQM01000129.1 GCA_002695905.1 Parvibaculum sp.
TGAATATTATCAATGGTGGAAAGGCAGGCGCAGGGGGGATCAATGAGACAATTGAGTCTGGTGCTGGTGCTGTGACACAGGGGGCAGGGGCAATTGTCAAGGGGATTGGTGACATTCTGACCTCTCCGTTTAAGTGAGATCGGTTGTGACGGACGATAATGAGAAAATTCTGAAGGCAGACAGGTTTGTGTCGCACCCAGGTGATGCAGCAACAGGTAATTTGCGGAAACGTTTCTATGAAGAGGCAACTTCGCGAGCAGCTGACGATGGTTTTATCATCGAACTCGATGGTCGCCCTATCAAAACGCCAGCGAGGGCTGCGCTCACAGTTCCCACTGCCGCCCTTGGGAACGTGATTGCTGAGGAGTGGAACGCCCAGGAAAGGCACATTGTTCCCGAAACGATGCTGGTTACAAAGCTTGCTAACACGGCTCTTGACCGTGTGGTGCCTCGAAAAGACGAGGTTGTCGACGAAATTGCGGCTTTTGGCGGATCCGACCTTGTTTGCTATCGGGCAGATGAGCCAGAGAGCCTGGTCACGTTTCAGTCAGAAAAATGGGATCCTTTGCTCGATTGGCTGGATGGGAGGTATCAGGTACGCCTCGAATTGGCTTCAGGTGTCATTTTCAAGGAACAACCACCAGAAGCGTTGGCGCGACTGGGGGATATTGTGGCAGTCAGGGCGGTATTTGAGCTGGCAGGCCTTCATCAGGTCGTTTCCCTATGCGGCTCGCTGGTATTGGGCCTCGCCTTGTTGGATTCCCACATCACTGCTGACCAGGCCCATGATTTGGCCCATCTGGATGAAGCCTGGCAGGCAGAGCGCTGGGGATGGGATGACGAGGCTCAGGCGCGTCTTGAAGGGCGTCGAAAGATGCTGAATGCGACCGCGAAGTATCTGGAACTCCTCTAAGTCGCTACGTCATCTGACGCCCTTTGCTGATCTCCATGAAAAGGCGATAACCCATTGGCAAATGGGCGTTTTCGGTGCTATTCAAAGCGCCTTACGGACCCGGACCGGGCGGCTTTGGAAGCCTGGGTAGCATTCGTCTAAGGTGGTCTTCCAAAACAATAAGCCGGCTCTTGGGGATGTGCCCCGAGCAGCACAGAGGGGGCTTCATGAAAGAGATTATTCGTCAGCTAGAAGAACGACGCGCCGTGGCCAGATTAGGTGGTGGCGAGCGGCGGATCGACGCTCAACACAGCAAGGGAAAGCTCACAGCTCGTGAGCGGATCAGCCTGTTGCTGGATGAGGGCAGCTTCGAAGAGTTCGACATGTTCGTTGAGCATGATTGCTACGATTTCGGCATGGACAGCCAGAAGGTGCCCGGCGATGGTGTTGTCACCGGCTGGGGCACCGTCAATGGACGTCCGGTCTACCTCTTTGCCAAAGACTTCACGGTCATGGGGGGGTCGCTGTCGCGCAACCACGCGAAGAAGATCAACAAGGTTCAGGATATGGCGCTCAAAATGGGTGCGCCGATTATCGGCCTGTTTGATGCCGGCGGGGCGCGCATCCAGGAGGGCGTGGATGCGCTTGGCGGTTATGGAGAAGTGTTTAGCCGCAATGTGTTGGCATCAGGCGTCATTCCGCAGATTTCCGTGATCATGGGGCCTTGCGCGGGCGGTGACGTTTATTCACCTGCCATGACGGACTTCATCTTCATGGTCAAAGATACGTCTTACATGTTCGTGACAGGCCCAGATGTGGTTAAGACGGTGACCAATGAGGAAGTGACCTCTGAAGAACTGGGCGGCGCATCCGTTCATTCCACCAAATCTTCTGTTGCCGATGGCGCTTTTGAAAATGATGTGGTGGCGATGAGCCAGGTTCGTCGCTTGATCGACTACCTGCCATCCTCCAATCGATCTGATGTGCCTGAGCGGCCGTTCTTTGATGATCAGGATCGCGTTGAGCCTTCTCTCGACACGCTAATCCCCAACAACCCCAACATGCCCTATGACATGAAAGAGTTGGTGCTCAAGCTCATTGATGAGGGGGACTTCTTTGAAATCCAGGAGAGTTTTGCGAAGAACATCATCACTGGATTTGGACGTATTGAAGGCCGGACCGTTGGCATTGTCGCCAACCAGCCTATGACGCTCGCCGGTGTGTTGGACAGTGATGCCAGTCGGAAAGCGGCCCGGTTCGTTCGCTTCTGTGACTGCTTTGATATTCCGATTGTCACATTGGTGGATGTTCCCGGCTTCTTGCCTGGGACGTCACAGGAATATGGCGGGCTTATCAAGCACGGTGCAAAATTGCTCTACGCCTATGCCGAAGCAACCGTGCCGAAGATTACAGTGATTACACGTAAAGCCTATGGCGGTGCCTATGTTGTGATGGCGTCGACGCATCTGCGCGGTGATGTGAACTATGCCTGGCCAACGGCGGAAGTAGCCGTAATGGGTGCGAAGGGCGCGGTGGAAATTATCCACCGTAAGGACATTGATGACGAGCAGAAAATCGTCGCCCACACCACCGAGTATGAAGACCGTTTCTTGAACCCGTTTAAGGCGGCTGAGCGCGGCTATATTGATGAGGTCATCATGCCTCACAATACGCGACCTCGGATTGCTCGGGCGCTGGCAGTGTTGCGAGACAAAGAACTCGAAAATCCTTGGAAAAAACACGACAACATTCCGCTTTAAGGGGGCGATCAAATGTTTAAGAAGATCCTGATCGCCAATCGAGGCGAAATTGCCTGCCGTGTGATGAAGACGGCTAAGAAAATGGGCATCGCGACAGTTGCTGTCTATTCCGATGCTGATAAAGATGCGCTGCATGTGGAGATGGCTGATGAGGCGGTTGCCATTGGGCTTGCGCCGTCTGCTGAATCTTATCTGGTGATGGAGAAAATTCTCCAAGCTGTAAAAGATACCGGCGCGGAAGCGGTTCATCCGGGCTATGGCTTTCTGTCAGAAAACGCAGCATTTGCCGAATTGCTTCAAAAAGAAGGCATTGCCTTCATCGGTCCAAATGTCGAAGCCATCGAGGTGATGGGCGATAAGATTGCCTCCAAGAAATTTGCCGACAAAGCAAAAGTGAATACGGTTCCGGGCCATCTTGGTGTCATCAAGGACACGGAAGAGGCATTGAAAATTGCTGGTGACGTCGGCTACCCGGTGATGATGAAAGCTTCCGCTGGCGGCGGCGGGAAGGGCATGCGCATTGCCTGGTCTGCAGACGATGTAGCTGAGGGGTTTCAATCTGCGATCAACGAAGCTGTGTCGAGCTTTGGCGATGATCGCATCTTTATTGAGAAGTTTGTCATCGAACCACGTCACATTGAAATTCAGGTGTTGGCTGATGGCACTGATGCGATTTATGTGGGGGAGCGGGAGTGTTCCATCCAGCGTCGCAACCAGAAGGTGATTGAAGAAGCGCCAAGCCCGTTTCTTGATGAGGTCACACGCAAAAAGATGGGTGAGCAGGCCGTCGCGCTCGCGAAAGCCGTCAACTATCAGAGCGCAGGTACGGTTGAATTTATTGTCGACAAGGACAAGAATTTCTACTTCCTTGAGATGAATACCCGCCTTCAGGTTGAGCACCCTGTAACGGAACTCATTACCGGCATTGATCTGGTGGAACAGATGATCCGGGTTGCCGCAGGCGAGAAACTGTCGATCAAGCAGTCCGACGTGAAGCTCAATGGCTGGGCGGTTGAAAGCCGGATTTATGCTGAAGATCCCTATCGTGGGTTCCTGCCGTCGATCGGCCGTTTGAGCCGTTATCAGCCACCAGCAGAAGTAACCTCAGAGAACGGGGTGACTGTTCGGAACGATACCGGCGTTTATGAAGGGGGCGAGATTTCCCTCTATTACGACCCGATGATTGCGAAACTCTGTACCCACGCCGCGACGCGGGAAGAAGCGGTTGATGCAATGTCTGTCGCGTTGGATTCTTTCTATATTGAAGGTATCCAGCACAATATCCCGTTCCTTGGTGCGATCATGGAGCATGAGCGCTTCCGGTCGGGGAACATAAATACGGGCTTTATCGCCGAGGAATATCCTGACGGGTTTGAAGGCGTAGCTGTTTCACCGGAACGGGCAGATAAGCTCGTTCTCGCTGCAGCGTTCATGAATGAGATCCATGCGCTGCGTGCGACGGAAATTACCGGGCAGCTGCCGAACCGACCCCGCTTCCTGCCTGAAGACTGGGTCGTGGCGCTCGACAAAGAGCACACCATTCACCTGCGGACGGAGCCGGAGGAGGACCAATTGGTTGTCTTTCTGCAGAACGAAGATGGCAGCGAGCGTAGTCGCCACACCGTCGCCAGCAAATGGCGTCCAGGTGATGTCGTCTTCGAAGGCGTCATCGATGGTGATCCGATCGTGCTGCAGGCCGAACGTGCCCGCGGTCTTCAGGGCTACAACCTCACCTATCGCGGCTCGACCGTGAACGCGGCGGTCCGCACGAAAACCGCGCATGAGCTTGTACAATTCATGCCAGAGAAGGTTGAGGCGGATACTTCCAAGTACCTCCTTTGCCCAATGCCTGGTCTGGTGGTTTCCATCAATGTGGAAGTCGGCCAGGAAGTGAAAGTAGGGCAGACCCTCGCTGTTGTTGAAGCGATGAAGATGGAAAATATCTTGCGCGCTGAACGCGATGGTGTTGTTGCTGAGATTTCAGCGGCGGCTGGCGACAGTCTTCAGGTCGATGAGGTGATCATCGAATTTGAGTGATGGTTTTGCTCGAATTGTCTTCAGCGCCCGCTTGGCTTGTCCTGGCGGGCGTTGTTCTTTCTACTTTAATGCTTAGATATAGTATGTCTGTATGATCAGTCTGGAACCCACACACATGATACGGACCGCGCTTGCTTCTCTCCTCTTTGTGTTGATGCTGTCTCCAAGTTTGGCGATGGCCGAGGAATCGGCTGTTCGGTGGCAGAGTGAGGAAGCCCTGTTTCTGGCTGGAGCAGACGTTGTTATCTCAGAAAATGTTGACAGCGATCTGCGCGCGTCAGGCGACTCGATTGTCATTGCGGATGATGTGACCGTTGATGGTGATGTCTGGCTTGCGGGCCGACGCATCGTTGTTGATGGGACGGTTTATGGTGATCTGGATATTCGCGGGCAGTCTGTCTTGCTCAATGGGCCGGTAGACGGAGATGTTTCTGTCTGGGCTGTGGACCTGGTCTTGGGCCCGGACACAGAAATTAATGGAAACCTCTCCTATTACACAAGCTCATCAGCCGAAATAGCGGAGGACGCACGTGTAGAGGGGGAGACAGAAAGTCACTTCTTCTCAGATGAGGGTGGCGTGGCGCCGGAAACGCCTGAGGATTGGCGTGGCCGTTGGGAAGACCCGGGATCAGACAATGTAACGCTTGAGCTCACGCTTCCTGGTGCCCTGATACTGGCCATCTTTGCGGGCATCTTGGTTTTTCTGGCACCACGCTGGTCTGACAAGCTTCAGCTGGCCGCGGTTGATAGCCCCGCGCTCGCCATATTTTATGGTCTTGTCTGGATGCTCGGGCTTCCGGTTGTTGCCGTGTTTGCTGCGTTCACCATTATCGGCCTGCCATTTGCTTTTCTTTTGATCGTGCTTTATGGGGTCGTTTTCGGTGCGGGTATGGTCACGGCGGCCATTATCCTTGGCGGCTTTCTGGTTGACCTGGCAGGCCTTGAATTTGGGGACGGCCCGGGTCGGCGTCTTGCTCTGGTGGTGGTCGGCGCACTAGTCCTTTGGGCGGGGGCAGGTGTACCGCTGCTTGGTGGATTTTTCTGGTTCGCCTCAATTGCCTTGGGTATTGGTGGCATATTGATCGCGGGCCGGGTTCGTTATGAAGCGCTCTGAAAAACCTCTTCGAACTTCTGCTTCAGAACCATGTCTACTTCTGCGGTAGAGGCGATCTGTCCGAGATCTTCCAGGCTCGTAACGCCGTGCTCAGATACGCCGCAGGGGACAATGCCTGAGAAGTGTTCTAGGTCAGGGTCGATGTTGAGGCTAACCCCATGAAACGTCACCCATCTTCGTACCCGTACCCCAATGGCAGCTATCTTGTCTTCTTTTGAAGGTCCTTGTTCTGGACGGCGGACCCAGACGCCAACACGCTCGTCGCGGCGTTCGCCCTTCACATTGAAAACTGCGAGGGTCTGAATGAGCCATTCTTCGAGATTGCGGACAAACCCCCTAACGTCTGGACCGCGCTCTTTCAGGTTCAGCATCACATAGCCTACGCGCTGACCAGGCCCATGATAGGTGTATTGGCCCCCTCGGCCGGTTTCATATACCGGGAAGCGCTTAGGTGTGAGCAGGTCTTCGGACTTGGCGCTCGTGCCCGCTGTGTAGGTCGGCGGATGCTCTAGCAGCCAGACGCACTCATTGGCGGTGCCTGCAGCGATCTCCGCAGCGCGGTGTTCCATGAAACTGAGTGCTTCCGCATAGGGGACCAGCGTGTCGGAGACAATCCAGTCCAGCGGTTGAACGGCTGTTTTTTTGGCTGTATTCAAGGGATTAACCATGCGCTAACTCTAGCATGAAAAACTGCCTTTTGATCCAAGTGTGGGATGTGTCCCGCCTTTCTGTTCGTCATAGGAACTCTATCAGTGAACGCTGTAGACAAAGTATATGTTGAGCTCTCGGTCGTCATAGGGCGTTCGAAAATGCCCATCAATCAGCTTCTGAAGATGGGGCGGGGTGCGGTTATCGAATTGGATGCGCATCAGGACGATGAAGTCTGGATCATGGCCAATAATGTTCCGATCGCACGGGGCGAGATTGTCGTCCAGGAAGATCGGATTGCAGTGTCCATCACAGAAAAGATCAATCAGACGAGTTCAATTCGCTAGAAAACCGGATCTTTGCGCATTGGCGCTAATAGACCGACGGTAATGTCGTCTTGATTTAAACATCTTATTTTTTGTGTAATATAATCTATTTCACGTTCTATAGTTGAAATTTGTTATTTTCCAGCCTATCTCTGTGGACAATAAAGGCTGCCTGGAAGGTCAGGTGGCGGTTCGGAGGTAGGCTCAATGCTGCCCATCGTATTCGATGTCAGATCAGGTGTGGTCCTCCTAGTTGGTGAGGGCGAGTTGGTATTGCACCGCCTAGAGCTGCTGGACGCAGCGGGCGCTTCCGTACGTGTATATTCCTCAGCGCCCTGCAAAGAGCTGACGGCGCTGGCCGGGCAGCGTTTGGTTGGTGATCGACCAGACGATGATGACCTAAAAGCCGCCCAGCTCGTCTTTGGCGCTGGCTTGCCGCATGCCGAGGGAGAGGACCTTGCTAGCCGTGCCCGCTTGTCGGGTGCGATGGTCAATATAGAAGATGTGAAGCCCCTCTGTGATTTCCATGTTCCCTCTATGGTTCGGCGTGGTGACCTCACGATGACAATCTCCACGGGCGGCAAATCGCCGGGTCTGGCGCGACGTTTGCGGCGACATCTGGAGCTGCTGTTCGGGCCGGAATGGGCAGGACATTTGGATCAAATTGGTGAGATGCGTCACGCGTGGCGGGCAGAAGGTCTGCCGCTGGACGAAGTTTCCCGAAAAACAGATTCTTTCATTGATCAACAAGGATGGCTGTCATGAGTGTTGCTGAATTGAAGGAAGCACAAAAACGGCCGGCAATGATGGACACAGAAACTGTGTCGTCGGCTCAACTGCTTGACCTGCGTGAGAAATATGCGGGGCTTGTCGGCGGGCCTTTGCTGGAAGCGCTGATCAAAGAGGAGTTTCCTGGCGAGATAGCCGTTGTGTCATCCTTTGGTGCTGAGTCTGCTGTTCTGCTTCATATGGTGGCGGAGATCGACCCGACCGTGCCAGTTCTCTTTTTGAACACAGGCAAGCTTTTTGGGGAAACGTTGCGGTACCGCGACCGGCTCCAGGAAAAACTTGGCCTGACCGACCTTCGGGCGATCGGTCCGCTTCCAGCAGACCTTGAAGCAAAAGATCCCCATGGTGGCTTGTGGAATCAGGACCAGGATGCTTGTTGTTTCGTACGCAAGGTCCTGCCGCTTGAGCGGGCTTTGGCTCCATTTAGAGCGTCAATCACAGGACGCAAGCGCTTCCAGACCTCAACGCGCACCATGATGGATCCGATTGAAGAAGAGGCAGTTCGTGCCGTTGAAGGTGTCCAGCACCAAGGGGCGACGCGGTTCAAAATCAACCCATTGTCTTTCTGGGGCGAGGATGAGCTCAATCAGTACCTGATCGACAACCGTCTGCCGAAGCACCCATTGGTGAAGGATGGCTACCGGTCTATCGGGTGCATGCCTTGCACAGACCGTGTGCCTGAAGGTGGCGACTATCGTGATGGCCGCTGGAAAGGTAGTGATAAGGACGAGTGTGGCATCCACTTGCCTATCAATATGGATGGTGACGGCATCTAATTGCTGAAAAGCCAAGCAAATTCAGGCAATTAAAAGCGGATTTGTGTCGAAGAGAAGGCTTGCCGACTGGCCATTGATTTGTTACATGAGCGCCTTCCTACCAGTCATGTGATTTGCGGACGTGGCGGAATTGGTAGACGCGCAGCGTTGAGGTCGCTGTGGGGTAAAACCCGTGGAAGTTCGAGTCTTCTCGTCCGCACCATGATTGACAAAAAGCCGGGGTTTGCTCCGGCTTTTTTGTGGATTTTCTCCCCTTGCGCCGGGCCTGCGGTAGCATAAGGGGCTTGTTTCGCGCACACTCCGCCCACGGGTGAATCAGGGCACCGGGCCTCGATCGCATACCGGTTTAGCATCTGATCGGCGCTCTTTCAGGGACATGGCTCACGTGACAGATACAACACAGCTTTCCAGCCAGACAGAGGAGTGGGATACGCCGCTAACCCCCTCTTTTGTGCGCGAGGTCGTTCGTGCACTGGATCGGGGAGATGAAGAGGCCGTCCGGTCGCTGGTGATGCCGCTTCGTCCTGCAGACCAGGCAGAGCTATTGGAACTGGTCCGCTCGGACGAACTTAGGGCGCTGGTTCAGGCGCTTGGCTCTGACCTCGAGCCTGATGTTCTCAGTGAGCTTGAAGAGGCTGTGCGCGACGACGTCATTGAGCTCATGGCGCCAGAAGACATTGCAGCTGCAGTCCAGGAAATGGACTCTGATGACGCGGTCTACATTCTCGAAGACATGCCGGCGGAAGAGCAACGCGAAGTGCTTGAGCAGGTGCCTGCGCAGGAGCGTGCCGCGATTGAGCGCTCACTAGAATATCCCGAGGATAGCGCTGGTCGGATCATGCAGCGCGACCTTGTCGCCGTGCCGCCGTTCTGGGATGTGGGTCAGACCATCGATTACCTCCGGGAAGCCCAGGACTTGCCAGACGAGTTTTATGAAATTTTCGTCGTCGATCCTTCCTATCGGCCAATCGGGACTGTGCCCCTGTCAAGAATTATGCGGACCAAGAGGCCGGTCCCTATCGAAGACTTGATGGATGTTGAGCAAACACTCATTCCTGCTGAGACCGACCAGGAAGATGTGGCGTTGCAGTTTGAGAAGTATGACCTCATCTCCGCCGCTGTCGTTGACGAGAACGAACGTCTTGTCGGTGTGGTCACAGTGGATGATGTTGTCGCAGTTATTGCTGATGAGGCGAGCGAAGATATCCGTCGCCTGGGTGGTATCGTTTCTGAGGAGAGTGTGTCCGATACTGTCATGGAGACGACGCGCAATCGTTTCTCCTGGCTGTTCGTCAATCTGCTCACGGCGATATTAGCATCGGTTGTCATCGCCCTGTTCGAAGGCACAATTCAATCTATGGTGGCGCTTGCTGTCCTGATGCCGATTGTGGCGTCAATGGGTGGGAATGCGGGAACGCAGACCATGACGGTCGCTGTCCGTGCGCTGGCAACACGGGATCTGGTGCCGATCAACACAAGCCGTATCATCACACGTGAAGTTCTTGTCGGATTTTTAAATGGGGTCCTCTTTGCGATCCTGATGGGCGCTGTCGGCGCGTTCTGGTTTCAGGACGCGCTTCTGGGAGGCGTGCTTGCCGCTGCCATGGTGATTAACATGATCGTCGCCGGGCTCGCAGGTATTCTTGTGCCGCTGGGCCTTGATCGATTTGGGATTGATCCGGCGGTTGCCTCCAGCGTCTTCGTAACGACGGTCACGGACGTGGTTGGGTTTTTCGCGTTTTTAGGCTTGGCCGCGATTGTATTGTTGTAGGGGTGAGTTTTCTTAGAAAGGTACCTCATGCGTAGAGTGTTTCGGAGTTGGATTTTTGCAGGGCTGATGTCTCTCATTGCCGTGCCTGCGATAGCCGGTGAGTGGATCGAAGGAGCACCAAGTCCATCGGGAAGGGCATTTTCTGCGTCTGCTCTTTTGGGCGAAGAGATCTACATTGCCGGCGGGGCAGGTATCAGCAAACCAGTCTCCTCTGTTGATGCCTATGACACGATCGGCGATATATGGCGGGCGCTTCCCGCGTTGCCACTTGGACTGCAACAGGCCGCGATGGCGTCAATCAATGGACGTCTTTATGTGAGCGGTGGCTACACAGCGGAGAGCCCCGGGCCGGACAACGCGGCTCTCTATCAATTTGATCCTGCCGTCGGGGTCTGGGTCCGAGGACCAGATATGCCGGGTGCTCGCGCTTGGCATGAGATGGTTGGGGTCAATGGAAAGCTTTATGTCGTTGGTGGTGTCGGGCCCCGAGCAAACCGTGTTTTCGTGTTTGACCCGATGGTAGAAGAGTGGAGTGTCCAGTCTGCATTTCTTCCCGCAGAACGTTCTGCTCTGGCCCTCACTGTCCATGCAGGCGAGATCTATGCCATTGGCGGACGGAACCCGAATGGATCGCCATCAGCTCGAGTGGATATTCTCGACCCATCCACCGGCAAGTGGCGCCGGGGCCCTGTATTGCCGGAGGCGCGCGCTGGCATTGGCGCAGCGGTACTGGATGGACGCATCCATGTTGTCGGCGGAGAGCAGGTGTCGCCGCCGCGTACCTTCAGTGAACACAATGTGCTGAACAGCGCTGGAACGGGATGGGAGAGCGCTGAGCCGCTTGCGACCCCTCGTCATGGGGCAGCTGTTGCTGTCACTGAGGGCCGATTGTATGCCATTGGTGGTGCGACGGGCCCCGGCGTCTATACCGTCTTCACCGTTTCTGATCTGGTCAGCATCTATAGGCCTTAAGGAAGTTTCATGATCCCTAACGATTATCCCACTCTCAATTTTGATCTTGGCGAAACCGTGGACATGATCCGCGATACGGTTCGCTCGTTCACGGCTGATAAAATTGCGCCGCGAGCGGCAGAGATCGACTCGACCAATGAGTTTCCCCGCGACCTCTGGCCCCAATTGGGTGAGCTCGGTTTGTTGGGTCTCACTGTGGAAGAAGAAGAGGGCGGGTCGGGCCTCGGTTATCTCGCCCATACGGTCGCGATGGAGGAAATCTCGCGCGGCTCAGCCTCGGTTGGCCTTTCCTATGGGGCGCATTCCAATCTCTGTGTCAACCAGATCCGTCGCTGGGCAACACCGGAACAGAAGGCAAAATATCTGCCCAAGCTGATGAGTGGTGAACATGTGGGTTCGCTTGCCATGAGTGAACCCGGTGCTGGGTCCGATGTGGTCTCCATGAAGCTCCGGGCTGACAAGAAGGGCGACCGCTATTTTCTCAATGGGAACAAGATGTGGATCACCAATGGGCCTGATGCGGACACGCTTGTGGTTTATGCAAAGACAGATGCGGATGCTGGGCCCAAGGGTATCACGGCTTTTCTGATCGAACGTGGATTTAAAGGCTTCTCCACTGCGCAGAAGCTCGACAAGTTGGGCATGCGGGGCTCAAGTACCTGCGAGCTGGTGTTTGAAGATTGTGAAGTCCCGGAAGAAAATGTGATGGGCGGCGTCAATAATGGTGTCCGCGTTTTGATGAGTGGGCTCGATTATGAGCGCACGGTGCTTTCAGGTGGCCCGCTCGGCATCATGCAGGCGGCGATGGACGTCGTGTTGCCTTATGTGCATGAGCGGAAACAATTCGATACGCCGATCGGCATGTTCCAGCTGATGCAAGGCAAGATTGCTGACATGTACACGACCATGAATGCCTGTAAGGCCTATGTGTATGCGGTGGCAAAAGCCTGTGATCGCGATGAGACGGCGCGGAAAGATGCCGCGGGTGCCATTCTCTATTCAGCAGAGAAGGCCACCTGGATGGCGCTGGAGGCGATCCAGGCACTCGGCGGCAATGGATATATCAATGAGTATGAAACAGGACGGCTTTTGCGGGATGCCAAGCTCTATGAAATTGGCGCTGGCACCAGCGAAATCAGACGCATGCTGATTGGTCGCGAACTGTTCAATGAAACAGCCTGATTTTAAACCAGGCGAATGAAAGTTGCAGGGAGTGTGAGATGAGCGATTTGGAAAAAGACCCGATTGTGATTGTGAGCGCCGCCCGCACACCGCTGGGTGGGTTTCAGGGCGCACTTGCGGGAGTGTCTGGGCCTGAGCTTGGCGCGTGCGCGCTTTCTGGCGCAGTCGAACGCGCCTCACTTGGGGCGGGCGATGTTGATGAAGTGTTTATGGGCTGTGTGCTGCCCGCTGGTGTGGGGCAGGCGCCGGCCCGCCAGGCTGCGCTTCGCGGTGGCCTTGAACAGAGCGTGCCCGCAACAACCATCAACAAGGTGTGTGGTTCCGGCATGAAGACAGTTATGCTGGCTGCAGACGCATTGGCGATGGGCCGGGCGAGCGTCGCCGTTGCAGGTGGCATGGAGAGCATGAGCAATGCACCGTATCTGTTGCCTAACGCGCGCGGCGGCATGCGGCTCGGTCATGGTGCCGCGAAAGACCATATGTTCCTCGATGGCTTGGAAGACGCCTATGAGGGACGCTTGATGGGCACCTATGCCGAGGATACAGCCCAGCATTACCAATTCTCCCGCGAAGCCCAGGACGACTACGCGTTGACCTCTCTAGCCCGTTCTAAGGCTGCGACCGAGGATGGCACCTTTGCACCTGAGATTGTTCCCGTGACGATCAAGGGGCGTAAAGGGGAAATTGTGGTTGAACAGGACGAGCAGCCTCTGTCAGCCCAGCCGGACAAGATCCCGACACTGAAGCCTGCCTTTGCGCCTGATGGAACGGTGACAGCGGCAAACTCGTCTTCTATTTCGGATGGGGCGGCGGCTCTGGTGATGATGCGGCGCTCAGACGCGGACCGGCGCGGGCTCGCTCCTTTGGCGGTGATCAAGGGCCAGGCGGGCCACGCCCAGGCGCCTGCCTGGTTCACGACAGCACCAGTTGGGGCGGTGGGTAAGCTCTTGGAGCAGGTCGGCTGGGCTGCAAGTGATGTGGATCTTTTTGAAATCAACGAAGCGTTCGCCGTAGTTGCGATGGCTGCGATGCAGGAGCTCGACCTTGATCATGAGCGGGTGAATATCTATGGCGGCGCCTGTGCGCTGGGCCACCCAATAGGGGCGTCCGGCACGCGGATCATTGTGACCTTGCTCAATGCAATGGCGCAGAAGGGAGTGACAAAAGGGGTGGCCTCTCTCTGCATTGGCGGTGGGGAGGCGACAGCCGTGGCTCTGGAGAGACCAGCTGCGTGAATCAACTTCTGAATGAATTCAGGTAAGTCTCTGAATATAGAAGATTTTTTGGCTGATCTAAACGGATAAGAAAGCGCTTGGCATTGAAGGCAAGCGGCTTATTCTCCGGAGCAGACATATTGCCATAATCGCATTTCCGCTCGGTGAGCCGGGTCCACTGCACCTGGAAATGCCTAAATAAGAAGAACGCAGGGAGTGCGCGGCGCATGGCCGTTTTGAAGACTAAAGTTTCCACACGCGATGACCGGTTCAAGGATAATCAGGCGGCAATGGCTGACCTGGTTGCGGACCTGGAGGCACAGCGTGCCAAGCATGCTGTCGGCGGTGATGAGCGCTCGCGGGCACGGCACGTCTCGCGGGGCAAGAAGCTGCCGCGTGATCGGGTCTATGGCCTGCTGGACGCAGGCAGTCCATTTCTCGAGCTCTCCCCCATGGCGGCGCATGGCATGCATGGCGGTGAAATTCACGGGTCCGGCATCATTACCGGTGTTGGGCGGGTCGCAGACCAGGAGTGTGTGATTGTCTGCAATGACGCGACGATCAAGGGCGGGACCTATTATCCGGAGACCGTGAAGAAGCATCTGCGGGCACAGGAAGTTGCGCTCGAAAATAATCTGCCCTGTATCTATTTGGTGGATTCAGGCGGTGCGAACCTGCCGAACCAGGCCGACATTTTTCCCGACAAAACCCATTTCGGGCGGATCTTCTACAATCAGGCGAATATGTCCGCCAAGGGCATTCCGCAGCTTTCCATCGTGATGGGCTCGTGTACGGCGGGCGGCGCCTATGTGCCTGCCATGTCGGATGAGAACATCATTGTGAAGGAGCAGGGGACGATCTTCCTTGGGGGGCCGCCGTTGGTGAAGGCCGCGACCGGCGAGGTGGTGAGCGCTGAAGACCTGGGGGGCGCGGACGTTCATTCGCGGACCAGTGGGGTCACAGACCATTACGCACTCGATGATGACCATGCGCTGGCGCTGATGCGGCAGATTGCAGGCACGCTTAATCGCCGCAAGCAGGTCGATGTCAAACTGCAGGACCCGCAAGAACCACTCTATGATCCGGCAGAGCTTGATGGGATCGTGCCATCCTCGCTCGCGGTGCAATATGATGTACGTGAAGTCATTGCACGTTTGGTGGATGGCTCCGACTTTGACGAATTCAAACCGCTCTATGGTGAGACACTTGTCACTGGCTTTGCCCATATTCATGGGATGCCCGTTGGCATTGTGGCCAATAATGGCATTCTCTTTTCTGAGTCTGCGCTGAAAGGCGCTCACTTCATTGAGCTTTGCTGCCAGCGGAAAGTGCCGCTTCTGTTCCTGCAGAATATTGCGGGCTTTATGGTGGGTCGCGAATATGAGGCGGGCGGTATCGCTAAAGATGGTGCGAAGCTTGTGACCGCCGTTGCCACCGCGCAGGTGCCGAAGGTTACCGTGGTGATTGGCGGCTCTTATGGCGCAGGCAATTACGGCATGTGCGGCCGGGCCTATTCGCCGCGCTTCCTTTTCATGTGGCCGAATTCCCGCATCTCCGTAATGGGGGGCGAACAGGCGTCCAGCGTTTTGGCCACCGTCAAGCGGGACGGGATGGAAGCGCGCGGGGAAGACTGGAGCGCCGAGGAAGAAGAAGCCTTCAAAGCTCCCATTCGGGCGCAATATGACAATGAAGGACATCCCTATTTTGCCACAGCCCGGGTATGGGATGATGGGATCATCACACCACGGGAAACCCGCCGTGTTCTGGCCCTGTCACTCTCCGCCACCCTCAACGCCCCCATACCGGACATGAAGTTCGGCGTATTCAGGATGTAGCCCCATGTTTTCTTCTGTCCTGATCGCAAATCGTGGCGAAATAGCCTGTCGTGTCATCCGCACCGCCAAAGCCATGGGGCTGCGTACCATCGCTGTCTATTCCGATGCGGACGCGAACGCTGCCCATGTCGCGGAAGCGGATGAAGCCCATCACATCGGGCCGTCGCCTGCGAATGAGAGCTATCTCAAAGCAGACATTATTCTGGATGTGGCGAAGCGTAGCGGCGCTGAGGCCATCCATCCAGGCTATGGCTTCCTGTCTGAGAATGCAGAGTTTGCAGAAGCCTGCGAAAAAGCCGGTGTCATCTTCATTGGGCCAACAGCATCTGCAATCCGCGCTATGGGGCTGAAAGATGCTGCCAAAGTGCTGATGGAGAAGGCCAATGTTCCCATTGTGCCTGGCTATCACGGGGACAATCAGGCCCCAGCATTTCTGGCTGGCCAAGCGGGCGAAATTGGCTATCCGGTCTTGATCAAGGCTGTTGCGGGCGGTGGCGGCAAGGGCATGCGCCGGGTTGATGCGCCAGACGAGTTTGAAAAAGCGCTGGCGTCAGCCCAGAGGGAAGCGGCAAGTGCTTTTGGCGATGACCGCGTGCTTGTTGAGAAATTTGTTGCGCGGCCCCGGCATATTGAGATTCAGGTATTTGCGGACGCCCATGGCAATGCCGTGCATCTCTTTGAGAGAGATTGCTCGCTCCAGCGACGGCACCAGAAGGTGGTCGAAGAAGCACCGGCCCCTGACATGCCGCTCGACATGCGCGAAGCGATGGGGGCGGCGGCGGTGGCGGCGGCCAAGGCTATCGACTATCGCGGGGCGGGCACCATCGAGTTCATTGCCGATGCGTCCGACGGTCTGAAGGCTGACGGTTTCTACTTCATGGAGATGAACACCCGGCTTCAGGTGGAGCATCCAGTGACTGAAATGATCACCGGCCAGGATCTTGTTGAGTGGCAGTTGCGGGTCGCGGCGGGCGAACAACTTCCGGCCACCCAGGATGATTTGTTCATTGATGGGCATGCGGTGGAAGTGCGTCTCTACGCAGAAGACCCGGCAAAGAAGTTCTTCCCGTCGACCGGCACGCTGCACCGTTTGCGCCTCCCATCGGAAGATGAGGGGGTGCGCGTCGATACCGGCGTTCGCGAAGGGGACACGGTCTCCATGTTCTACGACCCGATGATCGCGAAGCTGATTAGCTGGGATGAAACGCGGGATGGGGCGCTGCGCCAAATGGTGCGGGCGCTTGAGATGACAGAGATTGCGGGACTCCGTGCCAATACGGCGTTTCTTGCCGAGATCGTCCAGAACAAGGACTTTATCTCCGGTGACATTGATACGGGCTTTATTGACGCGCATCTGGACGAGCTGGTGCCCTCTGTCGGGCTGCCTCAGCCTGAGGTTATTGCGCTCGCTGCTCTTCACGAGGTCCTGAGCCGTGAGCAAGCGCGTCAAAACGCAGAGGACGCTCAGTCTCCCTGGGCGGCGACGGACAGCTGGACGCTTGGCGGGGGACGCACGGAACCGGTGCCTTTGGCATTTGCGGGCGACCCAATGGCTCTCTCAGCGCATAGCGTCGATGGTGCGTGGCAGATCAATATGGACGGGGCCTCGTTTAAGGCCCGGGGCCGTTTGCTGGATGGGCGTTTAACTGCACAGGTGAACGGCCAGCGTTTCGCTGTTGGCGTGATTGAACTCAGCGGTGGTTTTGTGCTCTTGCACAAGGGCGCCTCTTTTGAGTTCACACGGCCTGACCCGCTGGATGTGGATCTGCAGGAGCAGGCGGGTGGCAATAGATTTGTGGCACCGCTTCCCGGTAAGATCATTCAGGTGTTGATCAAGCCGGGGGACAAGGTTCGTGCCGGTGCGCCGCTCGTGGTACTTGAAGCCATGAAAATGGAACAGACCATTCAGGCGCAAAGTGCCGGCACGGTTGAGACGGTTGGTGTCAGCGAAGGGGATCAGGTGGAGGCCGGTGCGCTTCTCGTAAGATTTGAAGAAGCGGAAGAGTAACTCTCGCGTGACGGTCAATCTCATCAAACTATGTGTTGGCGTGGAAGACCCGGAGATGCTCCGGGACTATCAGGCCATGCGTCTAGCCCAGAAGAAAAAGGCGGGGGAGCCGGTGGAGGTCATGCACGTTACTCGGATGACGCCGAAGCGGGCGGACGAGCTTACCGATGGCGGGTCGATCTATTGGGTGATGAAGGGCGTTGTGCGCTGTCGCCAGAAGGTACTGGAGCTGAAGCCACTGGTTGATGATGAGGGCAAGAAGCATTGCGGGCTCGTCCTTGATCCCGAACTCATCCTGACAGAACGGCTTGCTAAGCGACCGTTCCAGGGCTGGCGCTATCTGGAACCGGAAAGTGCGCCGAAAGACGCCCGCGCAGTCGAGGGCGAAGACGACATGCCTGCAGAGATGCGTGAAGAACTCCGCGAGCTGGGACTGCTTTGATATTGTTCTGTTGTTGCTGGTATCACTTTTTGTCATTCTCGGGCTTGACCCGAGAATCCATTCAGCGTCTCCCCTCACTATGGATCCTCGTGTTGTGCACGAGGATGACAGCGGGGGTGAATTTAGCCCCTGAACTCAACAGACATGTTATCCAGCAGGCGCGGTTGACCAATTTTCGCGGCAACGAGAATGCGGGCCTCTTCCGTCAGTGTCTCAACAGGTTGCAGCGTCTTCGTGTTGCGGACCGTCAGATAGTCGATCTTGTCGAACCCGAGAGCGAGCAGTTTTGTTTCTGCGTCGTTTGTCAGAGCTTTGATGTCGCCCCCAGCGCTAATGGCGTCCGCTGTTTCGCGCAGGATGATGTTGAGCTGACCAGCGGCTTTGCGTTCCGTCCCTGTCAGATAGACATTGCGAGAGGACAGGGCGAGGCCGTCAGGTTCGCGCAGGATGGGGCCGCCCAGAATTTCGACGGGAATGCGCAGGTCTGACACCATGCGGCGGATGGTGAGGAGTTGCTGATAGTCTTTTTCGCCAAAGATGGCACAGTCGGGCAGGGCCGCGAGCAGGAGCTTACTCACAATGGTGGCGACGCCGTCAAAGTGGGTAGGCCGGGCTTCGCCCTCCAATGTGTTGGTGACACCTTTTACCGACACCGTTGTGCCGTAGCCATCGGGATACATTTCTGCGCCTATGGGGGCGAAAATGAGACCGGCGCGACCCGCCAGCTTTTCTGCGTCGCTTGCTTCTGTGCGGGGGTAGGCCTCGAAGTCTTCGCCCGGTCCAAATTGGGTGGGGTTTACAAAGATGGAGACGATGGCCTTGGTTGCGCCGTGGGCTTTGGCGACATCGATGAGCGACAGGTGCCCTTCGTGGAGCGCGCCCATGGTGGGCACCAGCGCGATTGTCTCGCCCACGGCGCGCCACGCAGAAACCTGTGCCCGCATGTCGGTGATGGTGCGCGCCAGGGGTACCGCATATGTCGCCGTGTCTATCGCCATGATGTTAGCCGAGGGTGCCGTTAATGGCTTTGTCATACAGAGTTTCGTAGGCACCCGTGGTCATGGAAACGGGATTGCCGCCGGTGCAAGGGTCTTCCAGCGCCATGGGTGCCATTTGGCTGATGAGATCAGGGGTGATCCCCAAATCATGAAGCGTGTTCGGGATTTGAAGCTCTTCGCGCAGGCGCAGCACCCAGTCAATGAAGCTTGCGGCGCTGTCGCCGAGGTCCAGGTATCGCGCCGCCGCCGCGAGCTTTTCATCGATCACCGGGAGATTGTGATGCAACACGTAGGGCATCACCACGGCATTGGTGAGGCCGTGATGGGTGCCTTTCAGGCTTGAACAAGGGTGGCTCATGGCGTGCATGGCGCCGAGACCCTTCTGGAAGGCGACAGCGCCCATGGAAGAAGCGGCCATCATGTAAGCCCGCGCATCGACATTCTCGCCGTTGGCGGTTGCTTCGGGCAGCCATTCTTTCACAAGGCGCATGGCCTCGAGCGCAATGCCCTGGCCCATAGGGTGCCAGAAGGGGCTGCAATAGGCTTCCAGAGCGTGGGAAAGGGCATCCATGCCGGTTGCCGCCGTGATGGGCGCTGGCAGACCAGTTGTCAGCACAGGGTCTGCGATGACTTCCACTGGCAGCATCTTTGGATGGAAGATGACCTTCTTTGTATGATCGCTTTCATCTGTGATGACGGCGGCGCGCCCAACCTCGGAACCTGTGCCAGCGGTTGTGGGTACGGCGATGATAGGCGCAATGCCCGCCGGGTCTGCCCATGTCCACCAGTCTTCCCGGTCCTCAAAGTCCCAGATGGGCCGCGACTGACCGGACATGAAGGCGATGGCCTTTGCCGTATCGAGCGCGGAACCGCCGCCAAAGGCGATGACGCCGTCATGGTGGCCGCGTTTGTAGATCGCGACGCCTTCCTCCACATTGGCGGCAACCGGGTTCGCCTGCAGTTTGGAGAAGAGCACGGTTGATAGACCATTCTCTTCCAGCGCATTCAGCGCGTCTTTGACGATTGATAGGTTTGCAAGCCCTGGGTCTGTGACGAGCAGCGGCGCATGAATGCCCGCACCACGACAGGCATTGGCCAGCTCGGAAATGCGTCCCGGACCAAACCGAATTGAGGTCGGATAGCTCCAATTGGCGATCAGGCTTTGATAGGTATCAATCATGGGCTCAGGTCTTTAGTCGTAGGTGGTAGCTCTTCGGGCGTGTGAGAAACTCATAGCCTACAGCTGAGAGTGTCGCGCCCCGTCCACTGTCTTTCACAGCTGTCCAGGCAAGGGCCGGGTCCAGATAGTCGCACCGGTTCATGAACCAGGTGCCGGTTTCCACCTGATCGCCGATATGAACGGCGGCTTCTGCATCTGACGTCCAGATGGAGGCGGTGAGGCCATAGGGACTGTCATTCATCAGGTGGATGGCTTCTTCGTCGCTAGAGACTTTCATGATGCCAACGGCCGGTCCGAAGGTCTCATCTTTCATGAGGCTCATGGAATGGTCAACGTCCACCACGACCTGTGGACCGAGGTAGGGCGTGCCGTCCTTGGACTCAGGGAAGTGGCTTTCCGAGATGAGTGATTTTGCACCGTCCCTCACGGCGTCGGCCACCTGACCCCGGACGAAGGACGCCGCGCTCGTGCGTACCATGGGGCCGATGGTTGTGTCGGCATCCAGAGAGCTACCGAGCTTGTAGGTTTTGGCTGTTTCGACAAACTGTTCAACAAAGCTGTCATAGACGCTTGCGTCTACATAGATGCGTTCTTTGCCGCAGCAGGACTGTCCGGAGTTGAAGAAGGCGCCGTCGACAATGTTCTCAATAGCGAAGGCTACGTCTGCGTCGGCGCGTACATAGGCGGGGTCTTTGCCACCCAGCTCCAGGCCCGTATTGATGAAGCGGTTGACGGCGGCGCGCTGAATAGCGTGGCCGCCTGCAACGGAGCCTGTGAAATTGACGTAAGCACAAGCTGGATGCTGGATCGCTTTTTCGGTCAGGTCATGGCCCATGTGCAGGACCTGAAACAGTCCGTCGGGCGCGCCTGCTTTGTCCAGCGCTTCGGCCATCCGCTCTGCACAGAGTGGGGTTTGACCTGAATGTTTCAACACGACCGTGTTGCCTGCCATGAAAGCCGGGACCACTGAGTTCACCGCGATCATGTAGGGGAAGTTCCAGGCGGCGATGGTAAAAACGACGCCCAGCGGTTCGCGCTTGATGTAGCGATCAAACCCATCAATGGGATCTGGGCGGACATGCTCCAGACATTCAGGTGCGATCTTGATCATGTGGCGCGCGCGATCGGCGAAGCCGTTCACTTCATTGCCGCCATAGGCAATTGGCCGTCCCATTTGCCAGGCAAGCTCCGGCACGATCTCGTCTTTCATGGCAACAAACGCATCGACAAACTTTGTCATGAGCGCCGCGCGTTCTGAGATGGGTACGCGTTTCCATGCGGCTTGCGCTTCGCTGGCCCGATCAAAAGCGGCTGCGACCTCTGCTTCTGTCGCATAGGGGCGCTCTACGTAAACAGACCCGTCAATGGGTGTAATGTGTTTCAGCGTTTTGCTCATCCGCGTTCAAAACCTCTTGTCAATTCCCAGTCGGTGACAGCCCGGTCATATTCCGCCTGTTCCCAATGTCCCGTGTGAAGATAGTGATCGATCACTTCATCGCCGAAGGCGGCGCGCATCGTCTCTGATTTATCGAGCAGGTCAAGTGCCTCTCGCAATGATTTCGGCAATGAGCGGATGTCTTCGGTGGCATAAGCATCGCCCCTGAATTCGGGTTCCAGCTCCATGTCGCTTTCGATCCCATGCAGCCCCGCGCCGATAATTCCTGCGAAGGCAAGATAGGGGTTTAGGTCTGCGCCGCCGATACGGCATTCGACCCGTGTGGCGTTTCCGCGGCC
Source organism: Parvibaculum sp. (assembly GCA_002695905.1). Classification (GTDB taxonomy): domain Bacteria; phylum Pseudomonadota; class Alphaproteobacteria; order Parvibaculales; family Parvibaculaceae; genus Mf105b01. The sequence continues at coordinate 21,679 of NZQM01000129.1, forward strand.
CACAACCCTGTACCCTGCCGTTCTATTATCCATGCTCCAAACCGCTGTCGTCGGCGCGAAAGACTGATCCGCAAATCTTTTGTAGGAGTTTATGCCGGGTGCGAGAAAATAGCTCATCTCGCGACTGGCGGAGAGTTGGCCTGCGATGAATTTTTTAAACAGAGGTGACATGCCGTTGGCGTCTGATTGGTCATGGAAGGCAGAGTTTTGACCGGCTTTGTCCCAAAGCGAACAATGGATATGGCAGGAATTTCCTGCCAGCTTCTGGTTCCACTTGGCCATGAAGGTCACGGACTTGCCGTGCAGATGGGCGATTTCCTTGATGCCGTTTTTCAGGATCACGTGCCGGTCCGCCATGTCGAGGGCTTCGGCATAGCGCACATTGATTTCTTCCTGGCCCGGTCCCCATTCACCTTTTGAGTTTTCTACCGGGATGCCTGCTGCGTCCAATCCGTTTCGGATGGCGCGCATGATGCCTTCTTCCTTCGATGTCTGGAAGATGTGGTAATCTTCGATATACCAGCTGGCTGTTTTCAAATCCTTGTAGTGCTTCTCGTGGGCGGACTCGAAGGGTTCATCAAAGAGAAAGAATTCAAGCTCTGAGGCCATATAGGCCATCATGTCTTTCTCAGCGAGACGTTTTAGCTGTTTCTTCAAAATGGCGCGGGGAGAGACCGGGATGTCCTCTCCGTGGTGATCGAGCGTGTCGCAGATCACGAGGGCGGTGGCAGGTAGCCAGGGGATGCGGCGCAGGGTTGCGAGGTCCGGCTTTAGGGTGAAGTCGCCATAGCCTTTTTCCCAACTGGCGGCTTTGTAGCCTGGCACCGGCTCCATATCCATGTCGACAGTCAGCAGATAATTGCAGGCATGGGTTTCCTCAACAACGCTGTCCAGGAAGAAGGCTCCCGTCACGCGTTTCCCAACCAGGCGCCCCTGCATGTCAGGCATGCAGACAATGATGGTATCGATTTCTCCTGTCGTCACAAGATTGGTCAATTGATCAAGGTCGAGCTTACCGTTCATGAGGTCTCTTTCTTGTTCCTTGGCGGACGCCAATAGTGTGCGTTAGGGGGCAGGTTGCCCTGGATGTGGATTGCAACAACCAGCATAGAATGGGCCGTCCTCGATATCGATACGAATTGAATATCGATAGGTGAGATCGGACATGCCATCTGAACATTGATTGGTTTCTTCTAACAGCGCAAAAACCGGTGAATGGGCGGCACCTGTGGAGCCTTTGAGGGACCATATGATGGGAACGCCGTGGGCGGATCTGGCGCTGTGAAAATCGATTGTCGATTTTCCCTCTGCAAGAGAGTCAATTTCACCCTGCGTGGCGTCTAGCTGGAGAGCCCAGAAAGGTTCTGTGCCACTACAGGTGAGAGGCTCTCGGAATAAGGGCGAGGACCGGCGGGTTGGTGTCAGATAGGCAGCGTTCACCCATCCTTTGGTTCCCCCAAAAATGATCTCATGCCAAATGGCGCGACCTACTTGTCGAGAGGCGCCAGTGGTTGCGATGCGTTTGGCATTAAAGGCCAATATTCCGACCTTCTGCGCAGTCGCGGATGGCGCTGCCCGGACATTCAATTGATCGTCGGCGGAAACATTTGCGACATCATAGGTTACATCAGCACGCATTTCGGTGGTGCCCAACGAGAGGATGCAGCCAACACTCAACACAAAGAGCAGGCGTGCGCGAAACTTGCCAATGTGGATGGGGCGGGTAGAGATGTTCAGCCTCATATCTCATTTTTTTGCAGTGTCCACAGTGTAGCGGTGATGTTGAAATGGGAACAGGCGCAATTGCGCATGACAGGTGCCCTAAGGCTGGTTGACTTGGTGTTGTGGCAGGCAGACACTTCGCGAAATTGGACTTCTGAGTCGTTTTATCCTTTCGTGAATGACCAACTGTGACAGTGCCTGCGATGCGCGCCAAAAAAAATACCATCGTCCTAGGGAACGAGAAAGGTGGCTCAGGCAAGACCACGACGGCTATGCATGTGATTGCCTCACTGCTCGCTGAAGGGATGCGTGTTGGCTCGATTGACCTCGATAGTCGTCAGCGGTCGCTCTCTCGCTATGTTGAAAACCGACGCAACTGGAGTGAGACAAATGATGTGCCGCTGGCAATGCCGGACCACCATGTTGTCGATCGGTCAGATGCGGATGTTTTGACTGAGCAACATCGGGAAGAACGACAGGCTTTTGAGACAGTTTATGCGAAACTGACAGCTGCGAACGATGTCATCGTCATTGACAGTCCGGGGAGTGACACTTTTCTCTCCCGTCTGGGTCACGCAGTGGCGGACACAATTATCACACCCATGAATGACAGCTTTGTCGATTTTGATCTGTTGGCCCAGGTCAATCCCGACACGTATGAGGTGAAGCGCCCAAGCCTCTATGCGGAGATGGTGTGGGATGCGCGCAAACGCCGTGCCATCGCTGATGGCGGTACGATTGATTGGGTGGTTATGCGGAACCGGCTGTCGTCACTTGATGCGAAGAACAAACGGCGCGTGGAGGCGGGCCTTGAAGCGTTGAGCCATCGGATTGGATTTCGTATCGCGCCGGGGTTTGGCGAGCGTGTCATCTTCCGGGAGATGTTTCCATCCGGTCTGACGCTCCTGGATCTTCGGGAAAAAGGCGCCGGTGGTGGCTTATCTATGTCCCACGTAGCGGCCAGGGCAGAAGTGCGGCAGCTGATCGCCACGCTGGAGCTTCCTGCCCTTCATCCTGAACAGAAGCAGCAGGCTCAAGCCTGACACCAGGCTATTCGCGCTGTCAGGGGCTTGGCCCGCGACATGTTGCGCCCCATTTATACTAGAGTTGCACCTTATTTCTGCTCAAGATGGGAGTTGATGACTAAAGACCGACATAATGTTCCGGCTCAGGAAACCGCGTCAAGCGTGGACAATTTTCTGGCAAAGGTGAAAGCCACGCCGCTTCCAACTGCAGTGGGCGCTCGTGGTCGGCTCATCTTTGCAATGGATGCTACGATGAGCCGGGAGCCGAGCTGGGATCGCGCCATCGGTATTCAGAGTGAAATGTTCAACGCTGCAGCAGATCTCGGCGGACTGGATGTTCAACTTGTTTGGTTTCGAGGCTTTGGAGAATTCTCGGCCAGCGAATGGGCGTCGGACGCTAAGGCTCTTGGTCAGGCAATGACACGGGTCGGATGCCGCGGCGGGTATACCCAAATAGGACGCGTACTCAACCACACGCTTCAGGAGACCAAGCGTTCAAAGGTGAATGCGTTGGTCTATGTGGGCGATTGCGTTGAGGAGAATGTGGATGATCTAGCCGCAGCGGCGGGGCAACTTGGCTTGCTCGGCCTGCCAGCGTTCATGTTTCAGGATGGTGGCGATGGCACGTCGGCGCGCGGTTTTCAAGAGATTGCCCGTCTGACAGGTGGGGCTTATTGCCATTTAGATGCTGGTTCTGCGGCGCGGTTGAAGGATCTGCTTCGTGCCGTTGCTGTCTATGCGTCTGGCGGTCACAATGCTCTAACTCGGTTAGGGCCTAATCAGAGCCGGGAAGTGCAGCAGTTGATTACACAGGTAAAGCGATGAGCGCCTTTCTTCTGGCTGTCGCCCTTCTTCTCGGATTTGTCGTGATCCTGCAACTGGCCACGCGCGCTGATCCTAAGTCACTGGCAAAGGTCATTCGATATGTGGGGATCGGCGTATCGGGGCTGCTGGGTCTGGTGTTGTTGCTGACGGGACGCTTCGGGTTTGCGGTGCCTGTCTTCATGTTTTGCTTCTGGCTCATGGGCCGCCGCTTGCCCATTCCAGGCATGAGCGGTGGTTTTTCAGGCGGCTTTGGCGGCGGGCCCAAGACGCCTGGTCAAGCATCAGACATAGAGACTGCTTTTCTCTCCATGTCGCTGGATCATGACAGTGGGGAGATGGAAGGCAAGGTGCTTCAGGGCCGGTTTGTCGGTACGCGTCTCGGCGACCTCAATCTGTCAGACCTCTACCAGCTCCTGAAAGAGGTCTCGGTTGATGCTGACAGCGCGCGTCTTCTGGAAGCTTATCTTGATCGGTATGTCGGCCGGGACTGGCGGGCAGATGCAGGGCAGGCTGGTGCACAGAAAACAAGCTCATTTGGTGCCATGACGCGGGAAGAAGCCTATGATGTTCTGGGGCTTCGTCCTGGTGCCACTGCCGATGCCATCCGGAAAGCGCACAAAGACCTCATGCTCAAGCTTCACCCGGACCATGGCGGCTCGACGCAGCTCGCAGCGCGTGTGAACGCTGCGAAAGACCTTCTTCTGGGAGACTAAGTATTAGCGGTTGATGCTCGCCGAGCGACCCCAGCCGTGAGGTGGGATGGCGATACAGCTAATGGCAGCACGAGACAGCTCGCGGCAGGCTTTGCGGGCGTTTGTTTCGTTCAGTCCCCCGAACCGCGACCGGTAGAGTGTCTGATCGGACGATGAGACAGGCATGGTGACCGGAACTGCATTGGCCAAGAGGACAGGCGCTGCATTGATAGCTTGTCGGATGCGGGCGACAGCTTCTGATGGCTTGGCATATGCGCCAACCTGGATGACCCAGCTTGTAGGGTTGAAGGCGTCGCTTTCGGCATCAAGCGAGGTCGAGCGCAGTGTGGTCGTGTCTACCAAAGCCAGATCTTCAGGACCGGAAAAAGCAATGTCGAGGCTGGTATCGCCCTGTGGGGGAGGTGCTGGCAGCGGTGCCGTGACGGCAGATGCCAGTACGTATCTGGTTGTTCTTGTGCCTGGTCGGTTGCGCGGCATGGGTGTTGAGGCAAGTCTCGTCCGCGTGCTGTTCATGGCGATGGCGTTGCCCCATGCCCGATCCAAAATAGAGACCATGTGATCGTCGCGAGAGCGTGCGGTGCGACCACCCAGCACCACGCCGATTAGGTATTTGCCCTGGCGTTCAACCGTGGCGGTGAGGTTGAAACCGGAAGCCCGCGTATAGCCGGTCTTGAGGCCCGTAGTGCCTGCATAGCGGCCGACCAGTCGGTTGTGATTGGTATAGCGGCGACCATTGAAGCGGAACTCAGTGACGGAGAAGAAGCCGAAATAGTTCGGGAAGTCACGCTGCACCCGCTGCGCCAATGTTGCCATGTCGCGCGCGGTGGTGAGCTGCCGATTATTGGGAAGTCCTGAGGCGTTCATGAAGCGTGTGCGGCGCATACCAAGTGATCTGGCGCGGGTTGTCATACGCTGCGCGAAGCGATATTCGGTTCCGGAAATATGTTCTGCGACGACGACCGCGACATCATTTGCCGATTTGGTCACAAGTGCGTGGATGGCATCGTCTACAGTGATGGTGGTGCCAGCGCGGACGCCCAGCTTTGAAGGGGGTTGACCTGCTGCGCGCGGCGAAACCTGCATACGGGTGTTCAGATTGACGCGGTCGGCCTCCAGCTCTTCGAAGAGGAGATAGAGGGTCATGACCTTGGTCAATGAAGCAGGGTAACGGGGTCTATCTGCGCTGCGGGCATAGACCATGCGTCCCGTATGCCCATCGATGACCACAGCAGCGTATTTGCTGTTCGCGTGAGCGGGGGCGGGGAGCTGGGCAGTCAGCGCGATGAGAATGGCGGCGCAAAATGCCCATACGTGCCTGAAGGAGAGTTTCTTTGGGCCCGAATCGGCTGTTTTTGCCGTAGGCATCTCGTGGGTCATATCAAAAGCCACCAGCCCCTCCGGCGTTATTGAAGCGATAGAAGCGCCAAAGCGGACAATGCGACACCCAGCGCAAACTCAACCGGGTCTCCCATAAAAGCTAACTCCGCATAGACTTTTGCCGTTTCGATCGCTTCCGGCAGGATCAACATCAACATGGTCAAAACGCACGTACCGGGAGTCCTCGGTCCAGGAACGTGTCCCTTGCTCGCCTTGATGCGCAAAAAAGCGCAGAAACTCAGGCATTTTTACAAGGGTCCAAATTACGCCTCAGCGGTTACTGTAAGGTTAACGGTACCGCGCACCTGTGGGTAAGATGCGCAGGAGGCTTAGACGGCGCGCTAAATGTCGCGTCAACCTCGGGTTTGGGTCAATTCTGCCGCAGTTTCTGAGAATTTTTGCGCGGCAAGGTCCCTTACAAATCGCCCGACATGGATTATCTTATGACGCAAAGATTACAGGCGGCAGCCCGGTCGATTTTGTGTGCCCATTGCGGTGCCTTTGTCGGCTGGTCGAGCCCATAGAAGAGTTTTTGAGCCCTGCATGGCTGATAATGACCGCGATGATGATTTAGATGGGGGCAATGGATCCGACACAGGAGTCATTACCCGCAGTAAGCCGAAGACCAAAAAACCTTCGCTCTACAAGGTTTTGATCCTGAATGACGACTACACCCCGATGGAATTCGTGGTGCACGTTATCCAGAAGTTCTTCAATAAAGGCATGGAGGAAGCGACGACCATCATGCTGCATGTCCATCAGAATGGTGTGGGTATCTGCGGGGTCTATACCTATGAAGTCGCAGAGACCAAGGTTACCCAGGTCGTTGATTTCGCCCGCCAGAACCAACATCCGCTTCAATGCACCATGGAGCGGGATTGAGGCGGTGCTGCCGGGCTCAATTGGCTCCGTCCCCCGCAGAAAATCTACGTGGACAGGGGCTTGAATGCGGCTAAGCTAATCTCCAGACTCTCATGGTTCCTAGATTCTTAACGGAGCACAGATTCTGAAGAGGGCGGGGTAAAAGAGTTTGATCGGGACGGCCCGTCTCGGTCACAGCCAACAGAAAGGGACGTCGTGCCATCACTGTCTCGTAGTTTGGAAGAAGGCCTTCATCGCGCGCTGGCGCTCGCAAATGAGCGCAATCACGAATACGCGACGCTTGAGCATTTGCTGCTCTCGCTGCTTGATGATCAAGATTCCGCCGCTGTTATGCGGGCGTGCAATGTGGATCTGGATGCTCTTCGCCAACAGTTACTGCACTATATCGATAATGAACTCTCCAGCCTTATCGTGGACGGCGAGGAGGAAGCCAAACCAACTGCTGGCTTCCAGCGGGTGATTCAACGCGCGGTCATCCACGTTCAATCTTCAGGCCGCGAAGAGGTGACAGGTGCCAATGTGCTTGTCGCTATGTTCGCTGAGCGCGAAAGCCACGCGGCCTACTTCCTGCAGGAACAGGAAATGACGCGTTATGACGCGGTCAACTATATCTCGCACGGGATTGCCAAGCGTGGCGACATGAGCGAAACGCGATCTCCACGCGGCACCTCGGAAGACGAGGAGACACAATCTTCTTCAGAAGAGGGAGGCGCTGCGAAAAGCACTACCGAAGCGCTTGATGCTTATTGCGTCAATCTCAACGAGAAAGCCAAGGGCGGAAAGATCGATCCTCTGATCGGCCGTGACAAGGAAGTTGAGCGCACGATCCAAATCCTTTGCCGTCGGTCCAAGAACAATCCCTTGTTCGTTGGTGATCCAGGTGTTGGCAAGACGGCCATCGCTGAGGGGCTTGCGCGAAAAATTGTTCAGGGTGAAGTGCCCAAGGTTCTCGAAGACGCGACGATCTTTTCTCTCGACATGGGCACCTTGCTTGCGGGCACGCGCTATCGCGGCGATTTCGAAGAGCGGATCAAGCAGGTGATCAAAGAGCTGGAAGAATATCCCGGCGCGATCATGTTCATTGATGAGATACATACTGTCATTGGCGCAGGTGCGACGAGTGGGGGAGCGATGGATGCCTCCAACCTGCTGAAGCCTGCATTGGCCAGCGGTACGCTGCGCTGCATGGGCTCGACGACTTACAAAGAATATCGTCAGCATTTTGAGAAGGACCGGGCACTTGTCCGCCGCTTCCAGAAGATTGATGTGACTGAGCCGTCAATCCCGGACGCTGTGAAAATCTTGAAAGGTCTGAAGCCTTATTTCGAAGAGTTTCACTCCCTACGCTATACGAACGAGGCCATTAAGTCGGCTGTCGATCTGTCCTCCAAATATATGCATGACCGCAAGCTTCCGGACAAAGCGATCGATGTGATCGACGAGGCTGGTGCACGGCAGATGCTGAAGCCGGAGGGACGCCGCAAGAAAACCGTTGGTGTGAAAGAGATTGAGGAAGTTGTCGCTACAATGGCGCGCATCCCGCCGAAATCTGTTTCCAAAACGGATACTGAGAAGCTCAGGGATCTCGATGTTGAACTAAAGCGGGTTGTCTTTGGTCAGGACCAGGCGATTGAAGCGCTTGCCTCGTCGATTAAGCTTGCGCGGGCAGGGCTTCGTGAGCCTGAGAAGCCGATCGGTTCCTACTTGTTCTCTGGTCCGACAGGTGTGGGTAAGACGGAGGTCGCGCGGCAACTGGCCGACATTATGGGCGTAGAGATGCTGCGCTTTGACATGTCGGAATATATGGAACGCCACACCGTGTCTCGTCTTATTGGGGCGCCTCCTGGCTATGTTGGCTTTGATCAGGGTGGTTTGCTCACGGACGGCGTCGATCAGCACCCCCATTGCGTATTGCTGCTCGATGAAATTGAGAAAGCCCATCCGGATCTCTTCAACATTCTGTTGCAGATTATGGATCACGGCAAACTTACCGACCATAACGGTAAGAAGATCGACTTCAGCAATGTTGTGCTAATCATGACGACCAATGCGGGTGCGTCCGACATGGCGCGGGCACCGATTGGGTTTGGTCGGACCAAGCGGGAAGGCGAAGATGAAGATGCTATCAAGAAGCTCTTCACGCCTGAATTCCGTAACCGTCTGGATGCAACCATTCCGTTCCAGAATCTGCCGGAAGACGTGATTGCCCGCGTTGTTGAGAAATTTGTTCTTCAGCTTGAAGTTCAGCTTGCAGATCGCAATGTGACGATCGAGCTGACGGAAGAGGCAAATCGCTGGATCGCCGAGCGGGGATATGATGAACAGCTGGGTGCACGGCCCTTGGCGCGTGTCATTCAGGAGAACATCAAGAAACCACTCGCCGATGAAGTTCTGTTCGGCCAATTGACCAAAGGCGGCATTGTCAGGGTTACTGTAGACGCTGATAAGAACGAGCTTGCATTCGAGTGTGAGGCTAATCCGCCGAAGGCCCGCAAGCCTCGCGCTAACAAGGGTGATGGCAAAGGGCCTGACAAGCCAGACGATGATGGGTCCGGCGGCGATGGTGGCTCCGTACCAAAGGTTCCGCTCTTGGTCGACTAACCGAATTCATCTCAGAGATTAGCCGATCCCTTTTGATTGAGGGGTCGGCTTTTTCATTGGAGAGAATGATGCCAAACGAAACAGCTATTGCCGGTGCGCAAGCCTGCCTGGACGCGTTTATGAGCGCTTTTAATGCGCGGGACTTAACTGCGTGGGAGAAGACCTTTAACTTTCCCAGCATTCGCCTTGCCTCCAACACGATGGCGATTATCGATGGGCCGGGATGGCATAAGCCAGACATGTTTGACAAAAACCTTGGAGATGGATGGCACCATTCCGGTTGGGATCGCCGGGAGGTCATTCATTCCGGTGCGGATAAAGTGCATTTTGACACGCGGTTTACGCGCTACAAGGAAGACGAAAGTGTAATCGGTCATTTTGACTCGATTTACGTGGTCACGCTTGAGGATGGGCATTGGGGTATTAAATGCCGTTCAAGTTTTGCACCTTAGGTGTTTTTAATCTGTTGTCCGAACTTGAGGAGGCTGCCGTCTTCATCAACAACATAGAACTCCCGCATTCCCCATGGGCGATCAGCAGGAGGTTCATAGCGAGGAATTCCTTCACTGGGCAAGAACTCTGGTGAGACAATGTCGAAGAGCGTGTCCACATCATCAGATCGAATATAAACGCCGACGATGCTGGTTGTGGGGTCAAGATCGGGATAAGGAAAGAAATGTAGCTCCATCGGTCCACTCACCAGAATGAGATAGCCCGTCGGACCCGGCACATGCAGATCCACGCCAAAGCCCAATTTGTCGTAGAAGGCGATGGTTTTCTTGAAGTCCCGGCTGGGAAATAGTGGAAGCGTGTCAGCCTCCGGAAAGACATCGATCATCGGTGGCTCAACCTGTAAATTGCGGCTTCCATATCAGAGGCGAAATACACATCGCCTGTGGCGGAGACAGCAAGTCCCGTTGGGACATAGATGGGCAGGCCTTCTTCAGGACCGGCAAAGCCGATGGGAAGGTCTGTTCCAATTACTGATTTTTCTCCCGACACGGAGATCATTGAGATTTGTTTTGACCCGACCTCAGCGACATAGAGTGTTCCGTCGGCGCTTCTGTCAAAACCTTCCGGGCCTGAGAGCCCTTCTACGATGACCATCTTTTCGCCGGTTTCAAGGTTGATCTCAGAAATTACGCCTGAGATGTTCTCAGAGACGAGCACATTGCCATTCTCAAGGGCCACCAGTGTTGATGGGCCGGCGAGATCGGTCGTCACGTCTGCCCGCTTGCTCCAGTCACCCCCGTCGACGCGGACAAGCGCGCCGCGCGCATATTCAGCCACCAGCGTGTCGCCACCGGGGAGTGGCAAGGCATCGAGTGGTGTCGTGAAATTATGGTGGATGTCACCGAGCTCGCCGGTCGTGGTGTCGTAGCGTTGCACCATGCCCGCGGACCAACCGGCGAGGGCGATCTCGCTGCCATTGACGCCGACGCTAATGGGATAGTCGATATTGGTGCCAAAAACGCGCCCCACTTCGGATACTTCGCCGCTTTCAATATCGAGCGCGCGGAAGGAAAATAGGTCGCCAATATAGAGTGTTTCTTTACCGTCTTCGCCGACGACCATAGCGAGGTCGGCGGCAACGGCCAGTGCACCACTTGTCAGGGGCGTGCTTTCACCGGTCTCGGTGTCGATCCTGATCACGGCGTTGTCGGCCATATTGGTGATTACCAGCTCATCCGTTGCGCTGATGGCCAGATTGTCGATGGAGGCGTTCACCTCTGCGACCAATGTCTTGTCGCCCGTGTCTACATCGACCCGCAATACTTCACCCCGTGCGGTGTCGACGACCCAGAGGTTTCCTTTTGAATCGAAATTGACGGCGGCAGGCACCTCGAACCCGTCTGCAATCACTTCCAATTTAGCGGTATCTACATCAACCCTCGCGATCTGGCCTTTAAACCAAAGGGGCCCGTAGAGTTTTCCGTCTGGGCCAAAGTCAAATCCATTCAAACCGCCCATGCCTTCCATGATCTTGCGGGGAGGGGCGTTCCCCGCCGGGTCAAGCTCATAGAGGGCATCGCCCAAGAAGACCTGTGTGGTAAAGAGTCGTCCATCAGGTGACCAGGCAGTGGAATTCAGGCCTGGCAGGCCCTCAGCCAATGTCAGGGTTTTTCCCTCTTTGGTGCGCAGGTAATATTTGCCATCAAGGAAGGCGGTCCATCCCAGCTCACCGTTTGGACCTTCTTCGAGATCGTCTGCCATCCCTTCAGGTGCGTCGATATAGATTGATGTGTCACCGGTCTCAGCATCAATCTCATATATCGCGCGGCCCAAGACACTTCCTGCCAATATGCGATTGTCTGATGTGAAGGTGATGCCGTGAATGCCGTGAAAAGCCGACCCCGGAACGACTTCCTCCAATGTGTAGCCAGATATGCCTTCTGCGGCGTTTGCTGACACAATCATGGTGGCAGACATCATCAATGTCGCGGTGAGTTTTTTGGTCAACATAATTCTATCCCCCCAATAGATATGTTTATGCGCTTGGCTTTAGAGAGCCGCACGAATTTTCTGTGCTTGTTCTTCCAGTTCGGCCATATCTGCCATCTCGCGTGCATGGAGCTTCATCTCCAAGCCGCTCCAGCGTGGAATGATGTGGTTGTGGAAATGGAAGACAGTCTGTCCTGCCTCCGCCCCGTTCAATTGGGCAATCATCACGCCGGGTGATCCAATCGCCTGTTTGACAGCTGCGGCAATCTTCTGAGTTACCTGGGCGAGTGCCGCGTAATGATCAGGGGCGAGATCAAAAAGGTTTTCTGCAGGCGCTTTGGGAATGACAAGGGTATGGCCGTCAGCCTGGGGCATCACATCCATGAATGAAAATGTCTTGTCATCTTCATAGACCTTGATGCAAGGGGCTTCACCCCTCAGGATTTTTGCGAATATGTTGTTGTCATCATACGCCATGGGTTTTTCCTAGTTCTCATCGCCGGATTGCCGAAAGGGTGCGTGCCTGCTCAGGGCGGCGATGTCATGATCTACATGACGCCGCTCTTGTTCAAGATAGTGCTCGACGGCCTCCCGGAAGCTTGGATTGGCGATATAGTGGGCGGAATAGGTATGGGTTGGCAAATAGCCACGGGCAAGCTTGTGGGCGCCCTGAGCGCCTGCTTCGACCTTTTTCAGTCCCCTGGCAATGGCGAAATCGATGGCCTGATAATAGCAAATCTCAAAATGCAGGAAGGGATGATGCTCAATGCAGCCCCAGTTCCGGCCGAACAGTGTTTCTGAACCCACAAAGTTTAGGGCACCGGCTATATAACGCCCCTCTCGCTTTGCCATGATGAGGAGCGTTTCGTCGGCCATGGTTTCGCCGATCATTGAGAAGAACTCGCGGGTGAGATAGGGCGAGCCCCATTTCCGCATGCCTGTGTCCGTATAGAACTCGAAAAACGCGTCCCAATGGGTTTCTGTCAGGTCGGACCCTGTTATCCATTCGACCTCAATGCCGTTTTCAAGTGCGCGTTCTCGTTCTTTGCGAAGGTTCTTGCGCTTGCGGGAAGAGAGGGCCGTCAGGAAATCGTCAAATGTTTCATAGTCATTGTTCAACCAGTGAAACTGCTGGTCTGTGCGTTGCAGAAAGCCCAGTTCTCCCAGCCTCGACCATTGACCTTCGGGGAGGAAAGTGAGGTGGACGGAGGAGACTTCGAGCTGCCGGGCCAGCTCGATCATGCCCGCTGTCAATTGGTCTTCAGTCCGTTCCTGAAAGAGGCCGGGGCGCGCCAGAATGCGTCGACTGGTGGCTGGCGTGAAGGGCACAGAGACTTGCAGTTTTGGATAATAATTCCCGCCGGCGCGCTCAAAAGCATCTGCCCAGCCATAGTCGAACACATATTCGCCTTGGCTGTGGTTTTTCATATACATGGGCACAACACCGGCAAGGCTGCCATCGGGCTCTTCCAGGATGAGGTGGTGCGGCGCCCAACCGGTTCTGGCCGTCGCTGATCCACTTTCTTCCAGCGCTTTAAGGAATGTATGAGACAAGAAGGGAACATCGGCAACATCGCCACCTGGATTGGCACAGGCGTCCCAGGCGGCCGCTGGGATTTCTTCCATGCGGGGCACAACCTTCATCACCACCTGTTCGGCATCACCCATAAGCTGGTGCTCACGCAATCTCGAAAACAGCTTCGACTTCTACTGCGACATCGAAGGGCAGAGAAGGCGCGCCGACGGCGAAGCGGGCATGTTTGCCTTTGTCGCCAAATACGTCAACCATGAGATCCGACGCGCCGTTCATGACGGCCGGGTGGTCGCCAAATTCTGACACTGAATTCACAAAGCCGCCCAGCTTCACACAGCGGGTTACACGGTCGAGGTCACCGTCGAGCGCGGCAGAAAGTTGGGACAATATGTTGATTGCACAGAGACGAGCAGCGGCTTTCGCCTCGTCGACATTGAATGCGTCGCCAACTTTGCCCTGAAATTCCAGGCCATTCGGCCCAACGGGAACCTGGCCCGAGATGAACACAAGATTGCCTGAGATGATATACGGCGAATAAGTCCCTGCTGCAGGTGTTGGTTTTGGAAGGGTGATCCCGAGTTTGCTCAACTTGTCTGCGGTACTTTCACTCATTTCAACATCCTGTCAGTGATTTTTCTTTCCTGGCAGTTTACGGCACAATGGACCGTCTGCGCAGTGTTTTGAGTCGGATTAGGGGACCTGATGGACGATTATTTGCACTCTCCGGTGGGTGAGGGTTTTTTTCTGCCCGGCGAGTGGGAGCCGCACAAGCGGTGCTGGGTGCAATGGCCGTCCAGGGCAGATCGGTGGCGTGATTTGATGCCACAGGCCTACACCGAAGCCGCTGAAATTGTTCGTACCATTGCAGAGTATGAGCGCGTGATGGTGATTGTTCGAGAAGAGGATGCGTCACAGGCTCGGTTTGCTTGCGGTCGCAATAAAAATGTTCAGTTTCTTGAACTCCCAATTGATGATTGCTGGGCGCGGGACACAGCGCCGATGTTTCTGAGCAATGGTGAGGATGCTGTTGCAGGCATCGCCTGGCAGTTCAACGGCTGGGGCAATTCTGTTCATGGGTTTGCTCGCGATGCCGCGCTCGCAGAAAAAATCCTCCGATACGAAAACACGAAGAGTTTTTCTGCCGACATGGTTCTCGAAGGCGGAGCTATCAGCGCTGATGGTTATGGAACTGTCCTGGCCACAGAAGAATGTCTTCTTAATGAAGACCGTAATCCGGAGTTGACGCGACCTGAGATTGAAGAGCGACTTGCGCTCTTTCTTGGGGCCCGGAAGGTTGTGTGGCTTGGTGGCGGACTGGCCGCTGACCCAACACAGGGGCAGGTGAGTCGGGTTGCGGTTTTTGCCGGGCGAGATCGGGTGCTTGTTTCAGATGTCGCAGACCCTGATGATTTAGACAGGGCGACGCTGGAGGACAATAAGGCTCATTTGGAGGCGGCTGTCACAGCGCGAGGGGACAGGCTCACGATCACGTCTGTTCCTTTGCCTCAGAACCAGCAGGCCGACTTTGATGGGAAACCGTTAGCGTCAAACTATTTGGATTATTATGTGGCAAATGGCGCGGTGATTGTGCCGTCCTATGGAGACCCAAACGATGCCGTTGCTGCATCAATCATTGGTGCCGTGTTTTCGGACAGGAAGGTTGTGCAGGTGCCAACGTCTATTCTTGCAAAAGGGGGAGGTGCCATTCGGCGTCTCACCCAGCCAGAACCGGCGTTACCGAGCGGTGGCGGCTGAGCGGCTTTCAGTCGCTTTACGCTTTTCGCGGTACATCGCTCGATCAGATTGTGCCAAAAGCTCTTCGAAGGCGGTTTCGCCTGTGTAGTTGGCGAGGCCCATGCTTGCGCGTACCTGGATCTTCTTCCGCTTCCAGGTGGTTGTGAGGTTGTTCAGTTCTTCCAGCATGACCCGTGCACGTTTGCGTGCAGGAATATGCTCTGCGCGCACGAAAAGGACTGCAAACTCGTCGCCGCCAAGGCGGGCTGCAAAGTCTGTCGCCCGGATGTTCGTGCCCAATTGTCTTCCAACTGCCCGGAGAACTTCGTCACCGGCGGCATGGCCGAGAGTATCATTGATGGGCTTGAACTCATCCAAATCGATATAGGCGAGCACGCCGGTCTCTTTGTGCCGTGCGGATGTCTGGAGTTCACGGCGGACTGCGTCATAGAAACCGCGGCGATTAAGAAGGCCGGTGAGTTCATCCGTCTTTGCTAGAGATTCCAGCGTGCGAACGCGGGCGTTGAGTTCTGCAATGCGCTGTTCAGCTTCGGCCGCGTATTCTAGTGCTTTTACGACGACGGTATTGGGATCCGCGGAGTCCTGGGCTTCACGCAGCAACTCACAGCGCAGGCGCATTTCCATGGTGTCGATCACTGGATGAATGCCCTCGCTAGGTGTTTTCGCAGCTCGCTCATTTGGTCTCTGCTGGCCCATTGCCTGGTCTCCTTAAGGCGCACCGATGACGGTTTGCGCGCATGTGTTTGGAGGAGCAGTCGCAAACCACGTGCCAAAATGAGAATGGCTGAATCCTTGAGTCTTTTGCAGTCGAGCTGGGTGTCGCGGCAGAATTTGCCGGGTGCCATAGTTGCGAGACGCCTTTGTTTGCCTAGGGCGTGACGGGGTTTGGGGGTGGCTTTCCAGCGAAAAAAGCGTCCAGATTATCAAGGGCGCAAAAGCCCATGGCATTGCGGGTTTCGAGCGTGGCGCTGCCTAAATGTGGAAGTAGAAACGTGTTTGGAAGCGTGCGGTACCGCGGATCCAAATCGGGTTCATTGTTGAAGACATCGAGACCTGCGGCGCCTACATGACCAGACTGAAGGGCAGTTATCAGCGCATCATCGTTCACGAGGTCGCCCCGGGCAGTGTTCACAAATATGGCACCGGGTGGGAGTTCTTGCAGGGTTTCTGAGTTGATAATCCCACGTGTTTGCGGTGTTGAGGCTGCGTGGACCGACAGGAAATCGCAGTTTGGGAGGAGACTTTTCAAGTTGTCATGGTAGTGGGCTCCAGCTTCTTCTTGCGCGGGCAGGCGGCGTCGATTGTGATAGTGGATCTCCATATCGAACCCTCGGGCACGCTTTGCAAGGGCTTGACCGATGCGACCCATGCCGAGGATGCCGAGGCGCTTTCCAGTGACGTCGCGACCCAAAAAACCTGTTGGCGCCCAGTTCTGCCAGGTGTTTTGCCGGATGGCGTGTTCTCCATTGCCAGCACCGCGTGCGGCGCCTAACAGGAGAAGTATGGCGATATCAGCGGTGGCGTTTGTCAGGACACCTGGTGTGTTGCTCACAGCGATCTTGCGTTCTAGGGCAGCGGCGGCATCAATTTGGTCATACCCCACTGAAAATGTGGCGATCATCCTAATGGATCCGGGCAGACGCGCTATAACATCGCGATTGATGATGTCCGTCACGGTGACAAGGAGCGCATCGGCGCCTTTTGCGCGCTCAATCAGTTCTTCCTGTCCATAAATTTCATCTGACCCGTTAAGGTCAGGCTGATAGTCTCTTTGCAATCTTTCCTCGACGGCTGGTGGGAGCTTTCGCGTAACAAGGATTCTTGGTTTGGACATGCGTTTTTTTCGATCTGAAGAGCTTCGGCGGCCACACGGGCGCGACGTACAATCGCGCCTATTTTGGACAGTCGCAAGGGGCTTATCTTTGGTTCTTCTTGCTACATCAGCAAATGGTGCGTTTGCGGCAGAGCTCGCCAATCATCGGGCGGCTTACGATCTCAAGCTGTCGGTTGCGGAATCCAGTGCGGATATTGCCGGACTCACCGGTCGCATGGTGCTGGAATGGACCGGCAATAGCTGCGATGGGTATACGCTAACTCAAAGGCTGGTGACCCAACTCTTCGATACAGACGGTGGTGTGATGGTTCGAGACCTTCGCATGACATCCTGGGAAAGTGGTGATGGCGACCAGTTTCGATTTGAGGTACAGCGTTATGCAGGCGCGCAGCTGGAAGAAACTGTTTCCGGATTTGCAGAACGATCGGGCTCCACATCAGCGGCTACATTTTCTCAACCTAGTGATGTTGTTTTAGATTTGCCGGATGATGTTATTTTTCCGAGCGAATTTGTGCGGGACTTGGTGGAGACAGCCACATCAGGTAACTCGCTTATGAGCGCATCGGTATTTGAAGGTGCAGAGACAGATCACTACTTCCTGGTCAGTTCCTTCATCGGTAAGTCGAGCGAGGCGGACACTGATAGTGTCGCCGTTGAGGGTGAGGGTATGAATCTTGACGGCGCCTCCTCATGGCCGGTCCAGGTGAGTTACTTCTTGCCTCATGAACACGCGGGTGTGCCTGACTATCAGGTCTCCTACCGGTTGTTTGAAAATGGGGTCTCATCCAACATGAGGTTGGACTATGGCGATATTGTCATTGATGGGACACTGACGGACCTCACCTATCTGGTACCTGATCCATGTTAGAGCGCCTGTTTCGTCACATTGCCAGGTGAACCGGCATCCACTTCACCTGGAAATTTCTAGTGCTCAGCGTTTCAAGCCGCGACCCTTTTTGATCGCGTCCTCGCCGAATTTCGCGCGCACGCTATCCATGGCGCGTTCTGCATCGGCACGGCGGGTGGCGCCTGGATCAAGAAGGTCGGCTGGGTCCGCGAGGTCTGCATCCGTCAGGGATGACATACCAATCCCCATAAGACGAAAGGGTGTGCCGTCAGCTTCAGGTTCTAACAGTGGAAGGGCTGTCTCATAAAGGACATCGGCAAGCAGCGTTGGGTTTGGCAGCGTTTGGCTGCGGGTGCGTGACCTGAAGCTTGCCGTCTTGAGCTTCAGTGTCACCGTTTTTCCGGCGATCTCAGCTTTCTTGGCGCGTTTGGCGACCCGTTCGCACAGAGGCCAGAGTTTCCGCTTCAATTCCTCGAACTCTGATATGTCATCGAAGAAGGTGGTTTCCGCCGATATGCTCTTGGCAGCACCGTGAGGTTTGATCCGCCGACTGTCCTGGCAGTTGGAGAGTTGCCACAGGCGACGTCCCATCGACCCGTAGCGTGCCATCAGAGCACTTTCTTCGTACTGGCGTAGATGATGGACGAGTGTGATGCCATCCTTCCTTAGTTTGGCATTGAAGGCCTTGCCGACCCCCCAGATGATCGAGACAGGCTTGTCGCCCAGAAAGTCCATGGCCTCTTCTTCGCCGATGATGGAGAAACCCCGAGGTTTGTTGAGGTCCGAGGCTACCTTTGCCAGGAACTTGTTGAAGCTCAGGCCGACGGAGACGGTGATCCCAATTTCCTCTTCTATGCGGTTCACAAGGCGCAGCATGGTGAGGGCAGGTGGGGCGTGGTGCAGGCGCTCGGTTCCACTCAAATCCATGAAAGCTTCGTCGATGGAAAGCGGCTCTACCAACGGAGTGAGTTCCCGCATCAGGGCGCGGACCTCACCTCCTGCTTTTGCATATTTCTCCATGTTCGGTTTCACAACAACGGCGTCTGGGCAGGCTTTGAGCGCTTTGAACATGGGCATGGCTGAGCCCACACCGCGAATACGCGCGATATAGCAGGCGGTGCTTACGACGCCGCGTTTCCCGCCACCGATGATGACTGGTTTGTCTTTCAGTTCCGGATTGTCGCGTTTTTCGACGGCGGCGTAGAAGGCATCGCAGTCCAGATGGGCAATGCTGAGTTTGTGAAGCTCTGGATGGTGCAAAACTCTGGGGCGCCTGCAGGTGGGGCACCTGTTTTTGTCCTTCGGGACGGGCGCAAGGCAGTCCCGGCAAAATCCGTGAGTGGGCAGAGCCATGTCAGCTGACCTTTGTGTCAGGCCAGAGCCAGGCAGCACCCCGGACACCGCTTGAGGCACCGTGAGCGTTTGGCTTTAGTTCTGTAACAACGGTGTCTGAGAAGACATGCGCGCCCCACTTTTCAGGAACGAGCGTATAAAGCTGGTCGATCCCCGAGAGGCCACCGCCAAGCACGATCACATTTGGGTCCAGGATGTTGATCACACCAGCGAGTGCGCGGGCTAGGCGGTCTGCATATCGTTCGATAAGCGCTTGAGCTTCTTCCTGGCCTGACCGGGAGGCTTTGGCTATTTCCAATGCACTGAGGCCCGAGAGGCTGTCGGAGGTCGCTTGCTGTTCCAATGATGGTCCTGACAACCAGGTTTCGATGCAGCCTGTTTTGCCGCAATAACATTCGGGGCCAGGGATTTCGGTGCTCTCAGGCCAGGGAAGGGCGTTGTGGCCCCATTCTCCTGCAATGGCGTTCGGACCTGAGACCGGCTTCCCATCAATCACGATACCACCGCCTACGCCTGTCCCGAGGATGACCCCGAATACTGACGCCTGGCCAGCACCTGCGCCATCGACAGCCTCCGAAAGAGCGAAGCAGTCAGCGTCGTTTGCGAGGTGCACCGGCCTTTTCAGGGCGGCTTCGAGGTCTTTGTCGAAGGGTTTGCCGATCAACCAGGTAGAGTTCGCATTTTTGATGAGTCTGGTCGCAGGCGACACAGTTCCCGGTATGCCGATGCCGACGGGCAACGACCCGGGTGCCTGACGGCTGATATCATCGACAAGGTCACAGATCGCCAACACGGTTTTCTCGTAGTCTCCGCGTGGCGTCGCGACACGTTTGCGGTCGACGATATTGCCATTCTGATCCATCAAGATGGCTTCGATTTTCGTCCCGCCAAGGTCGACCCCTAATCGCATGGACTGTCCCTCCTAGAACCCCTGCGCGGCAAGTTCTGCTTCCATAAAGGCCTGTGCGTCGGGCCAATGGCTCGAATGGAAGTGGCTGTGCTCAGAAGGGGGCAGAAGTTTAGCAAGCCGCTTGTCTGCGATGAAATGCAGTCTGCAGCTCTCCTCGTGGGACTCTGCAACGGATTTCAGATTGTGTGGAATGTCGTCGAGAAAAAAGACCGGCGCCTTGAAAGCGTCTGCAATGTGGCTCACGGCTGGGCCCTTGAGTCCTTTATTGGCGATAACAGGATAGTTCATGCCCTGGCGGGTAAGACTTTCAGCCCTGGCGTCCCGTTGTGCAGCGGGCACATTGGTCAAGACAATGATTTGTGCGCGGCTGGAAAGGGCATTCAGCGCATCGGCTGCATGGTCGACTGCGGGCAGATTTCCTGCTTCAGCCTTGAAAAAGCCAGAGAGAAGGTTTGGGGTCTCTTCAATGGGAACAGGTTCGCCGGTTTCTTTGTGTTTGATGTTGCCGGACAGAGCGAAGGTCTGGAGATCTAGCCAGAGACCTTGGCCATCAAGATAGCGCTCGAGGCCCGCCACGAACTGAAGCAGGACTTCGTCAGCATCGGAGATGATGAGAGGCTGGGTTGGATCCAGATTGAGTTCATTGAGGGCGTCGCGGACGCCTGTGTCCAATTCCGATGGTGAGCTCATGTCCAATGTACCTCTTCGCCGCCCGGGAGAGAGCGTCTCGCGAGGCCTGGCATTTCAGGCTCGATGCTGGCTGCCTCGCAAAATGCCAGGAGTCTTGCTTCGTCGCCCATGAGGAAATCGAGAACGCCGCCCAGGAGGGCCGGATCTGTGGCCTGGGTCTTTAGTTCATCAACTGCGAGGCCGGTTTGGGCGAGAAATGCACCTAAAAGGTCGTCGTCTGCAGCGATATGGGTGAGGGCTTGAAGGGCGACCGCTTCGGCGGCCTCGGGGGACAGGGGTGTGTGCATTTTCTTTTTGAAACCAAATATTTATGAAGTGCTGGTCAAGTAAGGATATTGGCGGATATCCCCCAAATCTTAAAGGATTGGTTAAGGATATTGAGGTCAGATGGGAGACTGAAAAGTCGTTCCTTTTTTGTGTCACAAGCTGCCTCCGCCCGGCAGCGCTGCTTATTTTAGCAGGTAGAGTATGGGGTGTTGGAGTTATGAAAGCGATGTCGAAAACGGTTCTTATCGTTGAAGACAATGAGCTCAATATGAAGCTCTTTCACGATCTTCTCGATGCGCACGGATATCAGACCCTTCAAACGAAGGATGGTATTGAAGCGCTGGAAATCGCTCGATCCAACCATCCTGATTTGATTCTGATGGACATCCAACTGCCAGAAGTCTCTGGCCTTGAGGTCACTAAGTGGATCAAGGAAGATGACAATCTGCGGGAAATCCCTGTTGTTGCCGTTACCGCGTTTGCGATGAAGGGCGATGAAGAGAAGATTCGGGAAGGCGGATGTGAAGCTTATATTGCGAAACCGATCTCGGTGACGCAGTTCCTGGAAACGGTTCAACGTTTTTTGGGGTAAGTCGTGACCGCCCGAGTTCTCATTGTTGATGATATTCCAGCCAACCTGAAGCTCTTGGAGGCAAAGCTAACGGCTGAATATTTCGATGTCATTCAGGCACCGGATGGGCCAACTGCTATTGAGATGGCGCAGAGTGAGCAGCCGGACATTGTTCTGCTTGATGTTATGATGCCCGGTATGGATGGCTATGAGGTTTGTGCGCGTCTGAAACAGCTTCCTGAAACGCGCCATATTCCTATTGTTATGGTGACTGCACTCGACCAACAATCCGACAGAGTCAAAGGTCTGGAGAGCGGCGCGGACGATTTTCTTACCAAACCGATCAACGATATTGCCTTGTTTGCCAGGGTCAAAAGCCTCGTGCGCTTGAAAACCCTGACAGATGAGCTGCGTATGCGTGAGTCCACCGGCCAGCGGATTGGTGGAATAGATTCAGCCGCCAGTGATCTACCAAGTGACAGGGGTGGACGGTGCCTTGTGGTCGATGACCGAGAGCGTCAGCGCGCCCGTTTATGCGAGATGCTGAGTGAGCAGCACGAGGTTACGGTCGCTGAAAGCTCAGCAGACCTCATGGAACGAGCTGCAAGCGACGCGTATGATCTCGTCCTCATTTCCCTGTCGCTCAAGGAGGAGGACGGTCTGCGGCTTTGTTCGCAGATGCGCTCCCTAGATGCGACGCGCCAAACACCTATTCTTGCGATGGTGGAAGAAGGCGATATGGACAGGCTGGTTCGCGCCTTGGATATGGGTGTGAATGACTATCTGATGAGGCCGGTTGAGCGCAACGAGCTTATGGCTCGGTGTCGTACCCAGTTGCGTCGTAAACGCTACCAGGACCAGCTCAAAGACAATTTCCAACGCAGTCTTGAAATGGCATTCACAGACTCGCTGACCGGTCTCTACAACCGCCGATATATGACGAACCACCTGACAACTTTGGTGGAAGAGGGAGCTCATAGCGGAAAGCCACTCTCGCTCATGTTGCTTGATATCGACTATTTCAAAGCGGTGAACGATACCTATGGTCATGGTGCTGGTGACGAGGTCCTGAAAGAATTCGGCCGCCGGATTTCGGACAATGTGCGCGGTATCGACCTTGCTTGTAGGCTGGGCGGAGAAGAGTTTGTGGTGATCATGCCTGATACTGACTCGGATACGGCGATTGCTGTTGCTGAACGTCTGCGCTCCCGCATGGCTGAACGGCCTTTTAAGACGGAAGTCGAGCAAGCCATTGAAGTGACTGTAAGCATTGGTCTGGCCGGGGCGATCTGGCCCTATGACAGCGCCGAGGCGTTGCTGGAGCGCGCTGATCAGGCGCTCTATAAGGCGAAACGGGATGGCCGCAACCGGGTCAACACTGAAGCGGCGTGAAGTCTAACTCTTCTTGTCGTGCGTGTGAAACGCCCTTTTATGTCAGGCTGTTCGCCAAAAACTCTCATTGTTAACCTTAATTTTTTATTATAATCCAATGCCTTAGGGGTAGGTTCTCTACCGATTCTTCATGTTCGGTCAGGGCTGTGCTATAGTTTCTTTTCACCATAGTGTGACGGTTGGCGGCCGCAAAATCTGGCATGCTCTGCGTAAGGCAAGCTGGGGGTTTCCACTGACGACATAGTTTGTTCTCGCGTGTGCCTGGGTCCGCCGCATCTCCTGGGTCCGCGGGACCGGCCGATCGGGGCGTGGTAGGAGTGGCCTCCTCTGTTACGTCACGTGTTCGATCGGCCACCCTTTTTCGATATTTCAGACTTAGAGCGCTGGGCGAAGAAGCTTGTGAACCTCGCGCATGTCATTACAGATGAGATGGCAGAGTTCTGCAATCTCATCTGCGGGCTGCTTAAGCGACGGGATCATAATTGGAATAGCGCCCGCGCCGTGGGCTGAGCAAATGCCGGCTTCGGTGTCTTCCATTGCCATACAACGCTCAGGAGCGACGGAGAGGGCTGCTGCTGCCTTCTGGAAGGGTTCTGGGTGCGGTTTCCCTTGGTCCACATCGTCTCTAGTGATGACGTGACTGAAAAAGTCTCGGAGGCCCGCTGTCGAAAGATACGCCTCAGCACTTTTGCGTGTTGCTGAGGTTGCGACGGCAAGGGGGGTCCCATTCGCTGTCAGGTCATGCAGCAAATCCAAGACACCAGGCATGACCGGCACATGCTCCTGCAGCCGTTCGTTCAAGCGAGCTCGATATTCGGCAGCAAACACATCTAAATTGAAGCCAGTGCCGAACGTGTCTTGCACTAACCGGTGGCAGTCAATTGTTGGGCGGCCAAGCATCTGATGCCACAGGTCCTGCGTCAGCTCGAAACCCTGGAGGTCGGCCGCGCGGACCCATTCCTCCAAATATGCGCTTTCAGTGTCGATGAGGGTGCCATCCATGTCGAACAGCACAGCGTCGAATGAGGCGAGGGCCATCGGTCAAAGCTCTTGGATTTCAGAAATGGGGCAAAAGAAAAGGCAGGCGCGATGGCCTGCCTTGTTCATTGTATCGACCTTTGAGAGGCCGACCAAAATCATTTGATCTTGGTTTCCTTGAATTCTACATGCTTGCGAACGACGGGGTCGTATTTTTTGACGACCATTTTTTCAGTCATGGTCCGCGCGTTTTTCTTGGCTACGTAGTAGAAGCCTGTGCCAGCTGTGCTTTCCAGCTTGATCTTGATCGTGGTTGGCTTCGCCATCACCAAATCCTCAAATAAAACAGGCGCTTGGTAGATTCCGGCGCCCTTGAAAAAGTTGCCGCAGACTAACCAGCGGGACGGAGAAGTCAAGGGCTCGAAAACCTGCCCGTTTTGAGCGCTCAATCCAGCTTTTCTGTGGATTCCCGGCCTGACCAGCGCCAACCCACAACCAGCAGATAGATGCCGCTAATGGCTGCCATAGCGATGGCCAGTCCATGTGGGTCCCAAATGTCCATGGCTGCTCCTGCTATTGGAGGTCCAAGCAAACCTCCTGTTGAGAACATGAGTACGAAAGCGGAGTTTGCCGCAGCAAGGTCTGCGCCTTTAAAGCGCTCGCCAAGCAGCGCCAGGCCAACAGTGTACATACCGACAACCACGCCGCCGAAGATGAAGAGGCTTGGCAGAAAAATCCATATGTTCTGGGAGACGACCGGGAGAAGGGCGGTGCCGGCAAAGCCGAAGCCTGCGCAGATGAGGAGCACTGTGCGCCTGTCGAACCGGTCCGACGCCAGACCAATCGGTATCTGAAAGATAACATTCCCAGCTGCGAAAATTGTTAGGATGAGAGCCGCCAGGTTCTCAGTCAGGCCGACCCTGAGAGCGTAAATGGGCAGCATGTTGAACATGTTGGTCTCAGTCGCGCCGTAGACGAGACCCGCAAGGGTGGCAGCAGGTGCAACCGTCAGAAACGCCAGCAAGCCATGGTTTGGCTTTTCAGTCACCTGAGGAGCGAGCTTTCGCGCCAAGATGATCGGAATGGCAGACAGGAGCGTCAGCAAACTCACGATAAGAAACGGTGTCAAACCGTCTGGTCCGATGGTGAGCAAAACGAGTGGACCGACAGCAAAGCCAGCGGACAGGATAGTACCATAAATGCCAATCAGGAAGCCGCGGTTCTTGTCGTTTGCGAGCTGGTTGATCCAAAACTCACTCACGACAAAGAGGCCAGTGAGTGCCAATCCGTTGATGAAGCGCAGCGGAAACCAGATCCAGATGTTGTTAAAAACGAAGTAGAGCGGCATGCAGAGTGCTGATGTTGCAAGGCAGATCAGTAAAAAGGACCCGGTTGAGATGCGTCGGAGCAAGGGCGCTATGAAAGGCGTCACTGCCAAGGTCGCAAGCGAGGGCATTGCGGTGTTCAGGCCAATGAGTGTGCTGGAGACTCCCTGACGTTCGAGAAGGATGGCCAGAAGCGGAATGGATACGCCCATGCCGATGCCCACCGCAGTGATGCAGGCGATGACTGCGGCAAGGCTGATGGTCCGTTCGCGCGGTGTCAGGTCTTTCGCCATTTCAGCGATATCAGCCATTCATCTTCCTGTTAGCGGGCTTTAGATTCAAGGACTCTGGGTTTCTCGTTCAGGTAACAATAAAGTGGGGGAAGGGCCCGGGGATTACCTTCGGCTGAATTTTTAAGCTCGGTGAGCACAAATTCTGTGACGTCGATAACCGGCAGTTTCAGGGCCTCGGAAAGCGGGTACCAGTCAATCTCGCTCAGTTCTCCGCTGCCTTTCAGCGTGCCTGTCAGGGCTGCTGAGTCTGCTTTGAAAAAGCGCGCATGAAAGCGGATCGGACTCATTGTCGGTGTGATCGCGCGGGCCATGAAAGAGACGTGGTGAAGTGCCGGTGCTAATCCCATCTCTCGGAATTGCCCCCAGGTTTCCCCAGTGGTCGGGCCAATATCCCCTTTGTCGGCAAGCAGCATGCCAGTCTCTTCAAACGTTTCCCTGACAGCGGCCATGGCCAGCGCCAGGGTTTTTGCCTTTGAGGCTCCGGTATGTCCAAGGCTTGGATCGCTGGGCAAGGTTGTTGCTGGATGGGCTTCATGGTCATGAGGATCGAGCTTACCGCCTGGAAACACAAAAGCGTCCGGAATGAAGCTCATTTTTGCGTGGCGCTTACCCATAAGGATTCGCGGTTCTGGACCTGTTTCGTCAACAAGCACAAGAGAGGCGGCATCACGAGGTTTTACCGGTTTTCCAGTATTTGGGGTGGGCGCATTCATAGAATGTCTCTGACTGGGTTTGCACCGCGAAAATGGACGAAGGGGACAGGTCGTTTTGCTTGTGCAGGTTTTGGCAGTTCTAACCGTTCCTGCATCTCGCCCAAAATCATCCGGGTGATGTTGGGAAGGTCCAGATCAAACGCTTCGTTGATTTCCAGCCAATGTAGTTCCAACAGTTCACCAGACGCGCGATCGGTATCATGCAGGTCGCCCTGGATCTGATCCGCGTCGATCATAAAGAAACGTGTGTCAAAGCGGCGGTTGCGATAGGGCGGTGTGATGGCGCGGGCGATGAAGTCCACGGCTGAAAGGTCGGGCGCGACATGTTCATTGTAGTAGGCCTGCCATTCGGGATTGCGGGTCTGAAAAGGCTCGCTCACCTTTTTGCCAATCACGAGGCCTGTTTCTTCGAAAGTCTCTCTGATCGCCGCCATTGCAAGGCCACGGGCTTTGTTGGGGCTGGGCGTACCGCGCATGCGGTCGAGCAAACGGCGTTCGACAGGTGCGCGCAGACCTTTGTGCGCTTTCACCCGGCTGTCTGCGGCGTCCATTCTCCCACCCGGAAAGACAAATTTGTTGGGCATGAATTTGTGCCCCGCGGCGCGTTTCCCCATGAGGATGCGTGGTTTTACGGCGTCTCGCCGAACGATGATGAGGGTCGCTGCTTCTTTAGGGCGCACCGCTGGTGCTTTATCGTGTCGGTATTCCTGGTTGCGTGCTTCTTTGGGGTCAAATGCGCCCGTTGCTGTTTTGCTGCTTTTTTTGTTGGTCGCCATGACCCCCTCCACACGTGAAAAAGGCGCGACCGGCGGTCACGCCCTTACCATCAATGTGCCTTTTGCGCCTGAGTCTGTCCAGATAGGCGTGCGACCCCAGCGGAACGCTGCGTCTGCTAGTCTTCCTGGCCACCAAAGCCATGCATTCTGACCGCCCATTGCATGCCGACTACGGTACCCTTGGTAATGGGCAGGATGGTGAGGGTGAGCGCCAATGTCAGCGGCCCCCAGATGGCAGCATGGACCCAGACGTCAGGTCGATAGGACATTTCAATCCAGAGCATGGCAGGGACAACCATGTGGCCGACGATGAAGATGGTGAAATAGGGCGGGGCGTCGTCCGCGCGGTGGTGATGGAGTTCTTCGCCGCATTGACTGCAATTGTCAGTGATTTTCAGATATTTCCGGAATATCTGTCCCTCGCCACAAGACGGGCATTTGAAGGCAGCACCTCTGCGGATGGACCGCCAGACTGAACGAGGTTCGTCTGCCGTATCTGCAATACTTGTCATGGGTTTTCTCCGACCGACCGTGGAGACGATAACATGATT
The DNA here is from genome assembly GCA_002695905.1 of Parvibaculum sp. Taxonomy (GTDB): domain Bacteria; phylum Pseudomonadota; class Alphaproteobacteria; order Parvibaculales; family Parvibaculaceae; genus Mf105b01. The sequence goes on from NZQM01000129.1 coordinate 49,055, forward strand.
TTCTTAAAGGGTTTTGCACATGTGGCAGGGTGACGCTTGGCAAGCTTGCGTCGGGTCTGTCAGTTCTTTTGATCGCATTTCCGGACGGAAAACCGGTTCCCACTTTTCCTGGAAATGCTCTACTTTTTCCCGCGGGGCCGCGCGTTTCGGCCACCGCTGCGTTTATAAGGCTTCTTGCCGCCACCCCCCGGTCCTGAGTTGGGGCGCCCACCATTTTTTCCACGGCGCTTGCCTTGTCCCTCGGTCCCGCCTTCGAGCATTGTAAAGCGCAAGCCGCCTGTGACTGGTGTGGCTTCTTCCAGACGCACACGAACCGGATCGCCGATCCGATAGCGGATGCCTGTCCTATCGCCAATGAGCGCATGGGCGCCTTCGTCATGGTGATAAAAATCATTGTCGAGGCTCGCAATGGGGATGAGCCCGTCAGCGCCGGTGTCGCTAAGTCGAATGAACAAACCAAAGCGTGTTACGCCTGAGATGCGGCCTGTAAACTCCGCCCCAATCTGTTTTTCCAAATAGGACGCGATGTAGCGGTCATTGGAATCCCGCTCAGCGACCATGGACCGCCGTTCTGTCTGAGAGATGTGTTCCGCTGTCTGCGACATCAGCTTCACATCATCATCACTCAGCCCATCTGACCCAAGCTTCAGGCAACTGATCAGGCTGCGATGAACAATGAGGTCGGCATACCGCCGGATGGGGGAGGTGAAGTGTGCGTAGCGGCGCAAGTTCAATCCGAAGTGGCCCAGATTGTCTGGCGAGTAGATCGCTTGCGCCTGGCTGCGCAACACAACGTCGCTCACCATCTGCGCGTATTCCGTGTCCTTCACCTTCGCTAGGATCTGGTTGAACTGGGCGGGCTTCATAACAGCGCCCTTGGTCACCTTCATGTCTAGCGTCTCAAGAAACTCAGACAAAGCCATGAGCTTCTCGCGGCTGGGGGCATCGTGGATGCGGTAGATGAGTGGAGACTTTTTCGCTTCAAGAGATTCAGCGGCGCAGACATTTGCTTGGATCATGCATTCTTCAATGACTCGCATGGACTCAAACTTGTCAGCGATTTTGATCTCACTGATTTTTCCGACTTCCCGGTCAATCACGATCTTATGTTCTGGCAGGTCAAGTGCCAGCGGACCGCGCTTGTCCCTTGCTTTGGACATCGCCTGATAGGCCTGCCAAAGCGGTTCGATAACCTCACTTTGTAAGTCGGCGAACCGCGGGTCCGGATTGCCCTCAAAGGCGGCCTGAGCTTCTGCGTAGGAGAGTTTTGCGGCAGAGCGCATAATGCCACGCAGGAACCTGTGGTTCTTTTTCTGGCCGTTCTTGTCGAACACCATGCGCACTGCAAGGCAGGGCCGGTCTTCACCTTCGCGTAGCGAACACAGATCGTTTGAGATGCGTTCCGGCAGCATAGGTACCACGCGATCTGGGAAGTAGGTTGAGTTGCCGCGCTTCAGTGCTTCTTTATCCAGAAGTCCGCCGCTCGCCACATAGTGCGACACGTCAGCAATCGCCACATAAACAATCCAGCCACCTTCGTTTTTTGGATCATCGTCGGAAAGGGCGGCAACCGCATCGTCGTGATCGCGGGCATCTGGCGGGTCAATCGTAACCAGTGGCACATCGCGCAGGTCGTCGCGGGCTTTGCTCAGCTGCACTGGTTTGGCTGCGTCTGCGGCTGCGATGACAGTATCGGGGAAGGCATCAGGAATGCCATGAGCATGAATGGCTATGAGGCTGATGGAACGCTGTTCATCACCGCGGCCGTAGGTTTCTTTGACCTTTGCGCGCCGTGGCGCGTAGCGGGGACCTGGCATGGCTTCTACCAGGACAAGATCGCCTTCTTCCGCCTCACCGATATGTGGGCGGGTAACTTCGTATTCGTTCCGGGCCTTTTTATCGACGGGAACAATGCGTCCGCCGGTAGGCGTCTTTCGGAAGATGCCGAGAAAGTTCTCATTGCCTTTGCCGATACGGCGAATGACACGCGCTTCGTAGGGGTAGTCAGCAGGTCCCTCTTCGCTCGTCTTAGTGATCCGCGCCAATACACGGTCGCCGACACCAGCCGGGGCGCCGCGCTGCCGTTCATTTGCATCCCCTGGGACGATGACGATTTGCGGGACGGGCGTGTCTTCTGACCAATTGTTGGGTGTCGCAATGAGCTCGCCGTCAGGATCGCGCTTGGCGATGTCGATCACCGCGACAGGGGGCATCTCGCCAGGTTTGGCAAGAGACTTGCCTTCATCTTTTTGGAGCAGACCTTCCTGGGTGAGCTCCTTCAGAATGCGTTTCAGGCCAATGCGTTGCGAGCCGGAAATACCAAAAGCCTTGGCAATCTCGCGCTTGCCTACCTTGCCCGGCGATTCTGTTACGAAGGCCATGATCTGGTCGCGGGTCGGAAGCGTTACGTCAGGCTTTTTAGGCTTGCGGTCACGCTTCTTTTTGGTGGGTGGCTTTTTGGGTGAGGCCAAGGCGCTTAGTCCGTCGCCTCAGCCGTCTGGTCGCTCTCTGCATCTTTTTTGGCTGCCTTTTTGGGCGCAGCTTTTTTCTTTGCCGCTGTTTTCTTCTTAGCGGTCTTCTTTTTGACCGTCTTTTTCTTTGCCGCCTTTTTCTTGGCAGTTTTCTTTTTCGCAGCTTTTTTCTTCGCTGGGCCCTTGGCAGCACGTTCTGCAATCAGCTGAACGGCTTCTTCCATGGTTACGTCTTCTGGCTTCTTACCGCGCGGAAGGGTTGCATTGATCTTGTCGTGTTTGACATAAGGACCGTAGCGACCGTTCATGACATTGACGGGTCCACCAAGTTCTGGGTGTTCACCCAGTTCTTTTAGCGGTGCGGCAGCCTGGCGCCGACCAGGATTTGCCTTCTTCTCGGCAATCGCTGCCACAGCGCGGTTTAGCCCGACTGTGAAGACTTCGTCCGGGCTGTCCAGATTGGCGTAAACCTTGTTGTGAAGCACGAAGGGCCCATAGCGGCCAAGGCCAGCGGTGATCATTTCGCCATCTTCGGGGTGGGGACCCACTTCGCGGGGAAGAGACAAAAGCTGCAATGCTTTTTCCAGATCAACGTCTTCCAATGCCCAGGTCTTGGGAATGCCTGCACGTTTTGGTTTTTCGTCCTCCTCGACGGGGTCCATATGGATATAAGGACCAAAGCGACCGTTCTTTAGCTCAACATCTTTGCCGGTCTCAGGGTGGGTGCCGAGAATACGGTCGGCGCTGGCAGGATCACCGTCCATGCCTTTGGTTAGCTGACGGGTGAACTTGCAATCCGGATAGTTCGAACAGCCGACAAAGGCGCCGAAGCGACCGACTTTGAGTGAAAGCTCACCGTCTTCGCAAGACGGGCAGCCACGCCTTGGGCTTCCGTCTTCCTTTTCAGGGAAGACATGTGGCTCAAGAACTTCGTTCAGGCGGTCGAGCACCTGGGTGATGCGGAGATCTGACGTGCCCTCTACATGGGCTGTAAAGCCGTCCCAGAATTCACGCAGTACGTCTTTCCAGTTCAGCTCCCCGGCCGAGATCTTGTCGAGCTTTTCTTCCAGATCGGCTGTGAAGCCAAACTCCACATATTGGGTGAAGAAGCTTTCCAGGAATGCCGTAACCAGTCGGCCTTTGTCGTCAGGGATGAAGCGCTTCTTATCGAGCTGGACGTAACCGCGATCCTGCAGAACGCCCAATATGCTGGCGTAAGTCGATGGGCGGCCAATGCCAAGTTCTTCCATCCGCTTAACGAGGGACGCTTCGGAAAAACGAGGAGGTGGCTCGGTGAAATGTTGGTCCGCGCGGGCTTCCTTGGTTCCCAGCCGATCACCGCTGGCAACCTTCGGCAGACGGCCGCCTTCATCGCTGTCGTCTTTGTCGTCAGTGCCTTCCTGATAGAGCTTCAAGAAGCCATCAAACACAATGACAGACCCGCTGGCGCGCAGGCCGAGGGTTTTGTCCTCGGACGCCATCTCAATGGTTGTGCGCTCAAGACGTACACTTTCCATCTGGCTGGCCAATGTCCGGTTCCAAACGAGCTCGTAGAGGCGTGCTTGGTCATTGTCGAGCAGAGCTTTTACATCTTTTGGCAGGCGGGCGAGGTCCGTCGGGCGGATCGCTTCGTGTGCTTCCTGTGCATTTTTTGCCTTGGTTTTGTATTCACGGGCCTTGTCAGGCAGGTAGGCTTCGCCAAATTCGTTGGTAATCACGGTTCGGGACTGGGCAATCGCTTCTTCCGCGATCTGTACACCGTCTGTCCGCATGTAGGTGATGAGACCGGTGGTCTCGCCGTCAATCTCGATGCCTTCATAGAGACGCTGGGCGACCATCATTGTGCGGCTCGCGGAAAAGCCCAGTTTACGAGATGCTTCCTGCTGAAGCGTTGAGGTGGTGAACGGGGCAGGCGGGTTCCGCCGTGCCGGTTTGCTCTCCACCGACTGAACTGAGAATGGTTCGACAGCGACCCGCGCGCGAACGGCTTCAGCTGCCTTTTCATTGGGCAGATCGAACTTGTCTAAACGTTCGCCATTGTGGGAGACGAGGCGGGCGACGAACTCATCGCCATTCCCCGTCGTCATATCCGCTTCAACGGTCCAATATTCCTGCGCGTTGAAGGCTTCGATTTCGAGCTCTCTATCGCAAATCAGACGGAGTGCGACGGATTGCACGCGGCCAGCCGAGCGGCTGCCTGGCAGTTTGCGCCACAAAACCGGCGAGAGTGTAAAGCCCACGAGATAGTCGAGGGCGCGGCGGGCGAGATAAGCCTCGATAAGCTGGATGTCGAGTTCGCGCGGGTTGTCCATGGCCGCAAGTACGGCGCGCTTCGTGATGGCGTTGAAGACCACCCGCTCAACGGGTTTGTCGCCCAGCGCTTTCTTTTTCTTCAGCACTTCAAGAACGTGCCAGGAAATAGCTTCCCCCTCGCGGTCGGGGTCAGTCGCCAGGATCAGTTTGTCGGCGCCTTTAACGGCTTTTGCTATGTCATTCAGGCGTTTTTGGGATTTTGGGTCCGCGTCCCAGGCCATCGAGAAGTCTTCATCGGGCTTAACCGATCCGTCCTTGGACGGCAGGTCGCGCACATGGCCATAAGAGGCAAGAACGGTGAAGTTTTTACCCAGATACTTGTTGATCGTTTTCGCCTTAGACGGCGATTCAACAATGACAACGTCCATTGATGGTCCCAAAATTCACGGTTTGAAGGTACAAAAATACCCCATTCTCTGCCGTTTTCTGAAATGGAGACAGATATGGAGCTGATTTAACATCGGCTGGAACATGGTGAAAACGTTCCTGCCTGTCAAATGGCGCTTCTTCAGGACCGTTGTATGGCGACGAAGCGTGCGCGTCGGTCGTGTCGTGCCCGAGTTATTTTGCAATATCGTAAAACGGGTATTGCTTTGTATGTGCAACTATAGGTTAATATATCCATAATTAGAATTTTACCCATGTCCGATTCGTCTGTTGCTAAAATATAGGGGATCGCACATGAGCGGGCGGAAAACCGAAGCATTGAAGATAAAGCAGGCCTATAAAAAGTCTTCTGTGCAGGGAGATGAACTGGCGGCTTATGCGTTTGATATGTTGCAGACTCTTCGTGAAACCTGTTCAGACGACAAGCATCGATTTTTGTCCTACCTCATTGGCATGGCAGCCGAAGAGGCGCAGCGCTTGGCAGAAGGTTTGCCGAGCGCAGCTGCACAGTTTTCAAAGCAACCTGCAGGGCGATCGGTTGCTAAAAAGCACTGATTTATGAATAACTTCACCCAATTTCCTCTGGTTCCAGTTCAAGTAGAGATATGCGTTGCCCATTGTCTCTAACCAGTCGGCCTGCGAGATCGATCTCTAGCAGCAGGGCGATAACCGTTCTGGCAGGCAGACCTGAGAGGCGGATGAGTTCGTCTTGTTCAACGGGTGTCGGGCCTAAAAGAGAGAGCAGGTGTTCGCGCTCTGATTTTGTTGGCTCGTGTGGCGGGCTTGGAGGGCTTGCATAGGGCATCTCATCTCCTTCAGAAAAGAGCGGTGGCGGCGATTGTTCCAACCATTGCAGAACGTCTTCAGCACTTTCTACCAGGGCGGCGCCTTGTTTTATGAGCCTATTTCCGCCCTTGGCGCGCGGATCCAAGGGGGAGCCCGGTACGACCATGACCTCTCGGTTTTGCTCTAAAGCAAAACGCGCGGTGATGAGGGATCCTGATCTCAGTGCTGCCTCCACCACGATTACACCACGAGATAGGCCGGCGATGATCCTGTTACGCCGCGGGAAATGGCGTCCCTGAGGCCTTGTGCCAGGCGGCATTTCGCTGACCAGGACCCCTTGTTCTTTGATTTGCTCGTAGAGACCGAGGTTTTCTTGCGGGTACACAATATCGATGCCGCCAGCGATAACGGCGATGGTGCCTGTCGTGAGGGTTGCTTTGTGCGCTGCGGCGTCGATGCCCCTCGCAAGACCGGATGTAATGACATAGCCCGCTTCTCCCAGATCGCGGGAGAGATCAGCAGCCATGCGGAGACCTGCCGCCGACGCACTGCGAGAGCCTACGATTGCGAGGCTTGGTTGTTCAAGCAGGTGAAGAGCTCCAATTGCCGCGATGACCGGCGGAGGTGGATCTGCTTGGGACAAGAGCGGGGGATAGGCTCTTTCTCCGACGAACAATAGGTGTGCGCCGAGTTTGTGCGCTGCGTTCATCTCCTGCTTTGCCTGGGTCGCGCTTGCAATCTTAATTACTCGCTTCCGGCCCCCGCGTTTTGCTAGGTCCGGGAGAGCAACCAAGGCGTCACCAGCCGAACCAAACTGTTCCAGAAGATCTCGAAAGGTGACTGGTCCGACATTCTCACTTCGGATCAGCCGGAGGCGATCAAGTCGCTCCTGATGAGAAAGAGTTGTTGGCATTCTGCCTCCAGGGCTCTACGCCCCGGCACCACGAAGGGGTTAGGCGTCGTCTTTTTGTCCAATGTGCGGCTCAGTGCCGCTAAGCAGACGCTGGATGTTCTCTCTGTGTGCATAAAAGACGAGGATTACCAGCAATATACTCAATTCGACCATCTGCCACTGGTCGACCCAGACAAAGTAAACTGGTGATAGCAGTGCGGCAACCAAGGATGACAAAGACGACATGCGGAAGATGAGGGCAACGACCAGCCAGGTGGCACAGAAGAGCAGTCCGACGGGCCAGGCCAGCGCCAGTAAAATACCGATATAGGTCGAGATGCCTTTGCCGCCCTTAAATCTCAGCCAGACGGGGAAGATGTGGCCCACTAGAGCACCGAAGGCAGCGATGACGGCTAAATCTGGTCCAAATTCCCGGGCGAGCAGAACTGCTGCAGCGCCTTTTGCCATGTCGCCCAGAAATGTGCCGCCTGCAACCCACTTATTGCCTGTCCTCAAAGCGTTGGTGGCCCCGATATTCCCTGAACCAATGTCGCGAATATCGCCGAGACCGGCAAAGCGGGTGATAATCAAACCAAAAGGGATGGACCCCAACAGGTAGCCGACGGCAAGTGCGGCGGCATAGTAAGGCATTGCCGCAGACCAACTGATGGGATCAGGCATAATCACTTCCCTCCGGAAACGTGCACTTCTTTTCCACCCACGATCGTGCGAATGGCACGACCTTGCAAGCGGCGTTCATCGTAGGGCGTGTTTTTTGACTTTGATTTCAGATCCTCAGGGTTCAGCACCCAGGGAACATTCATATCAATCAATGCGAGATCAGCTGGTCCTGCCTTGGTAAGGCGTCCGGATTTCAGGCCTAAAAGCGATGCGGGGCCGGTTGTCAACGCTTCAACAGCGCGCTCAAGCGACAGAGTGCCTGCATGAACCAATGAAAGCGTCGCTGGCAGCAGTGTTTCGAGGCCGACCGCACCATAGGCAGCTTGGGCGAAGGGAAGGCGTTTGGTTTCCGGATCCTGCGGGTCATGGCCAGAGACGATGACGTCGATGGTTCCGTCAGCGACGCCTTCCACAACCGCCAGCCGGTCATCTTCGTGACGGAGGGGGGGAGAGAGCTTCATGAAGCTGCGATAGCTCGCGACATCATTCTCATTCAGTGTGAGGTGCGGGGCGGAAACGCCGCAGGTCACAGGAAGACCATTTTGTTTTGCACGCCGGATGACATCGACAGAGGCTTTGCAGGTCACTTGCGCCACGTGATAGCGCGCGCCGGTGAGTTCTACCAGGCGTAGATCTCGCTCGATCATAATCGTCTCGGCCGCTGAGGGTCTGCCCGAGAGGCCGAGGCGGCTTGCAAGTTCGCCCTCGTTCATAACGCCACCAGCTGCCAGAGCGCGGTCTTCGGCATGTTGAACAATGAGTGCGTCGAAGAAGTGTGCGTATGAGAGCGCGCGGCGCATGACCAGAGGATCAGCAAGTGGCCTGTCACCGTCCGTGAATGCCACAGCACCCGCATCTTTTAAGAGACCGATCTCGGTCATCTGCTCGCCCGCACAGCCGCGGGTCAGCGCAGCCATGGGATGCACATTCACGATGGCTGTATCTCTGGCACGGCGCTCCACAAAATCGACCAAGGCGACGTCGTCGATGACAGGGTCTGTGTTGGGCATCACGATGATGGTGGTGACGCCCCCGGCTGCTGCTGATTGACTGGCGCTGCCGAGCGTTTCACGAAATTCAGTACCTGGTTCCCCTGTGAAGACACGCATGTCGATGAGGCCAGGGGTGAGAAGTTTGCCTCCGCAATCAACGGTCTCCATGTCTTGCGGGACGCCATCGGAAAAAAGCGACGCCCCGAGGTCTTCAATCTTTCCATCCTCAACCAGAAGCGCGCCTGTTTCATCGAGGCCATTGGCCGGGTCGAAGAGCCGCGCATTTATGTAGGCGGTGCGGTTCATGCCCCATTCCCTACAGGTTGTTCATTTGGAAGGTTGCGGGCGAGGGCATCAAGCGCTGCCATGCGGACGGCAACACCCATTTCCACCTGTTCGCGAATGACGGAGCGATTAATGTCATCGGCGACCGCGCTGTCGATCTCTACACCTCGGTTCATCGGGCCGGGATGCATAATCAAAGCGTCTGGCTTGGCGACTTTGAGCTTTTCATAGTCGAGGCCGAAATAGCGGAAATATTCCCGAACTGAGGGCACGAAGGAGCCGTGCATGCGTTCAAGTTGCAAGCGCAGCATCATGACGATGTCGACGTCTTTCAGGCCTTCCTCCATGTCGTTGAAGACTTCAACGCCCAGGCGCTCAATTCCGATGGGCAACAGCGTTTTCGGCGCGATGACCCGCACCCGCGCTCCCATGATGTTAAGTAGAAGAATGTTTGAACGCGCCACACGGCTGTGAAGGATGTCGCCGCAGATCGCCACTATGAGGCCCTCCAAGCGACCTTTGCGTCGGCGAATGGTCAGCGCGTCTAAAAGCGCCTGCGTTGGATGTTCGTGGCTTCCATCACCTGCGTTCAGGACAGAACAGCCGACTTTCTGGGAGAGCAGTTCGACCGCGCCACTGTCCCCATGGCGGACCACGATCAGGTCCGGATGCATGGCATTAAGTGTCGTTGCGGTGTCGATCAGTGTTTCGCCCTTTTTAATGGACGACGAGCTGACCGACATGTTCATGACATCGGCGCCCAGGCGTTTGCCCGCCAACTCGAACGAACTTTGCGTTCTGGTAGAGGCTTCGAAGAAAAGATTGATCTGGGTGCGCCCGCGCAGCACGTCGCCCTTTTTGTTGATTTGCCGGTTTTGATCGACATATCCATCAGCAAGATCAAGAAGGGACGTAATGTCAGCTTGCGAAAGGCCTTCGATACCGATCAAATGTCGGTGAGGGAAGAGCACTGTTTGGTTTGCGTCCGAGCTGGTCATTAAAGCAGAATTCTATAGAAGGGTCGGGTCGGTTTGGCAAGGTAAAGTATCAGTAGGCAGGAGAGCGAAATGCCCCAGTTAACCACAGATTTTGATACTCACGAGGTGATCAATCAGCCACCGGTGTTTGAAGATGCCAATCTCTTTGAGTCCGATCTTTGCTTGAAAGAAACAGTGGCGCGAGAGGGGGGAGGCGACGCCTTTGCCCAATTGTCTCAATATGGGCGTCGGATTGGCTCTGCCGAGGTGATTGATCTGGGACGACAGGCCAACACGTATCTTCCGGTGTTGAAGTCATTTGACCAGTTTGGGCACCGCGCCGATGTGGTGGAGTTCCATCCCGCCTACCATGAATTGATGGCTCTGTCGGTCACCCAGGGGATTCACAGTTCTCCATGGGAACATTTCGCTGATGGCGGGACCGCCGCTAGCGGACGGAATGTGACGCGTCTCGCCGGCCTTTATATGGCCGTTCAGGTCGAGGCTGGGCATATGTGCCCCATTACGATGACGAACGCTGCAGTACCGGCCTTGCAGGTGCAGCCCAACCTTGCGGCGACATGGGTGCCGCGCATCCTGTCGCGGACCTATGACCCCGCGTTTAAGCGGGCATCTGAGAAAGCCGGTGTCACAATCGGCATGGGGATGACGGAGAAGCAGGGCGGGACGGATGTGCGCGCCAACATGACGACGGCTGAACCGGCACAGGGTGGGGGGGCTGGGGAAGAGTACCTGATCACAGGACATAAATGGTTTTTCTCTGCGCCTATGTGCGATGCGTTCCTGATCCTGGCTCAGGCGCCCGGCGGGCTCTCTTGTTTTCTGATGCCACGGTTCCTGCCCGACGGGACCGTAAATGCAATCCGCATACAGCGCTTGAAAGAGAAAGTCGGGAACAAGTCGAACGCCTCTTCGGAAGTTGAGTTTCAACGCGCACATGCGTGGCTGATCGGTGAGGAAGGGCGCGGTGTGCGCAACATCATCGAAATGGCGACCTATACACGGGTCGACTGTGCTGTCTCGTCGTCTGGATTGATGCGGCAGGGGTTGGCGCAAGCATTGCACCATTGTTCTCATCGCCGGGTGTTTCAGAAACATCTGATCGACCAGCCATTGATGCAAAACGTTCTCGCGGACATGGCATTGGAAGTGGAAGGATCCACGGCGCTTGCCTTCCGCGTGGCGCGGGCCTTTGATGAAGCAGATGCGAGTTTGTCTGAGGCCGCTTATCGGCGGATCATGAACCCGGTTTCGAAATACTGGGCGTGCAAACGGGCCCCCGGGTTTACCTATGAAGCGATGGAGTGTCTCGGCGGCAACGGCTATGTCGAGGAAGGTGTGATGGGGCGTCTCTATCGGGAAGCGCCGGTGAACGCGATCTGGGAAGGGTCTGGCAATGTGATGTGCTTGGATCTATTGCGCGCAGTGGGGGGCGATCCGGATGGGATTGAAGCGGTGTTAAGTGAATTCGAAACAGTTCGCGGACGTCAGCGGGACTATGATAAGGCGCTTGATCAATTGAAAGACAGGTTTACGGAAGTGGGATCGCTTGAGCTTCGTGCACGACGGGTTGTGGAAGAGATGGCGAAGATTGGAGCAGCGGCCGTCTTGTTGAACGGCGCACCGACAGCGGTGGCCGACAGCTATTGCCGCACGCGACTTGGCGGTGAAGCGTCAGCGCTCTATGGAGGATTACCCGCGGACCTGCCTTTCAAAGAGATTCTTGATCGTGCACGACCGGCGCTGTAACGCGATCAACCGAAGATGTAGAGCATGAGCGGCATGGTAAGCACGGCCAGGATGGTGGAGCCGGTAATCAAGCTCGCCATCAGCGTGGCATCGCCGCCCAGCTGTCTGGCGAGAATATAAGATGATGTGGCCCCAGGAACGGCACCACAAAGGAGGATCACAAGCCGAGCAAGGCCCTCTACGTCGAATACCCAGCACCAGCCCAGCATGAGGAGTGGCATGATGATGAGCTTCAGTATGCTGGTGAGAAGGACAATGCCCTTTGTCTCGTAGGCATGGTCCAGTCTTAGACCAGCTCCGATGGCGAGAAGGCCAAGGGTCAGCGCTGCCTGACCCAAAATATCCGCAGTGGGGGCCAGCGGTCCTGGTAAACGCAATCCGGTAGTGTTCAAGAAGATACCAGCCGCGCAGGCCAAAATAAGCGGGTTCTTGGAGAGTAAGCGCAGGACCGTCCCAAAACCCGCCGGTTCATCGCCTGCGTAGCGTGTCAGGATCGTCACAGAGAGCACATTCACAGTTGGCACAAGTGTTGCGAATGCGACGGCTGCGAGGGTGACACCTTCTGGGCCAATGAGCTGGTCGATTGCGGCAAGTGCGACAAAGCCGTTCCAGCGGGCAGCCCCTTGAAACACACTTGAGAATTGAGGGCCGGCGAGGTTTGACGTTGCGCGCAGCACCATCAGCAACCCAACCATGGAAAAGAGGCCAGCCCATAAGGTGTAAGCCATGGGCCAGACATCAAAGGTAGTGAGGTCTGCGGTGGCCAAGGTGTGAAGCAAAAGAGCTGGGAAGAAGACGTAGTAGGTGAGGCGGTCCAATGGTTGCCAAAGGCCGTCACCTGGAAAGTCGAACCGCTTAATCGCTGCGCCCAGCGCAATCACCAGAAAGACAGGTATCAGAGAATTGAGGATGGTGATCATGACATGGACCGCAACCGCTCGAGAACGCCTTGCAGGATGAAGGAGGCGGCCATCTTGTCGACGACCTCCGCGCGCTTCTTACGGCTCGTATCAGCCTCAAGGAGCGTGCGGGTAACGGCGACGGTCGACAGGCGTTCGTCCCAGAAGAAAATGGGAATATCGATTTTGGCAGAGAGGTTTCGGGCGAATGTCCGGGTGGATTGAACGCGCGGCCCTTCAGATCCATCCATATTGAGGGGCAGGCCCAGAATAATGGCGCCTGCATCTACTTCCTTGATGATCTCAAGCAGCCGCTCGGAGTCTGCCTTGAATTTTGTCCGTTTGATGGTCTCTCGGGGGGCGGCGACGGTCCAGAGCGGGTCTGAAGTCGCAATTCCGATGGTTTTTGACCCAAGGTCGAGCCCAATCAGCGCTTTTCCGGCGGCGCGCTCTTTAAGAGCGTCTATTTCTACGATGTCGGCTGCCATGGGATGAGGTTTCTAGTGGAATATGCTGCTCTCGGCAAACCTGCGCGACTATTGCCCGGTCTTGAGGCGCACTTGTTGCGGGGGTGAGGGTGGTCTGATATTTTCCGCGCCAAATCAAGGTGTCAAAACAGGGTTTCACATAGGTCCTGCGGCAAATTTCTGCCTTTTGACCCCTCAATTTCAGAAAAGAGAGGCCCATGTCGGTCGACGAAAACACAGTCCGGCGCATCGCAAAGCTCGCCCGCATTGCGGTGACGGAGGAAGAACTGGCTCCACTTTCCAAGGATCTCTCCACCATTCTCGATTGGGTGGAACAGTTGGGGGAGGTGGACACAGACCATGTGCCGCCTATGACCAGTGTGGTGGAGATGGAAATCAAGATGCGCGAAGACATTGTGCGCCATGACAATCTTCAGAAACAGGTGACGCAAAATGCGCCGCAATCTGAAGATGGCTTCTTCACTGTGCCAAAAGTTATCGAGTAGGGCGCCGACATGACCGAACTGACAAAACTCACGCTTGCTGAGGCTCGTACCAAGCTTGCTGCGAAGGAAATCACCTCCGTCGAGTTGACAGAAGCGCATCTTGCAGCTGCGAAAGCGTCTGACAAGCTTAACGCCTATGTCACACTGACGCCTGAGGTGGCGCTGGAGATGGCGGCGGCATCCGACGCACGGATCGCAAAAGGCGAAGCGGGCCCGCTTGAAGGGCTTCCTTTGGGCGTCAAAGACCTTTTTTGCACCAATGGTGTGCGAACAACTGCCTGCAGCAACATTCTTGACGATTTTACACCGACATATGAATCAACCGTCACGGCTAACCTTTGGGCAGATGGCGCTGTGATGCTGGGCAAACTCAACAATGATGAGTTTGCAATGGGGTCGTCCAACGAAACCAGTCGCTTTGGTCCTTGTGTCAATCCGTGGAAGGCGTCTGACAGTGACGCTAACCTTGTTCCTGGCGGGTCTTCCGGTGGCTCTTCTGCTGCTGTTGCCGCTCATCTGGCACTTGGTGCAACCGCTACCGATACAGGTGGGTCCATTCGCCAACCTGCTTCCTTTACCGGGACGGTTGGCATGAAACCGACCTATGGACGGTGTTCGCGGTGGGGGACAGTGGCGTTCGCATCATCTCTCGACCAAGCAGGGCCCATTACCCGCTCAGTACGTGATGCCGCAATCATGCTGAAAAGCATGGCGGGACATGATGAAAAAGATACAACCAGTGTCGATATCGACGTTCCAGACTATGAAGCGGCGTTCACCGGCGACATTCGTGGCCTTAAAATCGGCATTCCGAAAGAATATCGCGTTGAGGGCATGTCGGATGAGATTGAGAAGCTCTGGACGCAAGGCATTGCCTGGCTGAAGAGCGCTGGCGCAGAAATTGTGGATGTCAGTCTTCCGCATACGAAATATGCGCTTCCGGCTTACTATATTGTGGCTCCGGCTGAAGCATCGTCCAACCTCGCCCGGTATGACGGCGTGCGGTACGGGCTACGAGTTCACGGCGACGACATTACGGACATGTATGAGAAGACCCGCGCTGAAGGGTTTGGCGATGAAGTGCGCCGTCGTGTCCTGATTGGTACCTATGTGCTCTCTGCGGGCTATTACGATGCCTATTACATCAAGGCGCAGAAGATCCGCACCTTGATTGCGCAGGATTTCAAACAGGCTTACGAGAAGGTAGATCTTCTCTTGACGCCAACTGCACCATCACCTGCTTTCGCTATCGGCGAAAAGGTCAATGATCCTCTCTCAATGTATTTGAACGACGTGTTCACCGTGCCGGTGAACCTGGCTGGACTGCCGGGTATCTCTCTGCCTGCGGGATTGAGTTCGAATGGATTGCCGCTTGGCCTTCAGCTGATCGGGCGCACATTTGATGAAGAAACACTGTTGCGCGCTGCTGGAGTCCTGGAAGAGGCTGCCGGATTTAGTGCTGAACCTTCGATATGGTGGACAGAAGCATGAGTGAGAACAAAAACCTCATTGAAGGGGCAACAGGGTCCTGGGAAATTGTGATGGGTCTCGAAATTCATGCGCAAGTCGCATCGAATGCGAAACTTTTTTCAGGCGCACCGACTGAGTTTGGGGCGGAGCAAAACAGCCAGGTAAGCCTGGTTGATGCAGCGCTGCCGGGCATGTTGCCGGTTATCAATGAGGAATGTGTGCAACAAGCGGTGCGTACCGGCCTTGGCCTTGGTGCTGAAATTCACTTGCGGTCTGTTTTTGACCGCAAGAACTATTTCTATCCGGACCTGCCGCAGGGCTATCAGATTTCGCAGTTCAAAGACCCGATTGTCGGAGAAGGGGAGATTGAAATCGACCTGAAGGACGGTTCTGTAAAGCGGGTGGGCATTGAACGGCTACATCTGGAGCAGGATGCAGGCAAAAGCGTTCACGATCAGCACCCGTCCATGAGCTTTGTCGATCTCAACCGCTCTGGTGTTGCGCTGATGGAGATCGTTTCCAAGCCAGACATGCGTTGCGCGGAAGAAGCGCAGGCCTACGTGAAGAAGATCCGGTCGATCTTGCGTTATCTGGGCACTTGCGATGGCAATATGGAAGAAGGATCTCTACGTGCGGACGTCAATGTGTCTGTTCGGCGCCCTGGAGAGGATTTGGGCACGCGGTGTGAGATCAAGAACGTCAATTCCATTCGGTTTATCGGCCAGGCGATAGAATATGAGGCCCGTAGGCAGATTGATGTGCTTGAAGATGGCGGATCAATCGATCAGGAAACCCGATTGTTCGACCCGCGCGCAGGCGAAACACGATCGATGCGCTCAAAAGAAGAAGCGCATGACTATCGTTACTTCCCTGATCCCGATCTTTTGCCTTTGGTGATCAAACAAGAACTGGTGGACAAGCTGCGCGACGAGTTGCCGGAGCTTCCAGACGAAAAGAAAGCGCGTTTCGTTCGTGAATATGGATTGTCTCCCTACGATGCCGGCGTTCTTGTCTCCGAAAAAGCGTCGTGTGATTTCTTTGAAGCTGTTGCAGATGGACGCGATCCGAAGCTCGCTGCGAACTGGGTGACGGGTGAATTTTTTGGGGCGCTAAACAAGGCTGGTTTGCAAATTGAAAGCTCTCCAGTGAGCGCAAAACAGCTTGGTGATCTGATTGAATTAATCTCCGACGACACGATCTCTGGGCGAATCGCTAAGGAAGTTTTCGAAATAATGTTCGAAACTGGCGATGACCCGGCAAAAATTGTCGAAGAAAAGGGATTGCGGCAGGTAACTGATTTGGGTGCGATTGAAGCAGCTATTGACGAAATTATTGCAGCTAACCCAGACAAAGTAGAGCAAGCTAAAGAGAAGCCCAAAATGGTTGGCTGGTTTGTCGGACAAGTCATGAAATCCACTGGCGGTAAGGCAAATCCAAAATCCGTGAACGAACTATTGGCGGAAAAACTAGGTCTGTAGTTCGCGCACGGATGACTGAATTCGTTTGTTGTGATCAACCTTTTATCAATACTTTCTCGGACATGTTGTGTTCGGCGGGCTTTGTTTGCGTTAAGCAAAGTGTTGCCTGCTTGAGTTCAAGTGCTCATAGTATTTGTGTTTAGCGTCCTGCATTTCGAGGGGGCGCGTTAGTGTGCGTTTTATGACTCAAGTTTCGTCGTTGTAGAAAACGGCACATCAGGAACGAGGACGAATATGGCTACGAGACCTAAAGCGAAGAAAAAGGCTGCGCCTAAACGCAAAGCCGCAAAGAAAAAGGTTGCCAAGAAGAAGGCAGCTCCTAAGCGGAAAGCCGCGAAGAAGAAAGTCGCTAAGAGAAAAGCAGCTCCTAAGCGGAAAGCCGCGAAGAAGAAAGTTGCTAAGAGAAAAGCAGCTCCTAAGCGGAAAGCCGCGAAGAAAAAAGTCGCTAAGAAGAAAACTGCCAAGAAGAAGGCAGCTCCTAAGCGCAAGGCAGCTCCTAAGCGCAAGGCAGCTCCTAAGCGCAAGGCGGCTCCTAAGCGCAAGGCGGCTCCTAAGCGCAAGGCAGCTCCTAAGCGGAAAGCACCAGCTCGCAAGAGACGGTAAAAACCTGAATTGGCGGGCTCTGGTCCGCCAATTGGCATCTAACGGTGCGCACGCTGACTGCGTTGAGGGTGCCTGCCGCTTCCGGGGGGATGCGGTAGAGGCCCAGAGGCATATAGATTCAGGCTTTTTGGCTGATCTAGTGCCTTTCCGCAGTCCGCGTGCCGCCGTTTTTGTTTTTGAACTGGGGCACTGCTCGGTTCTGTACCGCCATTTCTCATAAACCAAGTCTTCAAGCGGCGGGAATTGGCCGTTTTTCTTTGCTGAGGGGTTGTGATAGCCTCTTTAATAGGGTGGTTTAGCGATTTGACGGGGAAGAGTTATGCGTTTTTGTGGATTTGCCGCTGTGTTGGCGCTTGCAACATTTGTGTCGACGCAAACCTGGTCAGCTGATCGTGTAACCGGGACCGGGACAATCATCGAAAATCAGACCTTTGGCTCCGTCAAACATTGGGGGCGGCCACTCTCTGTCCGTGATCAGGGAACTATTATCCGCGTGATGGGCGGAACTTATGGCTTTCAGATCCGGGATATGAATGACAATGTGGTAGGGGATTTCCTGTTTCCCGATGACGCGGTTGGATTTGACCTGCAAGCAGGTGATTACAAGATCTTTCCACTTACCTGCCGGACGCACCTTCATCATCATGTTGAAGTGACGGTAGAATACTAACTTCTCTCGTAATCGCTGATCTGTCTCCCCATATGCTGTGCTGATCTTTCGGCACGGAAATGTGTGCCTGTTGTTTCTGAATCCGCACGTCTTATCAAAGTGCTCGACATAACAGTTGGACAAAACAGGATTCATGGCAGGAGACTATTCGATCGCCGACATGGCGACCTATCCTTGGGTTTGATCTGGTTAAGTCAACGAAGCCTGATGTGACCGGCGAAGGTAAAAATGTTGCCCGCTGGATCAAAACGATTGGTAAGCGTCCGGTCGTGATTAAGGGTATGATGGTGCCTGGTGTCGCCTCCTAACGTCAAAAAACCAATTTGAAGCAGTTTTGAAAGCAGCAGGCCCAGAAACCCGCCGTTTTTTTGTGATTTGCGTTAACCAAATTTTCAGTGGCCAGATGATTTCCTAGCCATATGCAAGGACGAGCCTTGCGGTTGGAGGATGCGCACACGGTGAGTTGGAGTTTACGTGCGCCACACTGGAGGACAGCGAGATGGCCCGTCGGGATATCGATCAGCTGGAAAAATGTGAACTAGCAGCAGAAGCAGGTGCCCCTGAGGCGCTTTATAGCCTTGGTCTTATCTATGCGACCGGCAAAGGCGTCGATGTGGATTTTGTCAATGCGCATAAGTGGTTCAATCTGGCGGCCATGCGGGGCAGTCATGCCGCACGCGACAGCCGCTCTGATGTTGCGCTGGAGATGAATGCTACGCAGATTGCTGAAGCTCAACGTCTGGCACGTGAGTGGCTCTCGAGCCGGTAATCCGGTTTCTCGACCAGCCATTGAAAAACTGTGTGAAACCCGCGCGAACGCTGATTCGCATGCGGGTTTTGTCATGTTTGTCGCCTTTGTTTAAGCCAGAAACCTCACGTGACAGGTCCTGCCGAAGCGCCTATGTTGCAGCGCAAATTGAGCCCAAAAGGAAGATGCCCCCGCATGACCGATGCTGTTGAAGATCTTATTTCCCTTCTGGACCTAGAGCAGATTGAGCTCAACCTTTACAGAGGACACAGTCCGGAGACGAGCTGGCAGCGCGTGTTTGGCGGACAGGTGATTGGTCAGGCACTGATGGCGGCCTACAGGACCGTTGACGAAGGCCGTATCTGCCATTCCCTGCATGCCTATTTCATTCGTCCTGGTGATCCGAAAGTGCCGATCCTTTATGAAGTTGATCGCGCACGAGATGGCCGCAGTTTCACGACGCGCCGTGTTGTTGCGATCCAGCATGGGAAACAGATTTTCAACCTGGCGGCATCCTTTCAGGTTGAGGAAAAAGGCTTCGAGCATCAGCTCAATATGCCCGATGTACCAGCGCCCGAAGACCTTCCGACAGAGCGGGAGCGTCGCGAAGCCATCATTGACCAGCTGCCAGAAGCTGTTCGAACTCATTTCACGCGTCCTCGCCCGATTGAGATGCGTGCCGTGGATCCACAGCAATATATTGATCCAGAACCCGCCGACCCTGAATTCAAAGTCTGGTTCCGCGCGACTAGCCCGATGCCCGATGATATTGCCATGCAGCAATGCGTGCTCGCCTACGCCTCAGATATGACCCTGCTCGACACGTGCATTCGTCCGCACGGGGTGAGCTGGATGTCCGGCAAACTGCAGTCTGCCAGTTTGGACCACGCCATGTGGTTCCACCATCCCTTCCAGACGAATGACTGGATGCTCTACGATCAGGACAGCCCCAATGCTGTTGGCGCACGTGGTTTTAATCGCGGCAGTATCTACACCCGTGAAGGGTTGCTTGTTGCTTCCGTGGCGCAGGAAGGGCTCATCCGCTATCGCGGATAAGTCCAGTCGTCCTCAACCGATCAGTTCGTAGTCGGCCATCTCAACATTGGCAGTAGCCGCGGCATAAGCGCGTGTGTGGCTTGACCAGTTTTGCGTGATGCGTCCGTCTGCGTTCTTGTACCAGGACGCACAGTGTGGGTCGGCCCAGACCGTTCCTGACAGATCTTTTTGGATATCTTCGTTGAAGCGGTCCTGTGCAGCTCTACTCGGCATAAGGGCCTTGGCGCCAGCCTCTTCCAGCACCTTCAGCGCTTTGATCGTGTAGGCAACTTGATGCTCCAGCATGAAGGTGATGGTGTTGTGGCCCAGATTGGTATTTGGGCCATACAGCACGAACAGGTTGGGAAAACCGGTGGCGGTGACACCCAAATAGGCCTCCGGGCTCTCTTCCCAGAGCTCATTTAGGTTTTGGCCGTTTTGCCCGGTCACTTCCATCGACCAACGCCATCCCGTCGTCTCAAAGCCTGTCGCATAGATCAGAACGTCGAACTCATGCTGCACACCGTCTGATGTCTCGACGCCTTTTCCGTTGATTTTGGCGATGCCATTTGTCTCCAACTCCACATGGTCCATCATCAAAGTTGGATAGAAGTCATCACAGATCAGGATGCGTTTGCAGCCGATCGGATAGTCTGGAAGCAGTTTTTTTCGAAGCTCAGCATCCGGGATCTGCTTTTTCAGCTGGTCTATCGCCTGGCGGGTAAAGGCTGCCCGTCCTTCTGGTGTCCATTCAAAGGCCTTCCAGAAAAAATGGTCTGCATTGTCGTAAAGAAGATCCCGGTTGCGTTTGCCAAGATCCATCGCCAGTTCGATGTCTGTCATCATCAACGCTTTTTCTTCATCGGTGATTTCGCGGTCGTTCCGGGGGATGACCCAGTTCGGCGTGCGTTGAAAGACCGTCATGTGCGCGGCTTCTTTCGCGACTTCCGGAATGAGCTGCACAGCACTTGCCGCGGAACCAATGACGCCGACACGTTTGCCCTTCAACGAAACATTCTGATCCCATCGCGCCGAGTGCATTGAGGCGCCATTGAATGTGTCGCGACCGTCAATGTCTGGGTAGGCCGGGCGATTAAGTTGGCCCATGCCGGCAATCACGGCATCGGCTTCATATTCGGTTCCGTTTTCGGTCTTGAGCGTCCAGGTGTTGCTGGTGTCGTTCCAAACGGCACTCGCCATGCCATCGCCGAGCTTCATATGACTGCCAAGCTGATGGTTCTCAACGATGCTTTCCGCATAGGCCTGAACTTCGGCGGCTCTTGGAAAGAGGTGCGTCCAGCTGGGGTTGGGAGCGAAGGAGAACTCATACAGCGCGACGGGTGTGTCACAACAGCAGCCGGGATATTTGTTTTCGTGCCAGACACCGCCAACCTTTTGGTTTCTGTCAAAAACCAGAAAATCCTCGATACCCGCTTCCTTCAGCTTCACAGCGGCGGCGACACCGCCCAGTCCAGCGCCGACTACTGCCACGCGTATCTTTGTCATCATCTTGTCCTCCCAAACGAAATGCTTTGGGGAAAGTGTATCTATCTTCTGGGTCAAGAACAGCCATTCTATTGTGGGGTCTTTGGTGATTTTGGTGTTCATCCTTGAACACGCTACGTCAACTTGCATGCCAGGGGCCGAATGTCGTTGAAATGGAAGGAGTGAAGTGGAAAGCTCCTGCCAAAGGACATGTCTGTACTTCAAGCAGGCCGAAAAACGTCCGGCTTAGGGAGATGCGAAATGAGTGAATTCAAACTTTTGATCAATGGCGACCTGGTCGATGGCGACATGGAAATGGATGTCATAAACCCTGCGACGGAAGAAACGGTTGCCACCTGCGCGCGTGCGTCTGAAGCACAACTTGAAAGTGCTGTCGCGGCGGCAAAAGCAGCTTTTCCCGCCTGGTCCGGCACAAGCATTGATGAGCGCAAGAGAGCAATTACAGCCATTGCTGATGCGATTGAGGCAAATGGCGAAGAGTTGGCGCGCCTCCTGACCCAGGAGCAGGGCAAGCCACTAGCAGATGCGACAGGCGAAGTTTTTGGGACTGCAGCTTTCTTCCGCTACTTCACGTCGCTCGATCTGCCGGTAAAAGTGCTCGACGATAGCGAAGGACGCCGCGTAGAAGCTCATAGAAAGCCACTGGGCGTTATCGGAGCCATTGTGCCGTGGAATTTCCCGATGATCCTCATGGCCTTTAAATTGCCGCCTGCATTGCTCGCAGGGAACACCGTTGTGTTGAAACCAGCGCCAACAACGCCACTGACAAGTTTGAAACTAGGTGAGCTGATTAAGGACATTCTTCCTGCTGGTGTTGTGAACATCATTGCAGATGCCAATGATCTCGGTGCGTCGCTTACCGCACACCCGGACGTTCGGAAGATCTCCTTTACGGGATCAACGGCGACGGGTGCCAAAGTTATGGCCGGTGCTGCAGGTCTTCTCAAGCGTATTACGCTGGAACTTGGCGGTAATGATGCGGGTATTGTGCTTGGCGATGTTGATCCGAAAGAAGCCGCCCCTAAGCTCTTTGACAGCGCCTTCCAGAACAGCGGGCAGGTGTGTATCGCCATGAAGCGGCTCTATGTGCATGAGTCCATCTACGACGAAATGTGTGATGAGCTCGCAACGATTGCCGATAATGCCATCATTGGTGATGGGCTGGAGCAGGGTACACAGCTCGGGCCGCTTCAGAACAAGATGCAGTTCGAAAAAGTTCAGGAGCTCATCAAGGCTGCGGGCGAGGACGGCAAGATCATCGCTGGCGGCAATGTGCCAGATAAGCCTGGCTACTTCATCCGACCAACTATTGTGCGTGATGTCGCTGAAGGTTCCAGGATCGTCGATGAAGAACAGTTCGGTCCTGTACTGCCTGTGATCAAATATGCTGACGTGGATGATGCGATCGACCGGGCAAATGCCTCGGAATATGGCCTTGGCGGTTCTATCTGGTCGGCGGATGCAGATAGGGCCTATGCCTTGGCGGATAAGATGGAGTCTGGCACCGTGTGGGTGAATAAGCACGCAGAACTGGATCCTGCCATTCCATTTGGTGGCGCGGGCATGTCGGGTCTTGGGAGTGAACTTGGCGAAGAGGGTCTCGAAGAGTTCACCCAGCTCAAGATCATCAATATCGCCCGCTAAAGGTGTTTTGGAACAAAGGAAACCCGGCCTTGCGGATTTGCAGGGCCGGGTTTTTCATTGATGAGTGTTTGCCTTAGGCGTCGCTCTTCATCATTTGAGCTGCGGCAACAAGCATCAGCGTAAACACCGCTTCTACGACAATGAAGACAGTCGCAAATTCAGCGCCGTGTACGGCCCAGGCGAGCGTGCGAAAAACCGCCGCGCCTCCGAGGATCAGTGCAGCGCCATAGGCCCACGTGGCGTTCTGCTTCCACGCCGCAAGAAACGCCATGACGGAGCTGGCAAAAAAGAACGACGCGAAGTCGCCTGCCTGGGTGCTCAGCCCGATGCCTTCAAGAAGAGGCATGCCAAGGCTTTCGGCTGCTGCTGCTGGGTTTGTCACCCACATGAATGCATTGAAGCCCATCGCAAGCCCGGGCAGGGCGGCCAGAATACGTGCCAGCATAGATTTTCCCCCTTTTATTGGTCGACGCAGTCTGACCCGATTCCGCGGAGGATAGAACTTGAATGTGTGGCTGACGGGATTCTGGGCCGAAATTTGGTCCTGAAAACGGTGAAATATGCTCTTGAAACGTAAGGACTTGTGCGGCATACACGGCGGTGGAGAGGTGGCCGAGTGGCTGAAGGCGCGCCCCTGCTAAGGGTGTATACGTTAATAGCGTATCGAGGGTTCGAATCCCTTCCTCTCCGCCATTTTTCTCCAAAATCCGAATGAGCTTTCTACAGGTTTTGTTGATCGGATGGGCGTCGACTGGAAACACATTTTTTCTGTCACAACAGAACAGCATTGTGATCCCCGGATCTTGTCTTGGATCGGGGGGCGGACTTAGCCGGTTCGGACATGAGCCAATATCATCCATCCACCGATGGTAACGAAGCCTAGCCCAGCAATTAGTTTCAGTGGCATTGCGCTCAGCCACCGCTCGGCCGCCAAGCCCAACAGAATTGCGATGCCGGTAGACGCTGCAAGAGCAGAGCAGGCTGCTGCAAATACCAACCACCTGTTTCGTTCGCCGTCCGACGCGAACAAAATTGTTGCTAACTGCGTTTTGTCGCCGAGCTCTGCCAAAAAAACAGTTAGGAAAATAGTGAGAAAGGCCGTCATTTGCGATCCGGTTTTTGATGAATGATTGCCGATGATTCTGGCATACGAATTCGGATTCGTCGACGTTTGGACCACCTACGCCGCCCTTTGCGACCGTGGCGTCCTTCCCTTATTCCGCGGCTACCCGTCGAGGGTGCAGTTCGACACGTTCGAGGGCTGCGGACGCATCATTGCCCAACCGAATGTCCATGTTTCGAGCTGCAAGGTCCATCGTGAGTGTGCAGACGGTTCCCATATTGCCCAGCGGTTCGCGCGGTCGATAGGTCTGGCAAATCGAATTGCCGGGGTTTTCTGTGTCCGACAGCATTTGGACCATGGTCGCTCTGTCCCGCGTTTCAGTTTCCTTTGCCAAGGCATGGGCGCGATTGAGGCGGAGCGTCGAATTCTCCAGGATGTGCGGCATCGAAAACATCTCCGGATCCAGATAGTGGTTGGTATGGGCAAGCACGTCGCCCGGATCATCCACTTCGATTTGTTTTGTCGCAGCAAATTCCATATCGAACCGTGCGCCGCTCTCGTCTGCCACCAGTATGTTTGCAGAGCGTCCGGTCCCTGCGCGATCTATCGTCTCTCGAGCGGCGTCGATGGAGGAGCATTCCAGAATTGCACGAAGGAGAATGTGAATCGGCACGCCGTTTGTCGGGCGGTTGATATGGAGGAAGTTGAAGCAGACGCCAATACCGGAATCGTTCAGACCGATTTTTCCGAGGATGCCAGGTTCTGTCATCATAAGAATAGACGGGCCGTCCGTTCGTTCAATTCGGGCAAGTGCGATGAGTGGTTCGAGCCGTTCTTCCCAGTCCCAATTCTGACCAAGGAGCGGGGTGCCCGCGAAATGCATCACGGTGCATTCGGTGGTGGGCACAAAGGAAAGGAATTCGCTTCTTGCATTGAGCGCATAGATCCACAGCGGGTTCACATCTGCCGCCGCTGCGATCGCCTCAATTTCTGTCCCATAGTCAGGCTCAAAATCATTGATGACCGACTTGAAGTGCCCCGCGATGTCAAAGATTTCGCTCTCGGGACGTCCGAAGAAGGAGCCATAGACCTCAATCATGCCATGGATACGCTCTTTAAGGGCCGTCCCATGTTGCTCGCCGCGGTCGGCAGGGCCGCCCAATAGGGTGATGAATGGCAGTCCGCCAATTGTGGTCATGGTGTTCCTCCTGCTTTGAACCTTCAGAATAGGCGGGTTTTGGTCCATGATTCAAAAATGGCAGAAACAAAGGGCTGTGCTTGTCGGAGATCACGATTTTTGCAGCGGAGATTTCGACCTTTGGACGGATCGTCGCCATGGTGCTTCTCGAAAAGGGGCTCGACTGGACGCTGGTCCCGACGGCTTCGTCCTCGGCAGAACACATGCCGCGGCACCCTTTCGGGAAGACCCCAGCCGTCGAAATTGACGGGCATTTGCTCATCGAAAGTGACGCGATCTGTCGATATGTCGACGATACGTTTGGGGGCCAGCGCTTGTACCGGATTCTCCATTGGATGGCCGTGGCCCATACGGAGGAGGGCAAAGTGATGCTTCACCACGTTCCAAACGTGACGAGATGGATGTCCTATCCGGGCAGCGGGGAAAGTGCACGCGGCACCGCCTGGCCTGATGGTAGGCAGGTATATTAGCGGTTTTCATGTGTTTGGGGTTGGCGCACCTGAGGGGTCGGCAGAAAGGGTGCTGGAATGAAAACCTAGCGCTGGTGGGCCGGACTGTGCATGTATCCTACGAGGCGGTCTTGCGCGGAAAAGTAAAAACTTATGAATTTCGGGATCGGGAACTGCATACCAAAGCGATGGTGATCGATAAAGACTGGTCCATGATTGGCTCTTCGAACTTCGACTGTCGGAGCTTGTAGTGCATGGTGAGGTGATTTTTATTTCTGATGAGAGGGAGCTGAGTTCTGCTTTTTCACAGATATTCAAAGATGATATTGAGCATGCCTCAATCATATTCGGAAATGTCTGGCTGCGGCGTTCGGTTTTTTTACGTATCGCGCAATTTGTCGGCAGTATCATATGAATATGGTTGTGATCGGCTTTTGCCATCGCTAAAAATGCTCTTAGCGTTCAACTGATGCATGTTCACTTCCAGATCGCGGAACGACACTAGTTGAATTTTGGGCGACATTCACGGCAAGAGTTGCAAACATTGTGAGCATCAATCTCACCAATTTTAGGGGTGGTCCCAAATGTGTTTTTCGGCAGAAGTCAGTTTTGTAGCGGCGGCGGTGCTTATCCCGGCAGGGGTAGCTTGCATATATCAAACCTCGAAGAACAATCGGAAGTTTGTGGCGTTTGCGGCTTTGCCGATGTTGCTTGGCTTTCAACAGCTATTTGAGGGGTTTGTTTGGGTAAGTGGGGAAGGCGGGTATACCCACTGGGTTGAGCGCATGTCCCTTGCTTACATGTTTTTCTCGTGGCTTGCTTGGCCGATCTGGATCCCAATCTCGACCTATTTTGTTGAACCGGCAAGTCGCAAGCCATGGTTTTTGGTACCGGTTGTTCTGGGAAGCATGCTCGGGGCACTTCAGTATTTCCCCTACCTTGCCCATGATAATTGGCTCGTTACACGTTTTCTGGACCATGCCATAAGTTATGAAGGAATTGACCTTCTCGATTTTATCGTGCCACGGCCTTTCACTTACACCGTCTATTTGGCAGTGATAATTGGCCCCCTCCTGTTTTCATCTGACGCCCGTGTCAGAATATTCGGCGTTCTCGTGTCGTTTGTCGTTGTGATAACTTATCTCTTCTTCTCCTACGCTTATGTGTCAGTGTTCTGCCTCGGTGGTGCAATCGTGTCGCTCTATATTGTATGGATGTTCCTTGGTGGGGAAAAAGACTCGCAGGTTCTGCCCAAGTTTTCCAAGGCTTGAGTGGTCTGCCTCCTAGGCTGCTTCATGCATATGAAATTGGGTGGGGCCAATCAGGCCAAATGAAATGCACGGTAAGTAGGTGATAGCCAGGAATGCAGACAAGATTTTCTGACGGTGGCTACCTTAACTTGGCTTATTTCTCTCACTTGATTGATCTGAGATGAGTGCATTCCTCAAAGGAAAGGACGGAGATTGCAGGAAAAACGCTTTTGCAATCCCCGTCCAATAAATTTAGAACCAGACCCGGATGCCTGCGACGAGCGATAGTGGCTCAACGTTTTCACCCTCGGCACGAGCGAAATTTTCCGTATCGCCCATTAAGCGGGTCCAGGACACACCGACGTAAGGGGCAAATTCCCGTTCGATTTCGTATCGCAACCGAAGCCCCAATTCAACTGAGTTAAGGCCGGATCCAACACCCAATTCCGGGACGTCTTGCAGCGCGAAGTTGAGTTCGCCAAGAGGCTGGAGGATGAGGCGTTGTGTCACAAACAGATCATACTCTGCTAAGGCCCGCGCTGAGACATCGCCCTCATCACTGACAAAGGCCGCAACATCTACCTCAAACCATTGAGGAGCCAAGCCTTGGACACCAAAGACACCATATGTCCTTGTGGGGCGCGGGCGGAAGTCTTGTCTGATACCAGCTTGCAGATCCCAGAAGCGAGCGATCGCCCGGCTGTAAAGGAGCTGGAGTTCAGCCTCCTCCGTATTGCCGGTTTCCAGCAAATAGGTGCCTTCTGTCTTGACCCATAGGCGTTCTGCATCACCGCCATACCAGCCCTGGGCGTCCCAGGTTATTACTTCATTGCCTTCATTGGTTTGATACTCAAGTCGATCAACTAGGACCTGAGAATAAAGGGGCTCGCCTTCTGCTGCTTTTAGAGGCGATGAAAAGAGAGTAGCCCCAGCGAGCAGAAATAGCCCAACTGTTTGAGACCATGTAATATTGGAATTAATTATGCGCGCAACCATCAGTTTGCCTCCGCGATTTTCTGATTGACCGAAACGACCCGGAACATGCCGGCTTTCATGTGATAGAGCAGGTGGCAGTGGAAGGCCCAGTTTCCGGGCGCGTCAGCTGTGATATCAGCGGAAAGCTTTTCGCCCGGTTTGAGATTGATGGTGTGCTTGCGAGGTTGACGATCTCCCGTTCCATTGACGAGTTCCATCCACATGCCATGAAGATGGATTGGATGGTTCATCATCGTATTGTTGATCATCGTCAGGCGCAGGCGTTCACCTTCAAAAAACTCTATCGGTCCTTTCACCTCCGAAAATTTTTCTCCGTCAAAAGACCACATGTACCGCTCCATATTCCCCGTCAGATGAAGGACAATCTCCCGGCCGGGCGAGCGTTCATCATGTTCGGGATAAAGGTTGCTCAGATCGGTGTAGGTGAGGACCCGGTGACCTGTGTTTTCCAATCCAAGACCAGGTTCATGCAGGCGGCTTTTCGGCATTTCTGCAACCGCATCAACGCCCCAAACATCAAGGTCAGGAGGTGTCGCCCCGGTTGAGGCATATGAGACGGGCAGGGCTGCAGCCATGGCTTTCTGATCCATTCCAGCCATATTATTATGAGCAGAATGATCCATCCCGGCCATGGAGCCACTCATTGCGCCCATGTTGTGGCCAGAGTGACCCATAGCGCCCATTGTTCCCATGGGTTCATTCATGGCGGGCATTGAGCTTTGGGATGACATTCCGTCCATTCCCGCCATGTGGCCACCAGACATGTCCATGTCCATGCCCATGTCCGCCATTGTGAGTATAGGCGGATCACGAAGTACCGGGACCGATGCTTCCATGCCTAAACGTGGTGCAAGCGTGCCGCGGGCAAAACCGCCGCGGTCCATGCTTTCAGCAAAAATTGTGTATGCTTGATCATCTGTAGGCTGAACGATGACATCGTAAGTTTCTGCGACGCCGATTTGGAATTCATCTACTTCCACAGGTTTGATATTTTGGCCATCGGCTTGGACCACCGTCATTCTCAACCCTGGAATTCGGAAATTGAAATAGGTCATTGCGGCCGCATTCACAATGCGCAACCGAACCCGTTCGCCTGGTTTGAAGAGACCTGTCCAATTCGATGATGGGCCATTTCCGTTCACGAGGTACGTGTATGTTGCGCTCGTGATGTCTGCGATGTCGGTCGGGTTCATTCTCATGCGACCCCAAGCAAGGCGGTCAGCAATAGTAGAGCCAATGCCTTTTTCGGAAACATCACCGAAAAAATCGCCGACTGTGCGTTGTTGGTAATTGAAATAGTCAGGCAGCTTTTTTAGTTTTGCAAATACCTCATCGGGATCTTCAAAGGTCCAATCGGACAGCATAACCACATGTTCCCGGTCATAGGCCACGGGATCTGGTTCTGCGGGGTCAACAATCATTGGACCGAAGACGCCGGATTGTTCCTGAAGACCCGAGTGGCTGTGATACC
Organism: Parvibaculum sp.; assembly: GCA_002695905.1. Classification (GTDB taxonomy): domain Bacteria; phylum Pseudomonadota; class Alphaproteobacteria; order Parvibaculales; family Parvibaculaceae; genus Mf105b01. The sequence continues at coordinate 78,062 of NZQM01000129.1, forward strand.
AGTAGGTACCGCTTTGAGTCAGTTTGTATTGATAGGTGAATGTCTCACCAGGTGTGATGCCCGGAAAGCTGACCCCGGGTACGCCATCCATATTCGCTGGTAGGATAATTCCATGCCAATGAATTGATGTATCTTCGTCAAGATCGTTGCGAACTCTCAGTGTAACCGTTTCACCTTCTTTAAAGCGCAACAAGGAGCCAGGCATGCTCCCATTTATGGTCTTTGCGTGGGCTGTTTCGTTGCCGATCGTCAGTGCTGTTCGACCGATGGCAAGGTCAAATGAGCGTTGGGATGGCGCACTGGTGGTGGGCGCCAGGCCAGCGACTCTTTGTGCCCAGGCGGGCACTAATGCCTGCATGCCGGTTGCCAGACCAATGGCAGACGTGGCGTGGATAAATTTTCTCCGGGATATCATTTTGATTCTCCTAAAGTGTTTGCAAAACCGACGGTGGTCGTCGAGCGGTGTTACAGTTATTTCTTCTAAAGTGGTTATAATACAGACGGTGTTCGTCGAGCGGTGTTACAGTTTTTGCTCGATTAATGACCATGACGTGCTGGCATCTGCGGCCAAAAGGTGCTGTTCAGGACCATAAACCATGACGTTTCTCCAGTAGCTGTTGAGGCCTACCTTAAGCGCAATAACAAACAAGATGACTCCGTAAGTACTGCTTACTCTGATGGGTCAGCAACGCAACGCTGGTTCAGCCATAATGCGAGGGCGGCCTATAAGGCAGGTGAAGTTCTGTTCCAACGATGAAGGGTCAGAAGGTTCTCTTCATCGACGAGCCTAAATCCACCATAAAACAAACCAAGGAGGCCTGCACCTACGGCACCGTGCACCAATGCAATCAATAGGATGAGATCAAACTCGTAAGAGGGTCTTTTGTGCGAAAAGAGACCCTGGCATTGGTGGAGGGGACCATAAATATAAGGGCGCTATTGGTAACGCATTTATGGTTGAAGAATGAGAAACGCTTGCAATTGCCTCTTGCGCGAGGGATTTAGGTGGCGTGGGGCCAACAAATTGTTGTGTTTCTGATTGATTCCAATATTCCGTGGAACACAGTTCTTTGTCGGGCGTTTCATTGTTCCAGTCGGCGCGATGCAGGCATGATTGACTGGTGCTGAGATCCATCATCGCGCTACTCAACTGCGCGGGTTGGCTTACCGGCGCGCAATCTACACATGATGGCCACAACAATGCGAACGCAGCCAAGTAAATCATGGCCGCAGTTGTCAAATTGGCTATTTGCATTCTACCGGCTTGCATGCGGCTCAAATTCCAAATGTTCACGCTTGTTTGTGTCAGTTTAGTCTCGATCCCCAATATATGGCAATCTCAAATATTGGGCGGCCTCTTATACAGGCTATGTTTTAGATCCCTGGTGTTTGCGCTAGGCCCAGAGCGGAGCCAACGATGCGATGCCGCATGAAGGCTTAAAGGCTCCAGAGGAGGTCTACAGGCTAAATCTCACAAAATGGAATCTTACACAGGCTGCTAAAAACCAAAGATCTAGCTGTTTCAGTAGGTTGGCGGTCAAACCTTAATAAAATATTGAGTCCGTTTCTCTAGTCTCTGCGCAGCGATTGCATGGAAGGCAGAGGCATTGGAAGCTCCATTGGCTGCAGGACGGGGAAGACTTGAGGTGCTGGCGCACCGGTTTGTTGTGCCGGGTGAGCGCGCTTATTTGCCTGGTGCTGCTTGGGCGATGTTTGTCTATTCGATTGCTTTCGTTCCGGTTCTGGTTTTGCTGGCGGCTGCCTGGTTTCAGCCCTTCGTGCCGATCGGAGAACTGATGCGCGACAGCCTGTTGGTTGCGGAAGTGTCGGAAGACTGCTGCCATATCTACTATGGCGCTATCTCCAATATCGGTGTGTTGTTGTGGGCGTCTGCTGCGGCGATCATGTTTTTCACCAGCCTCGTCGTCGCCTTGATGGGCGGACAGCAATACCGTCATCACATTGTTCAATTTGGTCTTGGGGGCTTTCTTACGATGCTTTTATGCATCGATGATTTCTTCCTCGTGCATGATATTGTTCTTCCAAAGCTTGGTTTTTCAGAAACGCTTGCCTATGTGGTCTACGCATCTTTCACTGCCCTCTATGTTTGGTACGCGCGGAGCGAAATTCTGGGAGCTCGGTGGCCGATGTTTTTGCTCAGCGTGGGCTTTCTAGCGCTCAGTGTGAAGATTGATGTCTTCTTCAACATTGATAACGACTTTCGACTTCTCATCGAAGATGGAGCGAAGCTGATTGGCATCACAGCATGGCTTAGTTTTCATGCGGAAGCGGCAGCGTGTACAATATTGCGGTTAGGTGACGCGGGCCGGACGCCAGAATATCGGTGTCACAACACATGATATCAGTCGCGACCAAACTTTTTTCCGATGGTAAAGACAGTCGGCCCTCAATCCTTCTGCTCGGGAATTATCGTCCTGCACTGGCGGTGGCGCGAGGTCTCCGGGATGCGGGATACCGAATCGTTATGGGAAAACGCGGCGGGGAGGGGTTTAGCGAGTATTCCCGTTTTGTTGACGAAGCGTGGGACCACCCTCCGGTTGAGACAGATGTCGTCGGCCTGCAGGTCGCTCTCACGAAGTTTTTGTCCGAACGGGAGGATATACAATTCGTTTTGCCGATTAGCGAACCTTTTGTGATGTTCTTTGCGGAGCGCATGCAGACATTGCCGGGCGGCGTAACACTTGTTTCTCCAAGGGCAGATCTTGTGAAGACCTGTGCGGACAAGGTCACCATGCTCTACGCCGCAGTTGAGGAAGATGTGCCGGTCTTGCCCTGCGCCGTCCTTGTCTCCGACAGCGATAACGTCGCGCTTGGACGGGAAGTGGGCCTACCTATAGTCGCGAGGCCTTTGTCGCCTGGCGCTAAGTTCAATGAGAAGAAGGCGGTCATTATTGACAGTTGGTCTGACTATCAACAGTTCGTGTCTGACTGGTGCAAACCGAACTTTCCGATTCTGATTCAGCGCCAAGCAGTTGGACCGCGGGTCAATGTGTTCTTTACTGCCCGTGAGGGTGAGTTGATCAACAATCTTCAAACATATATTCGCCGAACCGACTCCCTTGACGGGACTGGCTATGCTGTTGATGGGGTGACCGTTGCAACATCTGCGCCGCTTCTTGAGGATTGCGAGAAGCTCGTGAGGGCGCTTGATTACACCGGCATTGGTCTTGCGCAGTTTATCGTTGATCCCAAAACAGGCGAGAGATGCTTTTTGGAGATCAATCCTCGCATCGCAGGCAGCCAAGCGATCACGGAACAAATGGGCTTTGAGATGAGCCGTATCGCCGTTGATCTCGCGCTTGGGCTTGATCCCGAGCCGCCAAAGCGGGTCCGAGGAATACGGTCGGGCTTCAGATATGCCTGGGTCTATGGGGACATCAGGGGACTGCATACAGCTTTGGCACGAGGAGAGATTGGTGTTGGTGGCGCAATGCGATGGGCGTTAAAGACTTCTTGGACAGCTCTGTGGGCCGATCATCATATGACCTGGGCGTGGTATGACCCGGTCCCCACATTGATGTTGTTCGCGCGGCAATTATTCCCCTCGCTTGAACGGCTTTCGGGTACCTCAGTTAAGGAGGGCCAGTCGTCTGAAGCCGACCTCCCTGTGATGGTCGGTGAGGGTCCTCCTGCGAGGGGCGTATGAAACCAAATTCAGCGGTTTCCGGCTTTCTTAAGACATCGAGCCTGTTGATGCTGGCACGTATCGGCGGGACAGGGCTTGGGTTTCTTATTCAGCTTGCGTTGGTGCGGCTCATGACACCCGCAGATTATGGCATTTATGTCGTCGCCCTGTCTCTGGCTGCTGTGCTCTCCATTTTTTGCGGATTCGGACTACCATCTGTGACCGCTCGATTTGTCGCTGATTACCAGGAAGCCGGGGACAAAGCGCGGGTTGCCGGTTTCGTTCGCAGTGCAATAGGTCACATCGCGACCATATCAGCCGTGATTGGGGGGCTTGCGGTGATCTTAGTATGGAGCGACATTGTCGACGTTCCCTATCAAATGCCCTTGGTGCTTGCCTGTCTGACGGCTCCAGTGCTCGCTGTGATGCGGTTTGGCGGCGCTCTGTCAAACACAGCGCGCAGGTTCTACCTGACTTATCTTCCCGACGTTGCTTTTAGGCCGCTTCTTCTAGTCGCTGGTCTTCTTGGCATCTATGCCTTCGCGGTTCCAATGACGACCACCAACGTGCTGTTGGTTCATCTTGTGGTGGCATTAGCGGCCGCCTGTTTGCTTTGGGTGGTTTTGCGGCCGCGGCGTCAATTCGGCTTGCAGGGTCTTCACCCCATCTCTGAAAACAGAACCTGGCGTCTGGCAGCTACTCCGATGATATTTGTTACGTTACTCACGTCTTTTTTGGCTGACATAGATATCCTGTTATTGAGTGCTCTCCTGCCAGCAGAGGAGGTGGGTATTTTCAGCGTTTGCCTGAGAATCGTGCTGTTGATTGAATTTGGGATCCAAACAGTTTTTCAGATGAGCATGCCTGATTTTGCGGAGGCGCAGGCTCGTAACGCCACCACCCAGATGAATGCTGCCATGCGCCGCGCCCAGCATATAACATTCTGTTTTACACTGGCAGCACTTTGTGGTGTGGCGGTGTTGGGTGAATGGGTTCTTCTGCTGTTTGGTGAAAGGTTTGCCGTTGGGGCGGATGCCCTTCTGCTATTGGTCGTTGGACAGGTGTTGCGGTCGCTGTTCGGCCCGGTTACGCAAATATTGACCGTTGCTGGCGCACAAATGCGGAGCCTCGTCAGCTACGGAATTGCGCTCCTGGTTCTGATTGTCGGCAATGCTGTCTTTGTTCCACTCATTGGCCTTGAAGGTGCAGCCGCTGTTCTTTCATTCTCTTTGGTGCTGGGTGCTCTGCTTCAGGCGCGGGTAGTGTCGCACAAAATTGGGCTTTCAGTGGTGGGTACGTTTTTCTCTATGGCGACCGCCGATGAGGTGCTGGCTGACAGCCGGTAATCCGGCACGGCCCAGACCTCACTTAAGGTGGGATTTGAAATCTGGTGCGCGTTTCTCGTTAAACGCAGCAACGCCCTCATGGGCTTCATCCGTATCGTAGTAGAGCGACAATGCCTGAAAGCCGAGTGATCCGATCCCTTTGATGTGATCTGTATCTGCGTTAAATGATCGCTTGGCGATCGCAATCGCGGTGGGGCTTTTTTCGTTGATCTCCGCGCACCATTTGTTGACTTCGGCGTCAAGCTGATCCCGGGGGACGACCGTATTGATCAATCCCATGTTCAACGCCTCGGCGGCGCTATAGCGGCGACAGAGATACCACATTTCTCGGGCCTTCTTTTCGCCGACAAGTCGGGACAGGTATGCCGTGCCAAAGCCCGGGTCGACGGAACCCACTTTTGGTCCGACCTGTCCAAAGACAGCCGTGTCAGCAGCGATAGTGAAATCGCACAAGGTGCAAAGCACATTGCCGCCGCCGATTGCAAAGCCCTGAACTTTTGCAATGACCGGTTTTGGCACATCGCGCATGGCGGCGTGAAGCTCGTCCACTGGAAGACCTATGGTGCCGCGGCCACCATAACCACCATCATGAGAGGATTGATCGCCGCCGGTACAAAATGCCTTTTCGCCGGCGCCTGCCAGGACAATGGCGCCGATATGTTTGTTCCACCCTGCGCGATTAATCGCGTGGATCAGTTCCTCGACGGTTTCTGCACGAAAAGCGTTGTATTTTTCCGGCCGGTTGATGGTGATGTAGGCAGTGGCGTCGGCTTCCTGGTACAGAATATCTTCGTAGGTCACACTGCTCTCCTTTGTTGGCATGGACGTCGCTTGCCATTCTGTTTACGGTTTCGTCAACGATAAAGGGCAAGGGCGCCGGGTCAAAGGGGGAAGCATGAGTAAGTGGCAGGTCGGGGACTTCACCGTTACGCGGGTGATCGAAATTGAGGTTGCCGGTGGCACCAAATTCCTTTTGCCGCAAGCCACGCCGGAGGCTGTTCGGGACTTCAAATGGATGGCGCCACACTTCATGACGTCGGACGGTCATCTGATTATGAGCGTTCATGCGCTGGTGATTGATACCGGCGACCGTAAAATCGTAGTGGACACGTGTATTGGCAATGATAAAGAGCGGGAAATTCCGACCTGGAGCCACCTAGCCCTTCCCTTTTTGGATGACCTTCAAAAGGCGGGCTATGCGCGTGAGGATATCGACACGGTAATGTGTACCCATCTCCATGTTGATCATGTTGGCTGGAACACGATGCTGGTCGATGGCGAGTGGGTGCCGACATTCCCAAACGCACGCTATCTGATGGCGGAAAAGGAATTCACCTATTGGCAGTCGCAGGAGAGTGATGCTGGCCAGAAAGTGGTGTTTGCGGACTCGGTGAAGCCTGTGTTTGATGCAGGTCTGGTTGACCTTATTCCGCTGGATCATAAAATTTGTGAGGGCATCTGGTTGGAGCCTACTGTAGGGCACACGCCGGGCCATGTGAGTGTGCGGCTGAGTTCCGAGGGTGAAGAGGCGATCATTACCGGAGACTTTATTCATCATCCTTGTCAACTGGCGCGTCCGGACTGGTGCGCTGTTGTCGATTATGATCCAGCTCAGAGTGAAGCGACGCGGCGGGATGTCTTTGCGCGCTATGCGGATACGCCCATGTTGGTCATTGGAACACATTTTGCGACGCCTGCAGCGGGGCACATTAAAAGAGACGGCGATGCCTATCGCTTAGACGTGTAGGTAAGGGACAATAAGAAAGCCCTTGGCGGACTTTGGGGGAGCCATGAAATTTGTTCGGGTAGGACTTTTTGTGATCGGTGGTGCCGCCGTCGGTCTTGGCGTCGCGCTTGCGAGTTTGATGTTGGTGCGAGATGACTTGAGTTCCTTTGAGAGCTACTTTGTTGCGTCAGAGGAAACGAGCGATCCGGCGATCACAGTCCGTTATATGGGCAATACCAACCTGCTTATTTCAGATGGGACGACGACGCTCTTGACGGATGGCTGGTTCAGTCGCCCGTCGACAAGTGAGCTCTTGTTTGGCGAGATTGGTCCGGATATGGACGCGATCTCAGACGCGATGACCAAAGGCGAGATTGGTGACGTGGCAGCGGTCATTCCTGTTCACAGCCACTATGATCATGCAATGGACTCCCCTGAGGTTGCGCGGCGGACCGGTGCCCTGCTTGTTGGCTCTGAATCGACAGCAAACATAGGTCGGGGATGGGGATTGCCAGAAGACCAGATCCGCGTTGTCGGGTCAGAAGAACCGATGCGGTTTGGAGATTTCAGGGTGACGCTTATCAAGTCACAACATTTCCAGTTTCCTGATCCCGATATGGCTGCGGCAGCGCTCGAAGACCCAGTGATCACAGAACCACTTATCCCTCCGGTAAGAGCTCTCGACTATAAGATGGGTGGGGCTTATTCCGTTCATGTGGCTCATCCACTGGGAACGTTCCTGCTGCAAGGAAGTGCCGGATTTGTAACCGGCGCTCTTGATGGGTATCGAGCGGAGGTTGTGATCCTTGGCGTTGGCGGGGTCGCTGCGCAGACAAAGTCCTATCAGCAGGATTATTGGGAGCAGGTCGTTCGGGTGCTCCGCCCTGATCGGGTATTTCCGGTACATTGGGACAGCCTGACGGACCCGCTTCAGGACGAGCCGGTCATGCCCAACAAGCTCTGGTCGTGGATTCTGGATTTCCAAGCCGAAGCAGGGATCAATTATGCGCTGGAGAACGCGCGGAACGATGGCATTGATGCGGCGCTGTTTCCCATGTGGGAAGAGGTTGTTCTTTTCCAGCAATAGGTGTGGCTAGTGCAGCTTTGCCAGGAAGACATCGATTGCCGCTGTGACTTCCGGTTCGTCCAGGAAAGGCGCATGCCCGCGGTCCTTTGCTGTTGCAAGGGTCAGGTCGGGATGTTCGGCGGCCATCTTCTCGGCCGTCGCTGTCGATAGTAGATCGGAGTTTTCCCCCCGCACCAAAAGGACTGGTACGTGGGAGAGTGCCTTGAATTCCTTCCACATTGTAGGAATGTTCCCGCGCATGAGTTTTGCTGCACGGCGCAGGCCTGTGCCAATTGCGGCGTCATAATCCATTGCAGGCTTGCCACCTTCATCGCGAAAGGTCATGCGCGCAAAATCATGCCATTTTTTGCCTGGCATGTTCGGGAAATAGCGCTCATTCATCTGTCTTATGGTGATGGCCGCATCTTCCCATGTTGGTGGGACTTCCATCTTTCCCGCATAGCCCATGATCCGTTCAATGCCGGTCTTGTCGACCTGGGGACCAATGTCATTCATCACGACACCTTTTATGGCTGTTGGGCGATGGAGAGCCATGTTCATGGCGACAAGACCGCCGCGAGAGGTGCCGACAATGATCGTATGGTTCACGCCTGCTGCAGCCATAAGGTCAAGCGTGTCGCGCATCTCATTGAGGGGCGTATAGCCGGTCCATCCTTTCGCATATTCTGATCTTCCGCGACCCCTGAAATCAGGACAGATGACACGACGATCACTCGACAGCCTCTCGGCAAGGTCGGCGAAGTCTTTCGAGTTTCTTGTCAGTCCTGGTAGGCAGAGAATGGGCGTTTTGGGTGATGAGCGCGAGCCATAGTCTCTTGCATAGAGCTTCAGGCCTTCCTGGGAATAGTAGTGAATGTCCTGAAACGTCATGCGCCTGCGTCTCCAAATTGCTCCGCAGCAATCATCGGAAGTCCGGGGGGATGTCGCAAGTACCTTTTATCCCCCAAGTGAACCATCGGGAATTGGCAACATGGTGCCGGGTTCCTGGGTAGACGGTGTGACAGGTTGTCCGATTACTTGTTGTGTTGGTTTGAAATCGGCGGGCGCGCGTGGCGCGTCAATCCCTGGGGGTGGTCTCAGGGTGATCGGTGCACTGCTACGCGCTATCGGCTGTGGTTCAGGCGCGGTCAAAACCGGCGTCGCCGAGGCCGCTGGTGGGATCAAGGTGGGGGCGGACGGTGTTGTTGCTGAGAGAGTCGGCGCAGTCACCGGCGCCAGGGCAGGTGGTGGTGCCATGACCACAGGTGGACGATAGGTCGGATCGTCCTCCTCAACCACGGGCATCATCGCTCCGTTCGTCAGGGTGACGTCTGCTGGCACGTCGGGCACTGGGGTGGGCATATTTGTCACCAGGGGCGCTTCGACTGGAGCTGGCCCCGTAACAGGGGGAGGTGCGGCAACAGGAGGTGCGGCAGAAGCTGGTGGAGCGGAGACCTGTGGTGCGGGCGGTTGGCGCGTGGGGTTCGGCGCAGGAATATCCTGCCTTGTGGACGGTAAGGCCGCTACTGTGGGGCTCACCGGAACAGCGATCGGAGGAGGTGCCGTGGACGGCATTGCGAAAGGCGTTAGCTGCGTTTGCGGTTTCGCTGTCGTCTGGATAATGGGGGCGGACCCATCATACCGTGCAATGTCCTGTTCAATTTTCAGATCGACCGCCCGTCCTTGAAGGCGCGCCCGGTAGACCTGCACATTTTCAATGACACGCTGTACGTAATTGCGGGTTTCTGTGAACGGGATATTCTCCATCCAGTCAATGGGATCAACCGCAGGGTCGCGGGGATCCCCATAGCGTTCGACCCACTGAGACACCCGGTGAGCGCCGGCATTGTAGGCCGCGATGGTCATGATGTAGGAGCCAGCAAAGTCGTCTAAAAGGTCGCTGAGGTGCGCAGACCCGAGGGTCGCGTTGTAGCTCGGGTCATCGATAAGTCGTGCACGTCGATAGGGCACACCGATCTGGCGGGCGACGGCGCGGGCCGTTCTTGGCATGAGCTGCATAAGGCCGCGGGCACCAGCATGGCTGATGGCGCGTGGATTAAACTCGCTTTCCTGACGAGAAAGGCCGTAGACCAAAGCCGGTTCGACTGGTTTGCCGACCTGGGTAAAGGCAGGAAGCACAGCGGTCGGATAGCTTCTCTCCGGCAGTGAGATCCCGCGCCCTGCAGCGATTTTTGCGACCCGTACCGACAGGTTGGGCAGGTCACGTTCAACCATCAGGTCTGCCAGGGCGGCAAGCGCTGTTGCATCGGGAAGCGTGTTTGCAAGCTCGATGACGAAACTGCGGGCAAGGCTGTCCTCACCGGCTTCATTCATGAGCTCAAAGGCGCGAACCATGTCATTGGCGACGAGCGCCCCGCTATGAGCAGCGGTTGGGGAAGGGGCCACAGGCAGCTGCAGGAGCGCATTGCCACCAGAAGACAGTCGTGACGTTGCCAATTGACCGTAGAAGGTTGTTGGGTAGCTGCTTGCTTGCCTGTAATAGCCAAGCGCTTCGTCTGTACGACCGCGTGCTTCGGCAGCCCGACCCATCCAATAGGCGCCCCGGGATTTGCTGATCGGCGTCGTGACGCCTGCTGCCAGGGTTTGGAAATGGACGAAAGCTCGGTCAGCGTCGTTCAGATATTGAAGCGCAATCCAGCCTGCAAGGAATTCGCCCTCGGCGAAAGCAACGCCTCTGTCATGACCATGTCCGGTCGCAAGACCGTAAGCTTCCTGGTAATGACCCTCTGTAAGTGCTTTCCGGGCAAGAATTTTTCGCTCTGTCCATGCGCGATCAGGCCGGGCGATGGAATGGGTCGCGGTGGGAGGCGTTAGGAGAAGGGGAATGGCCGTCTGTTCCTGGCCGCGTCGCCTGAGATATCGTGCATGGTCAAAGAGAAGGCCCGCATCTGCGCGCAAGCTTGTAGGGACACGGGTGACAGCGCTTTCAGCGCCCCGAGACCGGGAGGCGAGCTTCAGGCGCGCGTCCGCCAACGCCCGTGCTTCTGCATTGACCAATTGCAGCATCCGGCGACCGTCAGCGAACCGTTGTTCCCAAATGAGGCGATTGAGCCGGTCTTCATGAGCCTGGGGGGGGAGGTGGGCCCCGTATTTCCTAAGGACTTCGGCTTCCCGCGACCTGGAGAACTGATGTTCCACCCAGGCACGCTGGATCCAGGTGGCCCCTTCAACCTGTTGACCGCTGTTTAAAAGCGCTTCGCCCAGCCGCACCTTTCCTTCGCCAGTGAGGGGATCGCGGGTGGCGAACCAGGCAATGACGTCCGCATCGCGCATTGGATAGTCGGTGAGCGCTTCTTCAGCGCGGCGGGAAAGGCGGTCCTGCCTTGGCCAGTGAGGGTATTGCTCCTGGAAGGCAACGACCTCAGCGACAGTGGAACCCGTTCCTTCCTTCTGGAAGCGTAGCCAGTTGAGGATGGCCTTTGCGGTCGGGTCAGTTATCTGTCGGGCGAAGGTGCGGACCTCCATCCATTTGCCTTTTTCCCGTGCATCCAGACCATCCCACAGCGCATGGCCGTCAGCCTCACTAAGGAGCTCTGAGGGTGGTGGTGGCGTCGGCTTTGTCAAGGGTATGGGAACTGCGCCAAGCGCAGTCGTGCTGAGCGCTAATGTGACCACTAGGCCCAATGCGCTGGCTTTCAGATTGGCAAAAGATGGACTCAACTCGCAATACCCCACTTGGGTCCAGACCTCTCCCGCTTGTCGGCGCCTGCATTAAACATTCGGGCACCCGGCTCAGTTTGATGAAAACACACTCTGTTTTCCTTCCCAAGCCGCCTTTTTTGTGGCGAAAGCTCTCATCGGAATCAGAAAACGGGGCTTTCTGAGAAAAAGCGTACAATTGTCGGCGATCACTTGCCAGTAACAGTCTTATGCGACCTTCAGCCTGGTTAATTTGGGCTGCTAAAGGCCTCATTTTGTTGCGATTTGACGAGATTTGGCTGTATGGTCCGCGCCTCATAACAAAGAGCTATTCAGCTGGTTAACGTTCGGCAGCTGATGATGTTCACTCAGGAGCTAGAGAGATGTTTAAAGGGTCAATTGTCGCGCTTGTCACACCGTTCAAAAACGGTGCGGTCGACAAAGACGCTTTCGCGCGTCTGGTTGAGTGGCATATCGCAGAAGGGACCCACGGTCTGGTGCCGTGTGGGACGACTGGCGAGTCACCCACATTGAGTGCTGAAGAGCATATGGGGGTCGTGGCGCACTGTGTTGAGGTAACTGCCGGACGTATTCCCGTTATTGCCGGGACAGGCTCCAACAATACAGCTGAGGCGCTCGAATTCACCGCTCATGCGAAGAACGTCGGCGCTGATGGCGCACTGGTGGTGACGCCGTACTACAATAAGCCCACTCAAGCCGGGCTCTACGCGCATTTCAAGGCGTTGAACGACGCGGTTGATATTCCGATCCTGATCTACAATATCCCGCCACGCAGTGTGATTGATATGAGCGTTGAGACGATGACGGAGCTCTCCAAGCTCAAGAATATTGTCGGCGTGAAGGATGCCACGGCGGACCTTTCGCGGGTGAGTTCTCAGCGGCTGGCCATGGGCCCCGATTTCAATCAGCTATCGGGCGAAGACGCGACAGCGCTTGGCTATATGGCTCATGGCGGACATGGCTGCATTTCCGTTGCAGCAAATGTTGCACCGGAGCTTTGTGCGCAATTCCAGAGTGCGTGCATGCAAGGCAATTTTGATGCTGCCCTTGAGCTTCAGGACAAGCTGATGCCGCTTCATACAGCCCTCTTCCTGGAAGCGAGCCCGGCACCAGCGAAATATGCGCTTGAGAAGCTTGGCATGTGTGGTAGCGAAATCCGTCTGCCGCTCGTTCCTATTGAGCCCTCGACGCGTGATGCAGTCGATGCAGCGCTCAAACATGCAGGGCTGCTTTAGCAGTTAGGACCCATGTCTTCCAAAAGCGGTGGCGCCAAGAAGAGACGCGGTGAAGACGGCAAGAAGATTGTCGCTGACAACCGGAAGGCGCGCTACGACTACTCGATTGAGGATGTCTTCGAGGCAGGGATTGTGCTGCGCGGGACAGAGGTGAAGGCGCTTCGCGAAGGCAAGGCGAGCCTCGGAGAAGCCTATGCAGAAGTAAAAGAAGGAGAGGCGTTCCTGGTGAATGCCTTTATCCCCGAATATTTGCAGGCAAACCGCTTCAATCATGAGCCTAGGCGTGTGCGCAAGCTGCTGCTTCATGCCCGCGAAATTGAAAAAATGGGGGTGGCGGTCCAGCGCAAAGGCATGACGCTGGTCCCCCTTAAAATTTACTTCAATGACAAGGGCCGGGTGAAAATTGAGCTTGGTCTGGCGCAAGGTAAGAGGCAAGCTGACAAGCGTCAGACCGAAAAAGACCGCAGCTGGCAGCGGGATAAAGCCCGGCTAATGCGGGAAAAAGGCTGACTCTTTGGATGTGGAGGCGACATGAGTGATGACGAGCAAAAATCTGGTGAACCTCAAGGTTTGATGGGCCAGATCAAAGACAAGCTCATTTCGTCTAAACAGAAGACCGCAGAGCAGGGGCGCCATCTGACTGGTATTCCGGACGCTGAGCGCGCTGACCGTTTGCCGCCAGGACAACATCGCGTGGACAAATGGCCAGTACTTGACCTGGGCATTCAACCCGACGTGCCAAAAGAGAGGTGGCAGCTGACGATTGATGGGGCTGTTGAAAACCCCGTCTCATGGAACTGGGAAGCGTTCATGGCGCAGCCACAGTTCTCGCAGGTGTCAGACATTCATTGCGTGACGACCTGGAGTCGGTACGACAACAAGTGGGACGGTGTGTCAGGTGCGCACATTCTTGATGTCGTAAAACCAACAGCTGCTGCAAAGCATTTGATCTTCCATTCTTATGATGGCTATACGACCAATATTCGCTTGTCCATGTTCCAGGATGAGGATGTGCTGCTGGCGCATTCCTGGGAGGGTGCGCCTCTCACTCGCGAGCATGGTGCGCCTGTTCGGGTGATCATTCCAAAATGGTATTTCTGGAAAAGTGCCAAATGGATCAAGCGGATCGAGTTTTCCGAGATTGATCAGCCGGGGTTCTGGGAAGTGCGCGGTTACAATAATGATGGCGATCCGTGGAAAGAAGGTCGCTACTCGGTGTAAGCGTCACCGGCTATTTTTTTGCATGTTCGGGGGGAACATGATTTTTCGAAACTGGGTAGCACTGTTGTGCACCCTTGGGGTTCTTCTTGCTGTTCCTGCTCAGGCGCGGACTGAGAAGCCGAACGTTGTTATCATCCTGGCAGACGATCTGGGCTACGGGGATATTGGCGCGTTCGGCGCAACCGACATTGCCACGCCGCATATTGATGGCCTCGCGACACGGGGCATTCGCTTCACCGACTTTTATGCAGGACACAATGTTTGCAGTCCGTCGCGTGCGGCCCTTTTAACCGGACGTCATTCAAAGCGGATGGGGATCTCTCATGTGTTCCAGGCGGACTCACCAGATGGCATGCCACTCGCAGAAGTGACTATTGCGGAAATGCTCAGAGACAATGGGTATGCGACGGGCCTTGTCGGTAAGTGGCACCTTGGCTCGCAAGACCGCTACATGCCCTGGAATCAGGGCTTTGATAGCTTTCAAGGCGTTCCCTACAGCAATGATATGGGCAATTTCTTTTGGTACGACGAGCAAGAAATCATCTATGAGCCGATCGATCAGGCCTACCTGACTCAGCGCTACACGGGAAAAGCGGTAGACTTCATCAGTGCCAACAAAGAAGCGCCGTTCTTCCTTTATGTCGCTCATAGCATGCCTCATGTTCCGATCTATGCATCACCAGACTTTCTCGGGAAGAGTGAGCGGGGTCTATATGGCGATGTGGTCCAGGAACTTGACTGGAGCGTCGGGCAGATGGTCGCTGCGCTTGAAGATGCTGGGATTTTGGAAAACACGCTTGTGCTTTTCACCAGTGACAATGGGCCCTGGTTGCCCATGGGCAGTCACGGTGGCGAAACGGGCGGGTTGCGGGATGGCAAAGGCACGACGTTTGACGGCGGCCACAAAGTCCCAACCGTCGCCTATCTCGGCGGCGGTGTTTCCGGTGTGACCGTCGTTGAGCCCGTCTCTATGCTCGATTTGTTGCCGACAATCGCCAACCTGACAGGTGCATCCGTCCCAACAGACCGGGTGATAGACGGGCGGGATGTTACGGCGGTATTCACCGGCGAAGATGGGGGTGATCCCGTTCCCTATTTCTACTATGAAGCCTTTAACCGCCAGATTGACGCTGTCCGGTTGGGGGAGTGGAAGTTAAAACGAGAGCGCAGCTTTTGGGTGCCGGACCTCATCTTGTCGACGATATTGAGATGGGGGGAGTTCTCTCACGAAGAGATGCTCTTCAATCTCAAAATTGACCCAGGCGAAACGGACAATGTTCTTGAAGATCATCCGGATGTCGCAGAGCGGCTGCGATCACTGCTGGCCGAGGGCGATGCTATCGAAGCGGAATATCGCATGCGGGTTATGATTGGGACGGGCGCCGATCGAGCAGGGTATGAACGTTTGCTCATCAGCGCTGCTGTCATTGGCCTTGTTCTCATTTGCATCTTGTTTGCGGTGTTTTTTGGACTGTGGCGTGGCGCGAAGGCAGCGTTAGGCCACCTTCGCACCTGAGTTCTTATGGCTCGACGATGTTGAACCAGAAGTCGAACACATCGAGAAGGCCAAGAAGTTCCGTTAGGGCTTCTGGCCGACCTGTGATCCTGGCACCGTCGGCCATTACTTCCTCGACCGTTTTTTCACCCAGTGCCAATTGCGCGAGAGCGAGGCGTGCAATTTCGATGTCCGCATCTGGGCTGCCTGCTGTCTTGCCGGGTTCATGATGCAGCACAGCGTTCGTCACGGTGACCAGATAGGCTTCACCGGTATCGCTGACCTTGAGGTTGAAGGTGAACTCTTTCTCACCAGCTTTAGGGCCGTTCAAGCGCACAGACATGGAGTCCAGCAATTCATTGGTGGGGAGACCCCGCACTGTGTCGGCTCCAGCTGGTCGTGGGAAATCTGAGGCAGGCATGGGGTTTCGCAATTCCTGTGCCGCGGTCAGATAAAACGCCCGCCATGGTCCCGACTCTGCCTGGTAGCCCAATTGCTCAAACGCGTCGGCTTGCAGCTGCCGGGCACCGTCATTGCCAGGTTCTGCGAAGACCAGATGGTTCACAAGCTCAGCAACCCAGCGATAGTCGCCCTGGTCAAAAGACGCTTTGGCTTTCTCCAGGACAGCGTCAGCGCCACCGATGGCTGCGATATAGCGTTTGCCTGCTTCCACAGGTGGCCATTTGTGCAGGTTGGCCGGGTTGCCATCAAACCAGCCGAGATAGCGCTGGTAGATCGCCTTTGTGTTGTGGCTCAGCGTCCCGTAATAGCCGCGTGTGTACCATTCCCGTTCAAGGCTTGGCGGCAGCTTGAAGTCTTCTGCGATTTCAAGTGGCGTCTGTCCGTGATTGGCCAGACGCAATGTCTGGTCATGCACATATTTGTAGAGGTCCCGCTGTTTTTGCAGGAAGGTGATGCTCGAGTCCCGACCCCAACGCGGCCAGTGATGGCTGGCGAAGAGGACCTCTGTCTGCGACGCGTAAAGGTCAATCGCCTCGTTGATATAATAGCTCCAGGACTTCGCATCCCGAACGACCGCGCCGCGCGGCGTGATGATATTGTGGAGATGGCAGGAACAGTTTTCCGCCATGCAGAGCGCTTTATACTGCGGGAAGAAGAAGTTCATCTCCGCTGGCGCTTCGGTATCAGGCGTCACCTGAAAGACGATCTCAACCCCGTCGACAGTCAGGGTTTCACCGGTTTCGCAGATGCTGACGGTCGGTGGCACCAGGCTCACCTTGCCAACGGACACTGTTTTGCCGAGGCCTGCGTCGACATGGCCTTTTGGTCCTGGCGGCAACATGGAGCCATACATGTAAGTGGCGCGTCTGCCCATGGCATTGCCAGCGAGCACATTCTCGCTGACGGCTGCTTCCAGAAAACCTTCAGGTGCAATGATCTGCAGACCGTTTGCAATGTCTTCGTCGCTGAGAACACCTTTCACACCACCATAATGGTCAACATGGCTGTGGGTGTAGATCA
>NZQM01000130.1 GCA_002695905.1 Parvibaculum sp.
AACCGCTTGCGCCCGGACAATTTTAGCTATGAGGCACTGGAAGTTCTGTTCGAGCATTTCGAGCATATGGAAGAGTGCACCGGGCAAGAAATGGAATTCGAGGTCATCAAGATATGCTGCGAGTGGAGCGAATCGAGTGTCGGAGAGCTTGTGGAGATGTATAGCTATCCGGCCGACGATGCTGAATTTCTTCTTAATAAGAGCACGTTAGTCGTCGGAGTTGTCAATGATGGGCGGTATGTCTATCAGCAATTTTAATAGCGCAATCAACAAGGAGCCAATGCATGAACAAACCAAAACAAAACAAAACCTATTCAATTATCGCGCCCAAGGGCGAGCCGTGCATAGCTAATGGAAATACCTTGACCGAGTCGGAAGTTCAACACGGCGCGTTAACATTAACAGTTGGGCAAGATTGTCCGATCGATGTTGCTAAACTCCGTCAGCGCCTGAGATTTGTGAAATGAGTATTTCTACACACTGTACAGAGGACAAGACAATAATGAGATTTGCAGTGGTAAAAGACGAATTCACGATTGCGGAATTTTCTGGATACCGAGACGCTCTCGAATATGACATGCGTCAAACGTCGTACAACTCTCAATGCCTTAACATCGTACCGATTGGCGCGGCGGAAATGCCTGACAACATCGCTGCTCTTTGTCATGATGTCATAGATCAGATTTCAAATTCACCTGAGACAGAGTACTAATAACGAGACGAGGTATTTGCGATGAATAACCCGCTAGCTCACTTTGACGAAGAAAAAGCGGACAAGCTGCTCACTCACTGCGAAAAACTTTTCGCCAATGAGCAAGACGCTTGGCTACATTTGATTTGCGCAGCATTTGCAATCTGCCCCGACACTAAAATGAATCACGTTCTGCTCGATTGTTTATTGCCACAGGTTTCAGCCGACTCATTAGGGAGATTCATCAGCAAGCGCATGACCAAGCGACGGAGAATAAAAAGGAACACTGATCACAACGAAAGCGACGACACGATAGACCTAGATGCAGTCATTACGATTAACTGCACGGTGCCAGGTCACGGCGCATTTACAATGCGAGCAGGCGACCATATCGGGGAAAATGACGAGAAGATAGCCTACGGATGTCCGAAATGTGGGCATCAAGTCATGATCCAATAAGTCTAACTTGAGATTTTAAATTCACCCGCTTACGACCTACCTACTGATCAATAACTACCTCATCGCGGTGGATATTGAGAATAATCCGCGGTCCCTTCTCTACTGTTTCCCCGAACTGATCCTTAGTCTCAGGCGCTCTACTGAGTAAGAACTGAGCGGCCGTCCAATCCTTAGCCGTTGCAATCTTACGATGCTGGCCGATCAGGAAGGCTTCGCGGGCTGCGGACATTTCCACCGAAAGTTCTGGTGTGTCGGCTACCCAGTTGTATAGCGTTTGGTCATTGATACCTACTGCTCGACATGCGGACGCTTTCTTCCCGGTTAGGGCGTACACATTAATCAATTCGGCAATATTGGCCTCACTTCTAAGCCCCAATGCACTGCCGGGTTTCGGCTCAGGGACTGGCAGTCCCTTGTCAACCTCACACTTGAGCCAGCCATCCTTCTTCGATCGCTTATGGACAGCCTGTCTACTTACTCCAACGATCGTCGCTATATCGTCATAAGTACAGCCAGGGCGGGTTTCATACTTGAGCCTACCCTTCGCCCACTCTGCTTCTGTAGCCACTATCCGGGCATGCCGACTTCAAACTTAAATGTACTGCTAATCAGCCTTTTGGACCCTCCGAAGTCGGCCCTGATGTAGCCCTTCCAAATTCCCGCTGCGGCACCAGCCGACGTACTTCCGCTGAAATTGCCAGCTTTTATGATGTATTCAAGCGTTTTGTTCGCTGAGAATACTCCACAAGCCGAGGTTGTGACGTTACTAGCCAGCACACTCACTGAGGCGGTTGAAAAGTGTATCCCGCCACTGGGCGCTGAGAAATAAATCTGTATGCCAGTCGCGCTGGACATGTTAAATCCGGTTTCTATATAGAGTGTCTTGCCGTACTCAGATACCCACAGGTCTACCATCTTATAATCCTTGTACTGTCACCGACTTCGTTACCGGCGCATCCTTAATCCTTGAATAAATAACGTGTGAGAACACACCAGTTGCAAACGTACCGGGCTTGGTAATTATCCCGGTCGCAGCAATTGTGGGGATAACCCCATCGACTGACGCTGCCCCTGTAATAACTCTTTTACCAGCAGCAGTGATAGCTGCGGTTGCTGCGGTTGCCGAACCTACGCTTACGATCGTGCGTTCACCAACGCCAGCCACTTGGCCGATCGAAACAGACGCGGAACCGACAGCTTTTATTTCCCGCTCGCCAACACCTGAGACTGCGCCAGGATTCGCTTCGGGTGTTGCGTCAGTGCCTTTTACGGTGCGCTCACCAACGCCACTTACTGTGGAAATTAGTGAATTGAGCGTACTCGTAGCTGTGATTTCTCGCTCGCCAACACCGCTGACTGTTGAGATGATCGAATCTAAGGTGCTTGTACCGGTGACTTCTCGTTCACCGACACCCGTTATGGTCGGTAGAAGTCCGTCCGCACTGCCGCTTCCGGTTTTCGGGTCAGCAGCCGCGACGATATGGTAAAGACTTCCTGCGTTCTCATCACTTGCTCCCCAAGTTACCGTGATCGAACTTGGAGCATTTTTTTCAGCTAGATATACACAACCATCTTGATTGTTTCCGGCCCCGCCCCCGCTCTGGATTTCGGCAAGCTCGGTGAATGAGGCATCATTCGCGGCTGGCACCATGTCGTCGCCAATGCCCACGCCGAAAAACAAAAGTTTATTTCCTGACGAGCCGCCACTTGAATGGACGTTTGTATTGGTGGCGCTCTTGTTCTCGTCGTTAGATAATTCCGAAATGGCATCCGACACGGACGATGACACCGAACCGTGGACGTTGAGACCGCCCTTAATATGCCAGTTGCCCCAATTGCCAGTCGAACTGCTTACTTCGAAATTAGCTGTGGCTGGTGTTGGATTGGCTAACGCCCACAAACTGCCACCCGCATCGCCACTTGAACTGGATGACGGGTCTACCTTGCTCACCTCTGTGAGGGACTCAGAATTCCACGTGATGCCCGAGCATGTTTCGGCGGCGGTGGTCGCCACGAAGCAAAGTAAGAGAGTCGTACCAGAGGTGACAGTGTGCGAAAGGTCGTTCGTTGCTGGGTTCTCAGCAGAACTCGTTACTCTAGAGCTAACAGAGTTTGGGAAACTGATTGCCATTACAGCAAGCTCACGCGAACATGAAACCCATCAACGAAGAAAACAGACAGCCTCGCACAGTCCTGAACGGGAAGATTGTGACTAACCGGATCGTCGTGAATTACGACCTCAATATTATTATCTTTATCATCCACCTTGACCTGTCGGGCTATAACGTCGCTGCTCAAAAGTACACCTGCTTTGCGACATACCACACAGCAGGGAAATCAACAGTGTTCTGCGTCGTTGGAATAACCGTCGATAAAGATCCGGTGATTTTCACTTCCCGTGTGCCGCCGCCAGAAACAGTAGCGCCCGGTGCTTGGGGCGACTGTGAAAGCGTAATCTCCCTTGACCCTGCACCACTGGCCCGCGAAAACTTCGGCACCAACGCTGCGTCAATGCTGACATCCGGGGTGCCCGAAGCTGAAATATTTGTGCCCGCAGCCGGGGCAGTCAATTGAACCCCACCCTGCCAAACTATTTTTCTGTTCCCCGCACCAGAGATGGTGACGGATGCTGGCTTTAGACTGTTTGCTGGCTGCGAACCTGCGCCCGAGACCGTTGCAACAGGTGCATTGACTGCACCGATCCCTGAACCGGATACGTCTTTGATGACGAGTCCCATGACAAGGAAATCATCATCGATGCCGTCCCCGGTGATTGTTGTTGTGTCATCTCCACCAGACCCGTCAGCGGCGGCAGTCCTGTACCCATCGTCGCCATCGTCCCACGCTTCGGTAAGCGTGTCGTAATCGGTAAGATCTCTGTTACCTGAGTTTCGTGCAACGACAGCAATGACGTAATCGTCACTATCCGAAGTAGTTGCCAGATCGACGCTGTTCACGTTGTCGGTAAAGATAGTGGAGGTCGATACCGGAGCAGTCTGATTGACATCTTTTAGCGTGATGTAGTTAAAGTGCCGCTTGCTCAGTGGCGCATTGTCAGCATAACTTATGCCGTTGCCGGACATTGCCTCCAACGCCGATTGATTCCACCAAAAGGCATTGATGGTTGAATGAGCTGTGCCAGTTGTCTGTTGATCGACGCTATACGAGCCAGTTGCAGACTGACCGCCAACAGTCATAGCACTGACGCTGAACGAACTACTGTATTCAGCCGTCTGCACAACAACGAGTAAACGATTTGTGCCACTTCCGATTGTCGCCGTTCCGGTCGGATCTGAATTGATTAGCGACTGCCAATCCTGAGCGACAGCAGTCATGACTTAATTTCCCAAAAAACAGCCTCCAGCGGACCTAATGTGTACGGGAACGTCACATCACTCCCGTTATTTTTTGTGCTGTCACGCGCTATGGAGATCAGGTCATCGTTGTCATATCGTGCAGATGAGTCGGCACCACTTCCCGCAGGGTGTGCCTGGCGCGGTCCATATTTAAAACCTGTCCACACCGAAGGCTTTGCGGCAATGTATCGATCGGTCGCCCTTTGATTGACGTAAGTGGCAGGATTGAAATGGGCTAATGACTCACCTTCGGACAAAAGGCCCGTGGCATCCATGTCGGCCTCAGTAATGATGTCATCGGGATTCCTGGCAGCAAACGGATTGGAAAGATGCGTTGGTGCATACTCATTGTACCCACTCGGCGCATCGTCCATGTTCACGGCGCAAATCCAGTTTCCAAGTCTTCTGATGAAACCGCGCTCGCCGAAATCGGCGGTCGCCCATTCCCACGAGCCTTCTGGATAACCGGAGCTTCCAGACGGTCCACCACCCGGATCGTAGCTGCCCAGCGGTGCAACGCTGCCCCAATTGGTATTGAAGTCGATCCAGAATTCTTCGATCGCAACCGGAAAACTGGAGCGGTCATGTAGCACAGCCCACATGCCGGGAGTGACATCTTCTATCGCGGCGTGATTAGTGATTGCTGACGCTCTAGTGAGCTTTGTCGCCGCCAAACAGAATCGTAAGTAAGTCGCGTCGAGCTTATTTATTAGCGAATAGTCATCGCCGTAAACGCTATATTCGAATTGCGGTCCACGGGGCTGACTTCCGGGCCAGCCACCAGGGTTATCCCTGATGGAGCACAAAAAGAAATGTGCTGCCCGCATCCCGCGCTCAACTTTTGTTGAACTACAGTCATACCCATGACCCGCACTCAAATCGTTGGGCACGAATACGAAATCGCCCTCCATCGCCTCCTGCTGGAGAAAGTCCGCCGAGCGTTCCTGCCCGTGCGGGTTAGGCAGGCCCGCCGTTCGCTTCTGAAGATGACTTGATGCCTGGGACCAGCCGCGTAGCGTTTTTCTACCCGTTTGTGCGAACAGCTTTTCGTCGATCAGATCCCAGTACTGCGACCACGCGGAACCCCATAGGAATGTCCCCTGGCTGTACGCATTATTCTGATGACCATCGGAATCCCAATCGCAGTTTATGCTGCCTGAGCGTTGATCATTCACAACATATCGATAACCTGCGGCGGGGGTTATGAGTTGCGTGTCATGTGCGATTTTAGAAAGCGTCTTGAGATAAACCTGACAGCGGCCTGCTGTATCCTCACGGTAACCGATGATATGCAGCCCTAAAAATCCAGCCGTATTTGAACCGCCAGGCCAGAACCAGATAGCGTCGGTCTCAACAGTTTCTTCAAATGAAGAATCTTCAGCTAATGCGGTGCCGGTTGTCTCTAATTCTAAATCTTCCGACAGCCTGACAATGATGGGTTGCTGGCTGTTCGATGACACAATGCTGTTGATGAAGCCAGTGCCGCCGGTCGATCTCACACGCCGCAGCGCCGCGCCGCTCTTGGGCATAATCGCATCACTGCCGTCGTGCATCGCCACCATATTCAGCAGCGTGGCATTGCCGCCACCGTAGTTGTCACCCGTCAGATTAGAACCGGAAAGGGCATCAGTCGTAATGTCGGATAACTTTTCTCGGACTGCCTCATTGGTGACAAGCGGAGTCCACCCAGCTTGTTTTTGGGTGTTCGTCGTTGACTTTTGCGAATTCGTCGAGAACGATAGAGGATCAAGACCATCCAGAGACAAAGCCACGCTTTTACGATCGACGTTGCTGGTGCTCATTGCCCAATTATTCAGGCTATACCATTTTTGACGTTTCTGGACTCTGAAGCCGGGCGTGTTGTGCATAGGTGCCAGATGCACAATGTTGAGACACAGCGGATTGTGGTTATGGACTGCTGTCCAGTCCGCAAGCCACCCCGCTCTTTCCGAAGGCACCCACAAAAATTGCGGCTGAAACGGATGAAATAGCGCGTTTCTCGCCCACAAATACAGGCCGCTTGGATCTAATTTGTCGTGCGTTCTCGCTACAGCGCTAGCCGTAATACTGCCCCAGACATTTCGACTGAGTAAAAATTCAGCAGAGGCAGATGCGTCTGTGCCCGATACCGTGGGTACGGCGCACCGTATCGTCGCAGGGGGGGCATGACGAGCCATTCATTAGCTAGTCGGTTGCGTGTAGGTCAGACTTGAGATGCTGACGGTATCCGTTGCTGCAATGCTGACCGAGCTTAGTGTAATGTCGCCGCCACCACCTGTAGCGGTAACGGTGCCGCTGAACACAACCGTTCCGTCCTGGTCAACGCATTGAAAGGCCGCTGCTGTGCCGCCAGGTGCGTTGGTGTTGTCCGCAATCGTGCCTGCCGTGCATACGCCATTCGACGCTGCACCAAAAGCGGTGCCGCCCGTAAAATTCAGTGCTGCGACAGTTGACGCATTGCCTGAGATATTGATGCGAAGCTGCGGATTAGCGTTGGACGAACCTGCGTCCAGCAAATCTACGACCGCGTTGGCCGCAGCACTAGCCGCGGCGTTTGAGAGACTGACTGCCATTTAAATCTTCCTTGAGTTTTCCATTTTTGTCGAGGACGACTCCATGTCCTCTGATCTCCGGCGGGGGCCAGTTTTGCACAATCTTAATACCCGAATCAGGCACGTACTCCGTCCCGTCCTCATGTATGTGACCAAGCGGCCATTTATTTTTACTCGTCATACCTTGCTGGCTTTGTCCGGTAGCATCCCTGGACAAGCCCCCTCTCATCGCCTAGTTGTTCATAAATTGGGTGTTCTTTTGCGGCATCCAAGCCAAACACCATAGCTTCATACAAAGCTATTTCGTCTTCATCCATAAAAAAAGCCCGCCAGTGGCGAGCCGTTCCTTTGATTAAATAAAACTTTCCCTCACTACTATATTACTGTAAGTAATGGCCGCGTTCAAGGGCCGTGGGCCGGAACATCTCAAATGCGGTGAAATTTTTTTGTCATTCCTTGCGCAATCAACAACTTACAAGTGCCTTTCTTACCAGCCATCAATAGCTTACAAGCGACAATTGGTTAAAAAACATACAGAAAATCGACTTTGATATAATACTACAAGTAATACCCGATGTTCTTTAACAATTTGGATCAACAAAGGAGGTGAGAAATGTTCAATTACTGCATAAATCGGGGCGAGCGCCCTGGTGTCTTAGGGCCAATAAAATGCGAGTGTTGCGGCGCAGTGCTTTCACCCATGAAGACTAGCGCAGAATGGATCTATGTTCCCAAGCATAAGCGGGGCGCGGTAGACACACGGTACAGGATTGAAGAAGGGCGGCAAAGAATGAGTACTGGCGCAATAGCCTTATTATCAACGAACACGCAAGGAGACAACGACATGAGCATCTACAAAGCAATGGATATTGAAGTGCAAGGGCTAATTGGCCGTATCGCAATTTATAAAGATCATGCGCAAAATTGGTCAGGCGAAGTTTGCCGACAACATCGAAAGGAAATAAAGGATGAATTTCAGCGGCTAAACGACATCCCTATGAACGAATTCAGCAAATTAGGTGCAATTAGTTTAGGGCTTGCGAACAAAGATTGGTGGACGAACTATTATCTGCGCTACAATGGTAAAAAGGAAGAATTGGAGGATAATGAGGCATCAGTTGGGGCGCGAACCGTAGACATAGACCTGGCATCTTTTTGGGATCAAGTCGATTGAACTGTAAACACGCAAAGGGGTTTTTTTGCCTAACGTGCGTGAATTCGCATCGCCCTCTTTACGGCTTTCGCAGCATCAGAATATTTGTATTTGAATTTCGTCAGCCCCCAGCCGATAAACCTGGCACGATCCCGGTCTGTGGATTTTCTGAAGCCCTTGCGTTCGAAGTCATAGACCGCGTATGGCATGTACTTCACAGTGATAATGTGTTTGTCCGCCGATGACAGAGTTAAGAATGCTCGCTGCACCCTAGCCAAATCCCCCGGCATGTCGGGGCAAAGAATATTCGGTCCAGGTCTGCCTCGATCGACATGCCCTTCTGTGGCGACTCTATGCAGAATCGAAGTAGGCGACCACCCAAACTCCAAGATGGAAAAGTGATAATCCACCAACCTGTTGAGGTCATGGTCGATCGGCTTAGTCCCACGCGACAACGGGGAGAACTCCGGTTTGGCCTTCGGACCTTAATCGCTCAAGGTGTCGCAATTGAGCAGTGTAATGCTGGTGCATCTCGATCCGCTCCCATTGCGGATACTTGAATGTGCGTTGTAATCGTTCGACCAGCATGTCGTGCCGAATCTCACCAAGAACGCGGACCATAAGCCTAACGTGCAACGCTTGCGGACCCTGGTCGATCTCGACATGTGCAGGGTGGCAGAGCGTGATGCAATTATCGGGATGCCATCGACCTGCCAAATAGCGGCGACCGCGGTAATGGGAACACTCAGCACCGCCGGATCTTAAAGAGTGATTCTCACAATGCTGGCACAGCGGCATCTGGCAGATATATTGATCTCGCTCCCTAATGAGCTTGCTGAAACCTGTGTCAATCGTCGCATTCTTGATCGTTTTTTTTGGCATTACAGGATTTGGCCTTTATTCCTGGCTGAGTTGATTGAACGCCAAACATCAATTATCAACTCGTTCCTGTGTCTCTCATTCTTGACCGCGCCGTGCTTGGCGATCGATTCGATGTACCTGACCTTGGCCTCCTTGTATTGCTCAGAGTTACCGGCTTTCGCTTCTTTTTGCAGGACGGTCCCATCACTAGCAGCAGCAATGGTCTTGAAAGTTTCGTCCATCGCCCGCTTCGCTGATTCGACCTCGGCCTTGTATTCGGCTTCCCGCACATCGGTCTCAGCAAGGTACTGAAGAGCCTGCTCGACACGCTCATACGGAATCATGATCTTCCTTCCAAATTTGTATCCGGTTGTAGAGCAAAAGGTAAGCGGCCCAAACAGCTAATCCAATGAAGGGAGTTGCCAACCCCAGCAAGAAACCTACGAGCATCGGATAAGCCTCAATGTGTGTCTCCACTTATTCACAAAGTAGATGTACCTTCGTAACTCAGAAGATCGCTTCCAGGTGTACATCAGATCCTCAAGCTCACAGTTTCGCTTTATCTCTGCACTGGAAGCTGTGTCATCGGCCCATCCAAGGCGCGGCTTGTACGCTTCCCGACCCAAATATCCACGCCGCCAACGTGCCTTGTACTCGCTGATTCCGTATTTCAATGCTAGGGATCTATCTGTTGCAGTTAACCCAAGCTCTTTGTCTATGCCAGTCCAATCAAAATTCTCGTAATAACCGATTCTTTTCGCCGTTACACCAGCCGCTTTCAAGATTTTCCTAATCGATGGAATGGACAATCCATAATTCTGTGCAAGCTCTGTCTTTGTCATGTTGGCGGCATCCATCACCACCTCGTGCTTAATTGTTTCCGGTATTCGTCTGTAAGCTGGCGATCGCCTCAAGTGCCTTCTCCCTGCATTTCAGGCATCGCCAGTGACCATGCCGTTCCTTCCTTGTTTTACCCTGGCTCCAGTAGTAAGGAACCACATCACCTAATGGCCTTTTTGCGCCGCACCTGCGGCATTGCTTTAATCGGGTCGCAGTTTTCTTCCTGCGAGTTTTTCCATCTTGTCCCATGCTTTGTTCGCGTTAGCCTCATCAAACGGGGGTGGTGGCAAATACGTGGTCGCCCTTGGCTTGTCTGCCTTCAAAATCTCAAGCAACTGACCGACGCTTGGCGGAAAGTTGGGATGCCGGTCAATCGCCTTGTTTGCGGCCCGCATAATCTGGTCGAATGAGTGGCCCTTCAGCTTCTCCTGCCAGACCGGAATAGCGTCCGCCTTGTGCGCCCAGGAGTGGCCGTAAGCGGCCTGAAGAGTGGCAAACAGCCTGCCAACATCATTGGTCTGTAGCACGAATGTCCTCCGCTAGTTGCTCGGCGTAAGAGAGCTTTTTCTTTGGTGACAGCTTTTCAGGGAATAGCCCCCTCCAGCCGTTTGAGATGGAACGCTCGACGCAAGCAAGCTGGTCTCCAGGGGACAGGCAGCGTAGTTTGTTCCGCGCCATCGTTCTGCCGCGCTTCGTAAGGTTTGGCGCTCTCAAATCCTTGCGATGCTGCTCGTATCCCTGCCACGCTTGCTCGTTAATAATGTTTATATCTGTATCTGTATCTGTATCTGTATGTGCAAACTGGCGTGACGGTTGCGTGACAGGTACGTGACATTCTTTAAACTCAATAACTTGCGCGTCTCTATTTCGCTTCTTGCGCTGCCTTTCCGCTGCTTTCTCTCTCTTGTCGGCTCGTCTTGCCAAGTTACGGTAATACTCGTAGTTGACGATTCTCCAACCAAATTCCCTACTCTCGTTAAGTAGAACTATCCGCTTACCGTCCTCGTCTGGACTGCGAGAATGCGGATCTGACTGCTGGAGAACCTTCAATCCTTTTCGGATAATCTCTAGCGGGATTGAGGTTTTGCCGGATAGGGCTTGCGGGCTAATATCGATAAGACCGTCCGCGTCGGCCAAGACAATGAGCGCCTGGAAGGTTACGATTGCTTCGTAGTGTCCATATAGAGAACCCTCGTATATGGATTCAAATATCTTCCCGTACATTTAGTCCAATACCTGCCAAGCACACTCATGAACCTCCAGCGGTGCTGCCAGCGGCCATTGCTTTCTGCAAAGGAGATGTGCTCTCGAATAATTTTCAGCGGCAGCGATGTGACTTGCTGTTACCCTCGCCTCTGCCGCCTGTCGTACTTTTGTGTGCATCCCGACGATCGCGTAAGCAACCCCCACGCACACAGCCAATATCAGGGAATTGCGTAAGACCACGACGCAAGTCGCTACAACATAATCTTGGCTTTGATCAAAAACTACCATACGTAATTACGTATTCTCCAAAGTAAATAAGTAAAATAAAAATTGACACCGAACTTCAATCTGGTATAACTCACACGACAGTAGTACTACTTCTCGTGGTACTCGGATATAAAAAAAAGTCGCCGGGCTAAGAGCTGAATATTACTTTAGGTGTTTCGCTTTTTCAACCTAGTCGGCACCGTTCATGCGCTAAACTGGTATTGAACAAATGAATCTAAGAACAAAAATTGTAATGAAATCGTTTTCATTCTGGGGCATACTGCGCTCATGAAAGAGACCATTTTTGATCGAATCGCAACCGTAATCGGAACCCCCGGCCAAAAGGTGTACCAGGCTGATGTGATTAAAGCGTTCAGACCTAAATTCCGGGTTTCGCAGTCCAGTGTTTCGAAGTGGTCCAGTGGTGATCGGATGAGCATCGAAAAGGCGATCTGGTTTTCGAGTAAATACAAAGTCAGCGGCTGGTGGCTTTTAACCGGTGAAGGCCCGATGCGTCCGGAGTATCAGATCGACGGTGAGGACTCAGTGCTTCTGGATATTTTGTCGAATCTGAACGAACGAGACAAAGAGGATGTTCTTCGTTATGCGCGGTATGTCGCTTCTGCATAACCGCATCTAGTGCGTCGTACAACGCTGTTTTGCAGTACCGTTTCCCTTTATAGCTGAAGAAATTTTTACGTTTCATTTCGCTCAATTTGCATAATTCGTTATCCTAATACGGAATGCGCGGGAATAATTTTAATGTTTATGTCGTTCAATAATCTGCAACACACAGCGAACATATAACAATTGTATATGGTATTCAAAACGCCCAAAAACCATGCCCGTTTGCGACCCCTATCGTTATATATTGTAGAATATTTCACTTTACAGCCCGCATTCATTGGTTTTCAAATTTAAAAAAAGGTGCCCGCAGATGACCAGATTTCAAAATGACAGTGCGCAAAACTACGCCGTTACCAACAAAATACCGGAAATCTTCGATCTTTCGACTTCTCCGCATTTGGGCCGCGTCTTCCTTCAAAATTTAGCGTCGTTATGGCTACCGTTGGCAGCAGACCCGGACAAATTTTCGCTCAAGGAATTGTTTACAATCGGATACGCACACTGGTTCTCTGTAAAAAATTGCCAGGAGCGGTTGAAGCTGGAGAAAGATCCTGATTACGAACCAGAATGGGCGGGTAGTTTCTCTTTAAATGAATGCACTCGACATCTGAACGAGCGTTGGCACCCTCTATTCAAATTCAATAAAAAATATGTAGCCCGGTGCTTTAAAAATTATCTGCACCATGATCTTATTGAAATTGATCCTGGCGTGTCTCCGGTCGATGCAAGAGAAAAACGATATCGTCCGACACTGCGGCTGGACGAAATGACAATTAAACTTTTTGCACCCGTTTCGCTCGCAGCAAATTTGATGACTGCGCAACGTCGCATAGAAATCAACCAAGCAAACGTGCAGGGTCTTGCGGCGGCGATCGATGCGCTACTTGGATTGCAACCAGATTTTCACCAACCTCACGAAGGTGAAAGCAGCGGAGATGGCGTTCACGTAAAGGGCATAACGCCGCGTACAGTTAACATGGCCGCAGCATCCAGCGAGAAGCGTCGTCCGAATGGCTTCAGCAGCCAAATCGCGCAAACGTCGGTGCCAGCGTGGAAACCGGCGTACGGAAAGCCAAAAAATTGATGGCCTATCAACCCGAGAAAAGATATTACTTTTTGACGTAATTAACGCCTCAGTAAATTGGCAGCATTACCTAAAGTGTTGCGTTTAATTATCCTTTTGAGTAATATTGGATTACCTTTACGGGCTACTCTAATTACCTTTTGAGGAAGATTTCATGCGATATGCCGTGTTTACCGATAACAGCGCTTGGACCGAACAAAGCAAGTGCAGCCGTTTTAAATACTGGACGGGCGACTTCACTAAAAGCGGTTCTCCGCAAATGTCTACAAAGATTCAGTCGGTGATGAAGTTTAAGACTGCCAGGCACGCATACGAAACGGCAGGCGCATTCAAGCAACTTTGGGGCTATCGCGTAAAGGCATTGTGACAGATGAAAGTTGGGAGCAGATCAAGGCCCGGCTTGGGGTCATCGAGTGCATCCGCTGCCACGAAACATTTTGGGAAGACGAGCCGGACTTCATTAGGGAGCCGCACGGAGAATGCACCCAGTGCTGCCCGCATTGCGGAACATCTGAATTTTTTGAATGACACGTTAAAAGATATAGGAGCAACGCACTTGGATATGAGTCAGTACGCAGGGAAGGAAAGTACGTATTTGAAGGCGGGCGATTTGCAAGGTGGGAATCCGACTGTGCAGGTTGAGTCTGTCGAACTGGTTGAATTTGAGAAAGACGGGAAGAAAGACATCAAGCCAGCCCTGAAGTTGGTGGGAAAGGAGAAGAAGCTCACTCTGAACGCGACCAATACAGAAAAGCTCATTCGGTCATTCGGTCCGCAATCAGAAGATTGGGTGGGCAAGTCGATCATGCTGGGCACTCAGTATTACCCGGCCTTCGATAAGGAAGGGCTGGTCGTAACCCCTATGGGCGACGAGCCAAGCGACGATATCCCCTTCTAGGTGGATATGCGGAAATACTCGGAACACGGACGTTCCGATTTCAAATTAAGGAAGCTCACCGACGCAATAAGAAGAAACAAGGACATTCTGGGGTGTGTATTTACATTTTTATCGGAGGAACCCCCCAATGCGAGTGCAGCCCAGGAAGCGTTTGAAGAGATATCTCCCGATGACCAAATCTGCCTCTGGTCGGTATCGCCTACGGCTGGTGGCATATGGGAGCGTTATGAGCGAGACGCGCTTAAATATGGGAGATTGGACGCGACGGATGCCTACGCCGTCTATGAGCGACGATCGCGAGTCGCTTGAGTTGGACATGCCATGACGGATCTATCTTTGGTCATGCGCGGCAACAAATTCAGAATCGTGTCCTTCGGAAGTTGCGACAAGATGACATACAAAAGTCATGCAAAGGCAAAAAAAAGCGCGATCCGCAATACAAATCGATTGTACCCATATCGATGCAACCACTGTGGAAGCTGGCATCTGACCAGCCAAAAACAATGAAACGGATATTCGTTGCGCTTGTAACTATTCTTTTTTGTTATTTCTGTTTTCTCGGTTTTGCGATCGGGGTGATTTTGTGACTTGGAATTGGAGTTGAAATTGAGCGCGACGAGCGATCTTAGTTTACTGATAGGCGTGACCGAACGCCTGCACCCGAAAGTGAAGAAATCCAAGCTCTGGCGACGGGCCAGGAATCAGGCGCTGGAAAGCGTCGTAAAAGCGGACTACAACGCCGAAATGTGGCACAATGTAGGGGTGTGTGAGAGTCCGCTTGAGATGGAGGAATTATCATGTCAAGAGGACGATCAGTCTATGAAAGATTTGAACGATATGCTCACAAAAATTTTGCACAAGCAGCCGCAAAATACCTGTACGACGCAACGCATATCCGAAAAGTCAGACACCCAGACAGGCTCGCGTACAGTATTGAAGTTCTCGCCCCGTACATAGGACGCAAGGCTCTCATCGACATCGATGAGTCCGTGATGCGTAAATTTAAGGAAGATAGACTGGAGGGGAAGGGAAAGTTTCGCAAACCCGGATCTGCCGGTACGGTGAACAAGGATTTGCGAATACTTCGTGCTGTGTTGAATTACGCCTGTCGAGTTGAAAGATGGATACCTTCGGTGCCCCTGATAAGAGATATGAAGGGCCCGGCGAAAGTTGCTTACCCGCTTAGTCTTTTAGAAAAAAATCGGGTTTTTGGCGCTTTACCGGAACACTGGAGAAATGGGGCGGCTAAATTTGCGCTTCATACAGGAGTAAGAAAGTCGGAGTTAACTTCGCTCAAGTGGGAGTTTATGGAGCCGTTTGACGGCAAGTATATTTTTATTTTGCCAGAGTGGCTTACTAAGAATGGCAGGTCACGCGCAGTGATCTGCAACTCAAAAGCTACAGAAGCGATTAACTATATGCGGAAGTCGCAGGCAGATCGACCAAACGAGCTTGTGTTTGCTAGTCGGCGCACTGGCGGTGAGCTAAAAAACGTCCTTGGAACATGGCGGACAGCTTGGCGTGATGCGGGAATGCCTGACGGTGCGGGCGTATTGAAGGGGTGGAATAACCTTCGACACACCTATGCAACCTGGCTGATGGCGGCTGGTGTCGCTGACGAGCTTCGTGACAAGCTCATGGGACACCATTCATCAGACATCCGATACAACTACAGCCAGCCAGCCTTGGAACAGCTTTTTGAGGCTGCTGAGTTGATCACGGATGAGAAGCTGATTGGTGGTGTAACTATCCTAAAATCCGTTTCGATGGGTAATTAGGACGCTGCCTGCTTTATCTCCTGTACTATGAGAATGGCTTAACCATGCGGCTTTGAGGCCCAGAACGCCCCCTAGGGAGTGGCCTGTCCTTGATTTAAGTCGTTGTTTTAATTGAAGAAAAAGTGGTCTTTTTTTTTAAAAATGCAACAAAAAAGAAGACTTGTTTTTAACGACGAAAGCGGACTTTCACACACAGAATTCCCGGTCCCGCATCAAGATTTCCACGTAATGTCGTAGCGACAGAATCTCTTGCTCCTTGGCAATAACCTCCGCTCGGAGGTGGTCGTTGTCTAATTCCAAGGATTGGATGTAATCAGTCGTTACCTGATCGTTCGCTCTCATCAGAATACCCTCGCGGGTTGTTAGAATCGGATTCGTACAGCCGCCTCAATGCATCTTCGGCAAACCAGATAATCTTATTCAGGTTGTATTCCAAATTTGGTTTTTTGTCCCACCGGTACGCGGCCTTAAAGATATTTCCTTGCGTGAAGTCCATGCCCTGCTTAACGATAATGTCTTGCAGGGTCTTACAATCAGGAGGTATCTGGTAGTAGGAGGATGAGCCGCCGTTGTTATGTGAGTCGGCCATTCCACCGTCCATTAGATCAGACCACGTTTTCATG
Source organism: Parvibaculum sp. (assembly GCA_002695905.1). Taxonomy (GTDB): domain Bacteria; phylum Pseudomonadota; class Alphaproteobacteria; order Parvibaculales; family Parvibaculaceae; genus Mf105b01. The sequence goes on from NZQM01000130.1 coordinate 16,396, forward strand.
CGGCCCTCGTCGTTGGTTTGGGTGTATTGCAAACCTTGATTCTGCCCTTTAGAGGCGAACCGCAATCCTTGCACCTGTATCGCTGATACGGGACCAGCGTCCGTCTTTCGAGGCCATTCTTCCGTATATTGGTAGATCCGCACTTGGAGCAAACCCGATCGTCCTGGTCGCAGACTTCTACCCAATGTCCGTAATTTGGATGAGATTGAATCCAGGGTAAGAGGCGATAATAGATCGGCTCCAGTTCAGTGATGTCACGAATGTTATATTCTTTCATCTCCTGCCATGCGGCTCTCTTCCCTTCCTGGCAGTCAATCCAGAGTTGAACACCTCTGTTCTGTATTTTTCCTTCATAGCCAAGCTCGACCGTGACCCACTCCAATTTGTTAGAAGGAAACTTGAATCTTTTTCTGACGGTCTGGAGCAGATCGATGTCTGAGAAAGGGGAAGGGGGTTCCATTTCGTTTAGCAGGAACTCTCTATTCAGATGTTGGACATCAAAAGCCTTTCCATTGAAATGTATGACCGCATCTGCTTTGTCTAGTAGCTCGTGTATCTTTGTAATGTGGTCTTTGTGGTTCCAGTTTCTGTAAAAGACCGTATCATCGCCAAGCCACTTCGCAGCCCAACAAAGCACCCTCTGCGGTTCGATGATTTGTTTTGGCGGAATGTATGCCTTAAAAAGGCTAAACGTCCAGCACTTATTAAGGCTAGTCTCTATATCGAGTAGTAATATCTTCAAGAACTAGATCACTCTGTAACGTCCCTGTCGGACAGGATTGTCTTCCTGCTATGTAGCCTCGCTTGGCTCCTTCCACTGCCCCGGCTTGCCACGCCTGATCCCAGGTTGACCATCGGATAACAAGCGCAAGTACAACAAGGACCGCAGCCGAGAAGGAGACACGCAATGCGTGGAGCCACTTTTCAAACCTCCTTTTCTTAGCCAATTTTCCTTACCCTCCGTATCATTCCAGAAGGAATCACTAAGAGTTCTGAAAAGGTTTCTTTGTCGCTTGATTGGGCGATCACGCATACCCTTTCGTCCTGTCTCAACAAGTACCCTAACGAGCAAGTCGGATGCGGCTTCAGCTTCTTGGCTTCGGCCTCAGTAAAATCAGCCTGGGTATGCCAAGCGTCATCCCAATGAACCTCTACTTTCTGCGCCATAACCTAATCCCAAAGGTTGCGCCATAAATTGACAAAATTAGGAACCTGTACCAATCTGGAGTCATCTCCAGATGCTGGAATCCTGTCTCGACATAGGGCTGGGTAAAAGGAATGAAGACCAGCACAAGTGGGATCGTTAGGACGATAATTACAAGTTCGTCCTTCCAGCCGGCGTTTCTGATCGATTCCAGTTCCCATGCGTGGTCCCTGCCTTCTGATTCGGAAGCTCTCCGTGTCTTGGCTTCCTCCCAGGCTTGCTTTCCCCGGAGCTTCTCCATCTCGATGAGATGCTTCTGCTCCTCTTTCACCATGTAGTAGTCGGCTACTTTTGGGGCGACCTTTTCCAGCAACGCCCCAACAATACCACTCCACATTATATGAAACTACTTAATATAATACCAGCAAACAGGCTTACGACACCAATAATTAAAGCGGGTGTCCGGTAGTGTTCCCAAACCACTTTGAGTTCTTCCGAAATCTTTGCCTTATCCATCCTTGAATATCCTCGCTAGTTTGTTTGCCCTGCCCGGTGTCTGCTCGGCCCACTTGGAGTCGAGCATCTCATCTGCGGCAGAATCCCATTTAGACCTGTCAATAGCGTCCAGGAAGCGACGAAATTTCTTTACGCCCCCGTACCCCATCTGAAAGCACATCTCTACTAAAACACCCCTCCTGACAGGGCTGAGGCGTGGATATTGGGGGAAGCTACGGGCGGCTAGTTCAGCCCGCTTGAAGTCGGTATCGAACATGACATCCAGTTCGTGATCCGTGAAGGGAACAGCCTCCAGGTTGCGGCCATATCCTACGGTGAGGATGCCTTCAGAATCGGTATAGGGTCGGTTTCTTTTTCCTTCGTGTCGCTTGATGCGCTCTTTTACCGTTATTGCCATACGAGGTGGTCTTTAATTGAAGACCAAACCATTTTTATGAGCGCCACTAAACCAGTAGTAATGACCAAAGCAGCGCCAACCGCACCTCTATATCTAGCAAGCTCTGTTTTAATTTCAGATACCTCGCTGCGAATTTCGTGGACTTCCTCCTCGATCGATCGAAGTCGCTCATCGTCTGACATTTTTGTGCCTTATTGGGGTTAGTAATTGCCATCAGTCTTACCAATGAAGAAGCTGATGGTCTGATTAGCTTTAAACGTAACTACGCTCCCAGCCGCAAAACCAGTATGGGTAAATTTTTCTCCCACAACCGTCCCACGCGACTTATCCCAGTAGAGTCTAATTGGGTGTACGGTGCCGCCGACATCCAAATGAATCGTTCCTAGAGCCCGGTCAACATTCATGTTCCTGAACAGCCATTGAGGAAGGGGGCCGTATGGGATGTTGATGTATCGACAGGACACGGATGCGCTCATCGCTATGGCATCATTTCCAAAAGTCAGAATTGCCGTTTGGTCTTTAACTTGAAACCAAGATCCCATGTTTGTTGAATTGTTGCTGGCAGTAGTATCAGCCTGAGTCATCATCATGGCCGTATTTTCCGCTGAGTCACTGTAGTGTGGATTCAGGTCGATCCAGGCAGCAGCAGAAGCGTCATACACAAGGCGTTTGTTTTTTTCCCTGGATGTGTTTGGAAGCTCACTGTTTGCGGCTGGTTGGCGGTTTCGATCCAAAATTGGAGCCGTTACGGAAGAGATGATGATGTTCGTAGCAGAGGTTGACCCTGTTCCGCTGAACTCGTTGAAGTACCCCTTTTGGAGCGTTATCTCCATTCCATCAGTCAGGCCATCGAACAGGCCACTAGCAGCAGAGGTAGACGCAAGGTAAATAATCGACTGCTTGTACGCCTGACTGACCTTCGTGTAATCACCCGCTGAAGTGGCGGCTCCCGTGTTCGATAGCTTATATCCGCCCATCGACAGGTTAGCTGTTGGTGTGTTCTGACCATCCAAAGTCCAACACTTCTCCAAGCCCGCCTTGTATTCATTGAATTCAGCATCAAACCGAGAGGCTTGTGCCTGGATTCCCGCTGACGCATCAGCCGAGAAGTTATGTACTCGTGAAAATGTTCCGCCTGACCAGCCCATCAATCTTCCTCTACGTCGGCTGCGGCCCTCTCCGCAAGCTCTGTTATAGTTGCCTTATCCAGCCTAAGCTCTCTTAGAACGGCTGGGTCTGAAACCTTCAGTGTCATTTCGTCAATCATTTTTAATACGCTACCTAACGCCTTCCTTCCTCCAGGGGCCATAACCAGCCTTGAACCGACATAAGTTGCTGCTGTAAGCCCGCCCAACGCTGTAATGTATGGAGCAAACATGGCGGCTGCGCCCATGCCACCAACACCGAACAAAAGGGCTGCGGTCTGGTTAAGCTCACCGCGAATGGTTAGAACTTTGACCGCCTTTTTCATGGTTCTAAGAACGGCATTATTAGCCTCTCCTTGCGCCCTGACCTTGAGAGTGTCTACCACCCGATTGAGTGCAAACTGCGCGCGAAGAGACTCTCTTACCCCGACGCTCGGGACTCTTGCATCAATAAAGCTGTTAGTTGCTTGGCGTATGTCACTGATGGCGGCAGACAGGCCGTTTTGAACATTGGGATCAAACAATTGCTCTCTGCCTTGATCGACTACCCAAGTGTCAAAATCTTTTCTTACTTGCAACAGATCAGATAAATGGTCCTTTGACTCTGCCACCCTTCTTTTCATTTCTCTTATTATTTTCTCGGCAGAGAGAGATGCGTTTCCAACAAGCACGGGGCTTGTCTCTTCCAGGTGTAATAAAACACGATCTAGCTCGGCGTAGAATTCGTCTCTGTCATATCGGCCCGCCTTGCCCGTGTGTCGAAGCCTTTGTTTCAGTGCTTCAGCCTTGCGAGTCGATGCCTCTCTTATGACATTGAGGTTATATTGAAGAGACCTGTTAGGATTAATTCTTAGTTTTGCCACCTCTGCGGCAGACTCGGCTTGGCCCGGCGTTATCCTGACATCGGATTGACGAATAACTCCGCTCTCTTCGCCCGTTCTAAGAGCTTGTTCTGTTCTTATCTTCTTGGTTTGTTCTGGTGTTACAAGGTCTTCTGCAAACTCTTTCTTAATTCTGCGGGTACTTTCAAGCCCACTCCTGCGAATCTTTTGTCCGGCCTGCCCCACCAACCCTCTAGCGGATCTGGTTGCCTTAACCGGGTCTAACAGCATCCCAATGTTGACAATGGCCTCAATATTTCTTGCACCCACTGGGTGTTCAACAGCGTAATCTCGGTATTCTGTGACTCCCTTTTCCAGGGCTTTCATACCAAGCTGCCCTCCAGCAGACTGAAGATACAAAATTCCAGCAGCCGCAGCCCCGCCTTTAACGGGATCTTCAATAGCGTCAGGGGTTATTGCGGAAATTCCTCTTCCGCCAGATACCATTACTTGCTCAAGAAAATCCCATGCTGTGCCAAAGCCCACATTACCAGCCACCTGAAGCATCCCTTGCGCGAAATTTTGCTCGCCATTAGCCGTCGCCATTGCAATCTCAATACCAAGAGATTTTCTCGCCTCAAAGTCTTCAGACATCCGTTCCCCAAATCCTTTGGAGGCTGTAGACGTATCAACAACCGGGGTCTGTTTCCTAAACTCAGCTAATGCCGCAAAGGCAGCTTCCTTGTTCTCTCCCTGAAGTGTTCCGTCACGTATTTTGTCAACAACGAAATTAGCATCGCTTTCTTCTTCTATGGTGATGGTTTGATTCATTGCGGATCAAACCCCAGAGCTTCTAGCCTGTCAGCGTCACTTTGCTCTCCCACGACCGCATCCATCGTTGCGAAAGCTTCATCCGCTGCGCTCTCTACGGCATCAATAGTCGCTATAACATCAAATCGTCCGTCTCGGTTCATTTTGTTAAACGCGCCGTTGAGGAAATCGTCCATCAGTCGCATCTTAATCATGATCGTCTCATCTTTGTCCAAAAGCGACGGCCTGAATCGTTTGCCAGCCCTTTTAACCTCTGCCTCTGGAACGGCAGCACCAGACTCCGCCCTTATCTTGGCTTCAATAGAATCAAGCAAAAGAACATTAGCCGACCGGCCATCCGTGAACGGCATTCGAACATTCATGTTGCCAATATTAATTCTATTAATCGCCCCGTCTTCGTTAACAATAAACTTCTGAAACTCTTGGTGACTCGCCATAGCGGACTCAACTAACTGAACTTTCGCCGCCTCTGTGGGGGACAGGGTGTCTCCCGGACCCCCAGGAATGGGTTCCAGTGATTGTCCGTCTTCCGTGTATCTAAACCCTGAGGGCGGCTTGGCACTGTTTACCACCACGGAAGACCGCCCTGCTTTCGCGACAGCCTTCTTGTAATCAAGAAAAGTTCCCGAAAACCCCTGCTTGACAGCCGCGTCATATTCCTTCTGAGCCGTGGTTCTAATGTCTTTAGGAACAGCAAAATGTTGCTGAATCATCTGTCCAGAAATTGCGTTTGCCACAGGATTGTCAACAGGAAGCTGGCCCAATGCCTGAGCCAGCGATATGTTGTTCTGCGGTCTTCCTGACTCGTCCGTTACTGGGTTGCCCATGAAGTTCATGTCTGCTGGGTCACCACCTAACTTTGAAAGCACTTGAGCTACATTAGCTTGCTCTGTCTTTTTGGATGCAGCCTCTTGCTCTTGCATCCTGTTAATCTGCGACTGACGAACACCTTGTGCTAACAACTTGGCAAGCAACTCGCCACCAGACCTGATGTTAGGTTGAGGCTGTACCTGCTGTTGTAGGAGTGTTTGTAAAAGTTGCGATCGACGCGGTGCTGTTAATTCCATTATCGAAGTCCGTTTCTCGGTGTCATCCCCCCACCGCCAAATCTCTGTACATTCCGAACCCTGCCCTTCATGGGAGCAGGTCTTTGCGGTGCGCCATACTTAGCTGGCGGAATTTGTCCACCAGCATCGAACCGCTGTTGCAATCGCCCGTCCCCTAAGGCCGCTCTCTGCATATCGATAGGCATTTGACCAGGATCTCTAAGGCCAACGAAAGGCTGCTTGTTGCCCATGTTATTAAAGCCACTCGTTTTAGGACCGACCTCTAAACGTGACGGCCCTGCCATGCCTGTCGGCGTGGAAAGGCGTTGGGCTAATGGATTTGCGTAACCTGTAAACTGAGGCATTATTTATTCCTAATTCGTAAAGAGTCCTTTCGGATTACCCAGCGCAGCAGAGCCAAGTCCAAATAGACCTCCCATGAGGCCCGATTGTGCTTGCTGTGCCATTTGTGCATTGTGCATATTCGCTTGATTACTAAGCCCGTATGCCCCGGTTACGTCAGCTTGTGCAGGTCCAAAGAATGAATTCAGACCCGGTTGGGCGACCTGATTAAGACCCAGGAGGGCAGCCAGTTCGTTGAACTGCCTCGCCCTGTTCGATTCTCGTATATTGGCATCGGTCAATTGTGTGCCGATATCGAACTGTCCCTGTGCCCTGCCTTCACCACCGGCTCTTTGAATCGCATCTAAAGCAAGTGCCTGAAACGCTTCGTCTCGGTTCTGGTTGAACAAACCCAACTCTGACATCGCAGCCTCACCCAACTCAGGGTCGGTTCCCATCAAACCGCGATTGGAAAGATTTTGTCGAAGCCGGTCTTCCTGGCGATCAAATTGCCTGTTTAGCAGTTCAGAGCCTCTATCAAAGATGGCGCTTTCAAACCCTGATCTGTCGAAGTCACCAACGCCATCAAGACCAGCAGCAAGGTCAGGCAGACCAGACTCAAAGCCTTCCTGCCTTCCAAGCGCAAGATCCAAAAGCTGTGCGTCACTTTGCAACTGCCGATCCAGATTGGCCTGAACCTCTGGTGCAAACGTCATGTTAGCTATATTTCGATTTGGCCCGCTGAACGTCATAGACCCCAGAGGGGTGTACTGATTGATTCGGTTAAATTCCGCATCTGTTTGCGCGATTGCTCGCGGATCAGGAGCCTCTACTGTTGTCGATCCTTTTGCGCCCATTAAAAGCCTTCCTTAGCCATTCGTGGTGATCTTCCTTGGTTAAGCCATATGCAATGACATCGCCCTTGTATGTGGCCTTTCTTAATTTCCCTTCGTACTTAAATCCGATGCCCTCATCGAACTTCCTTGCTCGTTTGTTCTGCTTTTGAACGAATGCAGTAACTCTGTTGCAGCCGAGTTCTTCAAATACCCACTCTCCGAGAGATGCAATATTGCCCTTCGTAGCCCAACGTGGGTTCTTTGATGCGAAAGCCATAGTGACATTTGGTTTAGCGTAGTGATAAGCAACAACAACGCAAGCCAGTTCATCCCCGACCTCAAACCCAACCGTGTTGAATAACGGCTCGCCATATCGGTCAAAGCCGAACGTCTCAAGGTCATCTCCTAATACTTCACATGCCCACTTCGCTAAAATTACGTTTTGTGCTGAATTGATGGGTACGATTGTCACCTAAGAATTCCTCCAGGCTCGGATATGTAATCCGTACCCAACCACGAAACATCGATGGTGGAGGTAGCCTGGAGATATAACTGCACGTAAGTTCCCCGACCGGCACCCCTCTGCCATTCGTCTCTTGTAACGTCTTCATCCGACCAGCTAAACGGCCAGTACAACGGAAGCGTTGAACCACCCGGAGCGGACAAGGTAATGCTTTGCAGGAACTCTCGCTTACCGTAGTCATAGGCAAGGCCCGTAACTGAAGAAAAAGTTCCGTTTGATAAAAGTCTCGGACGATACGCCGTGACTATTTTTTCTGAGTTAGTGCGAAGTGGAGAGGGCGAAGTACGGGCAACGCAAACTATGGCTGCTCCGCCATCAGACGTACCTGCATATTTATTCACGGTGCCGTTCGTTCCGCCCCAATACAGAGAACCCTGGAACTCGGCCCAGACCCTCGCATTGATGCCAGTGAACCTTGTGGCCGCACCGGTCTTTACATTGATAACGTGCTGTACCGACGTAGACGGTCCAGTAGGCACATTGATAACCATCAATCCTTCGTTAGGAGAATAGTGCGTTTGCCATCCGTCGATTGATCCGTAACTAGCCGCTGCATCCCTCGCTGCTCCAGATAGCTTAGAATCTCTTCCGCCTCCTTGAGTGATAAATTGGTCAGGAAGATATATGTAGTCTCGCTCTGTTGCGACGAACAGCTTCCCGTAGATTGAAGCCACGGCCCTTGAATCAACGACCCGTCCGACATAAAACCGTCCTACAATTGAGAAGTCTGTGCCCGGATCTGATCCCTGGTAAACCAGCACCTCACCTTCTGAGGTGAAGATGGCGAGGAAATCATCTGGGCCGCTTCCGCCATCCACCGTCCACGTTCCGATCGCGACAACGTGACCACCGCGCTCTGAGATACCCACAAGGGGGAATTTTGTAACAGCGCCTGTGCTTGCGAATAACTCCGTATACCAGAAGGCAAGTTCGTTACTTGCAGCATAAAATACCCGGTTCTTGAAGACCTGGGCGGTGAAGAATTTGTCATATGCAACGCTTCCTCCGCTAAAGGACGCAGCAGACACGGTAGATCCGTCATAGACCTGCGGGAAGTCTGCACCATTAACGAAGACGAGTTGGTTGTTGAAAGATGCTGTATCCCATCTATCACTTGCGTATCCACTTCCGCGAGACGTAGCGGTACCACTGGTAACGTCATAGATCTGACCACCACCGCAAGCCAATAGTTGATTGGCTCCTGCCGTAGTAACAAACGAAGCAATGGTGTCCACGTTTCCGCTGCCCACGCTGGATGCGTGTTGGACGTAACCTTTTCGGAACTTGACCGTGTTGGAATCAGGTAACCAGTTATCGAACACTTCTGCATCATTCGCCGGCATGTTCGCTAGATCATCGCGTGTATTCCAACCGCCAATTGGAGCAGGAGTTGATGCGCGGTTTGTTGACCTGAATCTCTGTCTTGCTACAGCCGCCCTAGAGACCAACGCCCGTCTCCGGTATGTTTGGATATCTCATGGTGCGACCACCGTCCATCTGAATCCTGTGGGTGCCACCATCCTGGGCCTTGTAAATGCTCATAGCCCGATCGAACTCGTTCTTTTCTTCAAAGTACGTCTGACCTAATGAGTTGAGCCAACGCCACTTCAGGTCAAGCTCAAGCAGCTCGTCAGGCAGCAGGAAGGTGTCGGTGTCTACTGTGAAATCGGCTTTGGTATCCCCGTTAGCGGCAGCGGCGAAGTGCGAAGACAGGTACTCAAAAGCCACACCGATTCTGACCTTCGTTCCGTCCCGGCACTCATAAGAGCATTGAGTTGCGGACGGAGTTGGGTCAACAAAAAGTTCTTTCGCACCCTCAACGCCCTTTATGCGCCACCTTTTGTAGATCGCCGTTTTGACCAGACCTGATTTGAATTCCTGCCAAATCTGCGGTCCGACATTATCCATCGGGCGAGACTCAACACGGTCCCAAACGGTTCCATTTATGAAACGTGAAAAATCATCAGGCAGTTCATAAGAAGGCTTGTCCTTTACGAGGACAAATTCATGCTCCTTCGTAAGTACCGCCCAGGGGCATTCTTCAGCCAGCCTTCTTGCGCTTCTTTTTGCGAGCGCCAGTACCGTTACTGCGTCCTGATTCCCGTTGCTTATCAGTGTTGACGGACTCGGAAACCCCGTCTCCTTCAGCACGTTTTGTGCCATTGTCAGTATTGTCGCCAACAAGCTTCTCCAATTCTTTAATACGAGCGATAAGGTCAGAAACGTCACCGTGGTTTGCCCGGTAGACTAGAAAATCCTGCGCCTTCCTTTTGGTCGCGAATGCCTTACCCCCAAGGATGTTGTTAATCTCCTGATCGGGAATGCTTATGAAATCTTCGACCGTTTTAATCATCCTGCGTGACAGGTTCTTTATGTCCGCGGGGGTAAACCCAGGAAAAGACTTTATCGGAGTGCCTTGAGTGGGAGCCTCTGTTTCGTCCCGGTACGCCTTCCAATATTCCGGCCATCGCTTCTCGTCTTCTGGCCGCTTGGGTCGATCCTGAATATTCTTTGGGTCGCCTATATTGTGGATCTTGACCCACACCTGATCGACCGATGTAACCTCACCCTCCAAGTCTTTCTGATCTACTGCTTTTATGTAAAAGACCGGGCGACCTCCGTCCTGGTCTTTCTTATCCGCAAAGGCAATTGCCTCTTCAACTGATGCAAACATTAAAACCCTCCAACTACTTTTGTATCCAAAACTGAATTAGCTTCGGCGTGATACTCATACCAGTCCTCAGAGAACTGGCAGTCAACGTACTTTTCAAAATACGGACCTCCAAGGGTGTAATGCACCAAATCTGGATCACCGTATTGAGAGGCATCAATGTCCTCGCCAACCAAGTAATTCCAAGACCTCGGCAGATTCCCAACCTTTCTGGCCCACTCAAACTGATGTAGATGAAGCCCGCCAGAAGTGTCCACATAATGCTTGGTTAATCTTTCGCACTTTTCGTTATTGAAAAGCATGACGGATGACCAATTTTTCTTTTCGTATATGGTTTGCTCTGCGCCGAGAAATTTATCGCCTTGTTTAGGCTTGTACTTGTGCTTAACGACTTGTACGTCTGAATCGCCATCAGCACAGCCGAACAGATCCTTGATGTCGCCCCTTACGAGCATGTCGCAGTCCATGAAAAGACTGTAGCCCTCATAATCTGAGAGGTAAGGCACAAGGAAACGGGTAAAGGCAAACTCCGTGGATGCCTTGTAGTCCGTATTTTTGAAGTTTTCGATGTGCCGTATGTTTAGCGGCGTGATGCTCACCGGAACCGATGAGTTTTTGATTATGCTGTAATGACAGACTTGATACGCGGCAATTTCCCGTCGATCGAATCCCAAAAATACCCTGAGCATTTTCCGGCCTCCCTGACCATTTCTCCAACCAAATCCCTAAAGGTGGTGGTTGGCTCCCACCCTAAAATTTCTCTAGCCTTTGTCGCGTCCCCGCATAGGTGATTTACCTCTGCTGGTCGATAAAACTTCGGGTCTATTGTCACAACGGGTTCTGTCCCACTCTCTTGCTTGGCCGCAGTTAGGAAGTCTTTCACACTGTGTGCCGTACCTGTCGCAACCACAAAATCGTCCGGCTGATGTTGAAGCATCAACCACATCGCCTTCACGTAATCCCTTGCGTGACCCCAATCCCTCTTCGCCTCTAGGTTTCCGAGTCTGAGGTGTTCGTCCCAGACTCCGTAGGCGATTTTTTGGGTGACGAACTCTTTTCCTCTGAGGGGAGATTCATGGTTGAAGAGGATTCCGCAGGAGACTTGAACGCCATAGGATTCTCTATAATTGCGGCATAGAGAATGCGCCAGAAGCTTTCCACATCCATAGGGCGATCTTGGGATGAACGGTGTGGTTTCTGATTGGCGCGGCGTTGCATTTCCAAACATTTCGCTTGTTGATGCTTGGTAAAGTCGTATATCTTTGCCACGTATCGCCTCTAATATTCTTAATACACCCATGCCATTTACATCGCAGGTGTATGTGGGTAACTCAAATGAATCGGCTACGAAACTTTGTGCCGCGAGGTTGTAAATTTCATCTGGTTTGATGTGGTCAATGGTTCGCTTGACGTTCTCGTATTCACCGAGTTCAAACGGCACCATCTCTGGCGACACATTGAGATACGCTAGCCTCTCGGTCCTCGGAGATGCGCCACGCCGATATGCACCGAAGACTTCATAGCCATAGTCTGTTAATAGTCTAGCGAGGTAAGCCCCGTCCTGGCCGGTTATTCCGGTAATTAGCGCCCTCATCAAAGTGACCAACGGTCTCTTATCGCACGTACCCGCAAAAGGGACACGCTACCGCCATTTACCAGTCGATCTTTGGGGCCGATCCTTTCGCCCTTGTCTTCAAGAAAGTTACAGCCCATTCCCTCTACTACCGGGCTATAAAAATCATCAAGGATGATCGTTCCGCCTTGCTGAATATTCTCTGATACCCACTTAAAGTCGTTCTCGATCGTTTCGACAGAATGGCCTCCGTCAATAAAGCAAAAATCAAACGGCTCTACCTCGGTATTCCAGAGAGTCTCATTTGTATTGCCTTTGATCAGGGCAAACTTGTTAACGCCGGACTGTTCAAGCGAATGAGCTACCTCGGCCATCTCAAAGTGGTTCTTGACGTTAAACTCTCTCTCATCATCGTCAGAAGTGGCATCTTCAAACAGATCAAAGCCCGTGTAATAACAGTCACTCACGGCCATGAATTCTAAGGCTCTGCGACCGTTCCAGGTTCCAATCTCTACTACGTGATGAGGCTTCTCATCGCGCACTATCTCAAGTAGCGTCTGATAGCGGTTCATCCTTCCCTCCTGAACTTACGCGCACCTTTATCGTGTTCGACATATTTTTTTAGCGGTG
>NZQM01000131.1 GCA_002695905.1 Parvibaculum sp.
ATTGCCGCCTGGCTGGTTGTGACCCAAGTCATGCAGGCGCCCTGGGCGTTCCTGCCTGTGACGCTTGGACTTACGATCACGGGTGCTGCGGTCATTACGGTCGGCCTTGGTTTGCTTGGCACCTGGAATGCTTTGTCTGCGAAAGCAGCACCGGTCTTAAGGTCTCAGTAACCAGAGCAAATTTGAGGATTAAGCCCTTATTTTTGTTAAGGTTTGGTCACATAGTGGGGTGCCGGTTCTGCTTGAAATCGGCGCATAAACTCCCCATATTCGATATCAGAGTTTTCGATCAAAGGGATCATAAGAACTATGGCTGAATTTGACCAACAACGTATGGGCGCTGGTGCTGCCACCCGCGCTGCGGATCTGGACGAGGGTCTGCGCACGTATATGTTGCGCGTCTATAATTACATGGCGCTCGGCGTTGCCTTTACAGCGGGTGTTACCCTGTTTTTGGGGGCAAACCCTGAACTGATGGCTGCTATTGCGCTTGGGCCCATGAAGTGGGTTCTTTTTGCCGGCGTGCTGGGCCTTGGCTGGTTTGCACCGAAACTGATTTTCTCGAATGCCGGGTCAACGACTCTGGCCCATGTTTGTTACTGGACCTATGCGGGCCTGTGGGGTCTGTTGATCTCGCCCATGATCTATGCGTTCATGAATATCCCGAACGGTCCTGGCATGATCGCTCAGGCTTTCCTGATCACATCCGTTATGTTCGGTGCGACAAGCCTCTATGGCTACACTACGAAGCGCGATCTTTCCGCCTTTGGCCGCTTCTTCTTCATGGCTTCTGTTGGTTTGATTGTCGCGTTGCTGGCAAATGCGTTCATTTTCCAGAGCATTGGCTTCAGCTTTGTGATCTCCGCCATCGTGGTTTTGCTGTTTGCAGCCGTGACGGCCTATGAGACGCAGATGGTGAAAGAAATTTACAGCGGTGGTGACACAGGCGTCGTCACCAAGCAGAAAGCTATCTTCGGCGCCTTTGCGCTCTACGGGACCTTCATTGTGATGTTCATTCACATCCTGAACCTGTTGGGCATTATGCGCTCAGAGTAGTTCTCAGGCACATATGATTTTGGAGACCCCGGGCCTCGTGAGGTGCCGGGGTTTTCTTTTGCCAGCTTTGGATCGAACGGGGCCTCTGGTTTAACTCTGGGGTGTATCAGTCTCTGCAGGGTTGTTCTTAGTTGAAAAAGATTTGGCATAAAGATAGGCACCGCCGGTGAGGAGGACATAGAGGCCTCCTATGAAGACTATCTGTTCGGGCTGCACAGTAATTTCATAATAAAAAATTAGTAGGGTGCCGACGGCAAGCGACACTAATGCAAGGATTGTCATGGTTGTGTTTGACTGGGTTTCCTTGCGTATCTTGAGGTTCGCGTAGGCCATTAGCATTGAGACCAATAGAAATGTCACGCTACCGAATTCAAGAATGACGCGGAGGCTACCTACCAGTACCAAACAAAAAGCAAGCCCTGCCATTGCGAGGATGGCGTTAACCGGAATATTGGCGCGGCGCATAGCGAGAAATGAAGGAAAATATCCATCTCGGGCAATCGCAGCCATTTGACGCGAGGCGCCGAACATTGTCCCGCTGATTGCGCTGCTCGTAGCCAACAAGGCGCCGACAATCACCAGCTGTGTTCCCCAATTGCCGAGCGTGTTTCCGGCGCCTGAAGCAAGTGCATATTCCTGATCGTTCACAATGTTCTCAAAGGGAATGGCCAGCAGAGCGCCGCTGGCCATGATGACATAGATCAGGATGGCCACCCCGATGGCGGAATAGATTGCGTAGGGTATGTTTTTCTCAGGCGTTTCCATGTCATTGACCGCATTAATGACCAATTGAAACCCTTCATAGGCAACGAAGGTAAGGGACGCGACCACTAGTATGTGGAGCAGGCTGACACCTGGTTCATCTTGAAACAGAACTGGGAAGCTGGTTTGGCTATTGTTGATGAGAACAAAAGAGATGACGACAAGGATTATCAGTTTGGAATAGACCATCAGGTCTTCGATCTTGCCCATGCCCTTAACGCTCCAGATATTAATGAGCATAAACACGCCAATAACCAGTCCTGCGACGAGTTTGCGCGCGATTTCGTTCTCGGAAAATGATGAGCTGCTGAGGGCATAAGACGCAAAGGTGTAGGCATAGAGTGCGATTGTGCTGATATACCCAAACACGACCCACCAGCCTATGAGCGACGCCGCAAAGGGGGATTTTGGGAAGGTCTTCTTGTAGAATGCGTAGCTGGCCCCCTCATCCTTATAGTAGACGCCCAACTTGACGTAGGAATATGCTGCAACCGCTGCAATTAGCCCGCCGACGGCAATCGCGACGGGTGTAAAGGCCCCAATCATCGCAACTGAAATTCCGAGGATGGTAAAGATTCCGCCCCCCACCATGCCGCCAAGGGCGATGGCAATCAGTTCAGGTATCCCAAGAGCCTTGTTTCTTTTCCGGTGAATTCCATTCATCCGACGCTTGAATGCTGACATTCGTAGGGCTCCTTCTCATGCACTTGGAAATCACCCAGGGATAGCATTTTTTGCGCTGGCAATTGCATTCAGCGTCGCGCCCATAGATCAGGGGCGCACTCCTTTGAGATTTTCGACGTAGCGAGGTTTTGCTCGGCGGTGCAAACTTTCAAGATTGCGTGTTTCCGCGAGAGGGTGCCACCCTCAATGTTTCTGGTCCTTGAAATGGCGGCTGTGCCGGAGGGCGATTTACCTCGCGATGACGGGCGCTCTGATCAGCGGGCTTGCTCAGTCCACCAGCCTGAGCTTCTTTTTATCGAGAACGCGGATCACCTGGGCGAGGTCATGGCCGCGCTTTAGGATGGCGCCTGTGGCTGCGATCACCTGATAAGCGCCCTGTTTGCGGGCAAGCTTCGGGTGTTTCTCAATTCGAAAGAGAGGGATCTCGCTGGACCGCCTGAAAACGGAAAAGACCGCTTTGTCTCTTAATCCGTCAATAGCGTAGTCCCGCCATTCACCCGCAGCCACTTTGCGCCCATAGAGGTTGAGGAGCACATCCAGCTCCCGTCGGTGCCAGGAGACTTCCGTCTGTGGCGCCCCACGGCCTGCCTGATAGCCATTGCCGACGATGACGAGGCTGGAGCCTCGGCGTCTGACGGATTTTAAGCTTGTGGGTGATTGATCCATTGGCCAAATGATTGCGCGCCTTGCCGCAAAAAACAAGGAATTCTGCGGCTTCCTAATGAATGTGTTGCGCAGAAATCACAATCTTGCCTTTTTTCAGCCGCGGACCGGACACATGGGACTCCTACCTTTCAATTGTTGCCTTACAGGCCCGGTCTCGAAAGTCTCCGGTTCTTTCAGCCCCCCAGCCCCACCGGATCATTCGGGGCCGGGCCACTTAGATCTCCTCGATTATTCCCCTGCTTATTTTGGGAAAATGTGAGGCTACAGACTGAAGGGTGGTGCTTCTTCTGACATTCAGAAGCGGCTCACCCTTTTTTCTTGCGCACTTTCGCTGGCGCAAAAGTCTGCAACTTTTGCTGAAAGTGGTTCTTTTCTTGTCTGCTACACTCCCCCTAAACGGCATCAAGAAAAACAGAAGGGGAAGTCATGCGTCTTCAAGACAGAGTGGCGATTGTCACCGGAGCAGCAAGTGGGATCGGACGCGCATCGGCAGAGCTGTTTGCCGCTGAAGGGGCGAAGGTTCTCGCGGTCGATCTAGAGCCTTTTTCGCTGGACCATGAAAATATTGAAACATTTGATCAGGATGTAAGCGCTGAAAGCGCTGCAACTGCGATCATTGGAGGTGCCGTTGAGCGTTTTGGGAAGCTTGATATTCTCATGAACAATGCAGGCATTGGCGCTGGAGCGCCGGTTGAGGAGTTTCCCGACGCGCTCTGGGACAAGTGCCTGGCGGTTAACCTCACGCCCCATTTCAAACTCTCAAAAGCAGCTATCCCTCATTTGAAAGAAAGCGAAGCCGGTCGCATTATCAATGTGGCGTCGGTTATGGCGGATGGCACCGATTATGGGTTGGCGGCTTACAGCGCCGCAAAAGCCGGTGTCGCGGGGCTCACCCGCAATCTCGCGCTGGAGCTTGGTCGATATGGCATTACAGCGAACTATATTCTTCCTGGTGCAATTCGCACCGGCATGACTGTCAACTTCAAAGACCCAAAGATTGCTGAGATATGGGCGAAGAAGTCGCCTTTGAAACGTCTCGGGGAGCCGGTCGATCTTGCGCGGGGCGCTCTGTTCCTGGCCTCAGACGATGGCGGTTTTGTCACGGGGCATGGTCTGAATGTCGACGGCGGGTTGATGCTCCGGGTGTAGCGCACCACCTTTGGTCAAACGACAGGAGAGAGCATGCAGAAGATTGCGGGCACGAATGCGGTGATTACCGGCGGGGGCGACGGCATTGGGCGTGCCCTTACGCTTGAGTTAGCAAAGGCCGGGGCGAATGTTGCTGTCACTGACATCCGGACCGATGCCGCAGAAGCGGTGGCTGCAGAAGCCGCCGCCCTAGGCGTCAAGTCCATTGGATTGTCATGTGATGTCACTGATGAAGCCTCTATTGAGGAGATGGCTGCACAGGCTGCTGCAGAGCTCGGACCGATGCAGATCGTCTGGGCAAATGCGGGCCTTGGCATTGGACAGGGCTTCACCACGGCCCGGCGTGAGAATTTGCGCTGGATGTATCAGGTGAATGTGGACGGGATCATCGACACGGTTCGGGCTTTCTCTGACAGTTTGAAAGAGCAGAGCGGGTTCCGTGCGATTGGGGTCACCGCTTCCATGGCAAGTCTCACCCACCCTGATGCGGGCACGCCGTCCTATTCCGCGTCCAAATATGCCGTAATGGGCATTGCAGAAGGGCTTCGCACAGAGCTTGCGCCTGAGGGCATTAATGTGACCGTACTTTGCCCTGGTCTTGTAAACACGCGTATCTGGGATGGAGCGCGGGCGCGGCCTGAGAAATTTGGTGGGCCGCGCCATGCGTCAGAGGAGGCCGGAGCGCATTGGCGCGAAGCTGGCATGTCGGTGGATCAGGTGGGGCAATGGGGTGTCGACGCGCTGCGGGACGGACAGTTTTTCGCCGTCATGCCTAACAATGAAGACAGCCGGGACGCTGTGGCTGCCCGGCAGGCAGAAATCCTGGCAGGAATTCGGTACCCGGTCCGCTAGGGACTCCCCACACGGTCCCCTAAGCCACTGGCTTGTTTACGAAAATGACCGATTGTTCACGTGGTGCCCCTTGTCGCCGCGCCCGTCACAGTGGCATAAGAAAGGGGGGCAAGATGGGCACGAGATCCATCTGATCGGGAGATAAAGTCATTACGGCAAACGACACGGCAAACCATGTGGAATCATCCACCAGCGGCGGGTCTGCGGCAGCGATGATCGAAATTGATGGGCTTGTAAAGAAATTCGGTCCGTTCACAGCGGTGGACGGGATCAGCTTTTCTGTGGCCCGAGGTGAAGTCCTAGGATTCCTTGGGCCAAACGGTGCGGGCAAGTCCACGACCATGAAGATGGTGACAGGGTTTCTCGCGCCAACAGCCGGGCATATCAGCGTCTGTGGTCATGAGGTTGGGCGGGACACACTCGCCGCTCAGCGCATGATTGGGTATCTGCCGGAAGGGGCACCCGCTTATGCGGACATGACGCCGCTCCAGTTTTTGCGTTTCATCGCGGATATCCGGGGGCTTAATGGCTCTGCTGCAACTGCAGCGATTGCACGTGCTGTTGATCGCACGGAAATTGCCGGTGTCATGGAACAGCCGATTGAAACGTTGTCCAAGGGGTTTCGTCGCCGGGTCGGGCTCGCCCAATCCATTCTGCATGACCCACCGGTGCTCATCATGGATGAGCCGACGGATGGCCTCGACCCCAACCAGAAATTTGCTGTGCGAAAACTCATCGCAGAGATGGCGCCGACGAAAGCGATCATCATCTCGACCCACATTCTCGAAGAAGTTGATGCGATCTGTAGCCGTGCTCTGATTATTGATCGAGGCCGGATTGTTGCAGATGGCACACCAGCTGCGCTAACCGCTCGCTCGCGCTACCATAATGCTGTGACGTTGACCCTTGATGCGGGTGATGCAGATGCTGCTCGCGACGCTTTGTCTGCCGTTGAGGGTGTGGTGTCAATGGAAGAAGACGCACGCGGTGCTGATCATTCTTTCACGCTATTTGCGACAAGTGCGGATGAAGCTGACACGAGCCTTGTAGACCGGGTGGGCAATCTGGCGCGGGAGAAGTCCTGGAATGTGCGCACACTTTATGGAGAGCCCGGGCGTCTGGACGAGGTTTTCCGCTCGCTCACACGGCCTGATACGGAAAAAACGCAGGGGGACGCGGCATGAGAGAGACCCTTGCGATCTTCAAGCGGGAACTGGCGGGTTATTTCGCCACGCCGCTCGCCTTCGTCTTCATGATCATTTTTCTGTTTTGCGTTGGCGGCTTCACCTTCTATCTCGGTGGCCACTTTGAAGCGGGGCAGGCGAACCTGAAAGGATTCTTCCAGTTTCACCCATGGCTTTATCTCTTTTTGATCCCGGCGATTGCCATGCGCCTTTGGGCGGAAGAACGCCGGGTCGGCACTATCGAGCTGCTGTTGTCATTGCCTATTCCGCTCTGGTCTGCCGTGCTCGGGAAGTTTCTGGCTGCATGGGCGTTTGCAGGCATTTCGCTGTCTCTTACTTTCCCCATGTGGCTGACGGTTGCCTATCTTGGTGATCCAGATCACGGGGTGATCCTCGCGGGCTATGTGGGATCCTTCTTTATGGCTGGAGGCTATCTCGCCATTGGGTCCTGCATTTCGGCAACGACGCGCAACCAGGTGATCGCCTTTGTGGTGAGCGTGGTTGTCAGTTTCCTCTTTACAGTGTCCGGTCTTCCCATCGTGACCGACTTTGTGTCGGTCTGGGCGCCGCAGGCGGTTTTGACAACGATTGCGTCCTTCAGCTTCCTTACGCACTTTGAAGCGATTGTCGAGGGTGTGATTGATCTTCGCGACATTATCTATTTCGTGACACTGATTGGCGTTTGGCTTGTGGCCTGCGGTATCGTTGTTGACATGAAGAAGGCGGGATAGAGATCATGAATACGCAAATCTCTCGCCGCGCCATTTCCATTGCGACCCTTGTGTTGCTTGCCGTCTTTTTTGTGGCGGTGAACCTCTTCTCCAACATCTCGTTTCGCACGAGCCGGATCGATTTGACGCAAAGCTCTTTGTTCACGCTGTCAGACGGTACGCGGAACATGCTTCAAGAGATTGAGGAGCCCATCACACTGCGCTTCTTCTTCTCGGAATCGTTGGCGACAGACTATCCGCGCATCCGGACCTATGCGGGCCGTGTGCGGGATATTCTGGAAGAGATGCGCTCCTATTCCGATGGAAATCTCGTTCTCGAGGTCGTCGACCCGGAGCCTTTCTCTGAAGAAGAAGACCGAGCGCAGTCGCTGGGTCTTAAAGGTGCACCGACGACGGAAGGCGAAGTCATCTATTTCGGATTAGCCGGGAGCAATCTGGTAGACGGGCTCGAGGCCATTCCTTTTTTTACCGACGAGCGGGAAGAATATCTGGAATATGATGTGGCCCGCCTCATCCAGAACCTGAAGCGTCCTGAAAAACCCGTGCTTGGGATTGTGACCAATCTCCCACTGGATACAGGTGCTGGTGGTTTGCAGGCAGCGATGCGCGGCGAGAGCCAGTCTTTCCTCATCTATGATGAGTTGCTGGATCGGTTTTCCCTGGAATTCCTCGAGCAGGATTTTGACAGCATTCCGAACTCCATTGACGTGGTGATGATTGCCCATCCCAAACCGCTGGATGAGCAAACGACCTACGCCATTGACCAATTCATGATGCGTGGTGGTCGCGCGCTCGTGTTTCTAGATCCGCATTCTGAAGTCAGCCTTACAGCAGGCCCGAACGGCCAGCCAGTGCAGGGCTATACGGAAGCCTCCAGCCTGGACCAGTTAATGGCAAGCTGGGGCGTGGATCTGGATCCGACGAAAGTGATTGGCGACAGAGATAACGCGCAGCGCGTGCAGGCGGGGCGGAATGTGCGCCGCCAGCAGACAGACTATGTGGTCTGGATGGCGCTCGGGCCGGATGATGCGAACAGTGACGATGTGGTAACGGCAGATATTGACCGGCTCAATCTCGGCACGGTGGGCCATCTGGCGCAGCGCGAAGACGCGACGACAACATTCTCTCCCATCTTGAGCTCGTCGACGGACTCCATGTTGCTTGACCTGGAATTTGTGAAAACCGGTCCGACGCCGGATGCGCTTCTTCGGGCCTTCGAGCCAACAGGTGAGGCTTATGTCATTGCGGCACGGGTAGCCGGACCGCTCAAATCAGCTTTCCCAGACGGACCTCCGCCACCGAGTGAAGATGCACAACCTGGTACCTCGCCGGACCCTGAAAATCATCTGGCTAAATCGAAAGAGGATGCGAATCTCATCATTGTCGCTGACTCAGAAATTTTTGATGACCGGTTCTGGGTTCAAGAGCAGAGCTATCTGGGCGAGCGGATCGCCATCCCGATGGCGGACAATGCCACTTTTGTTCTAAATGCAGTGGATAATCTGATGGGATCGAACGATCTCATTTCTCTTCGGGCACGCGAAAAATCCGAACGTCCCTTCCTGGTCGTGGATGAGCTGCGCCGGGAGGCAGAGGCGACTTTCCTCGCAGAAGAAGAAGCGTTGCAGGCCAAGATCGCCGAGACTGAAGAACGTCTGGCGGCTCTTCAGACGCGGGCGCCCGCGGGAGCTGATGTTGAGGAGTTCCTCTCCGAAGACGAAGCGGCGGAAATTCGCCGGTTCCGGGCGGAGCTTGCCGAGAGCCGCACGGCCCTTCGTGATGTGCAGCGCAATCTGCGACGTGGCATTGAAGATCTTGGGTCCACAGTACGGTTTGTAAATGTGGCGCTTGTTCCGCTCTTGATTGCGGGGCTTGCGTTGGTATTGGCGCTTCTTCGCGCGCAGCGGCGGAAACGCCGCGCTGGACTTTAAGGAGAGCGCTCATGGTTAAGATTCAGGAAACACTGCGTACGCCAGGGCCGCTCCGCAATCTGCTGTTGTTGGCGGCGGTAACGCTTTTTTTTGTGGTGGCTGCTGCGGTTGCGTTATCAACGCAGCGCGAAGCGACGTCTGTTCGTTTTGATCCGGTGCTCTTTTTTCCTGACCTGAATGAGAAGGTGGGCCAAGCAACCCGTCTTGTTTATACGACGGGTCAGGGTATGCAGGGGACAGCCAACATCACCATTGAGCGTGATGACGAGGGCATTTGGCGCGTGCTCGAGCGCGAAGGCTATCCCGCGCGCGTGGATCGGGTTCGTAAAACCATTCTAGGTCTTACCGAACTTGAAGCGTTTGAACCCCGTACGTCTAATCCTGAATGGCACCGCAATCTCGGTCTGCTGGAGCCAGAAAATCTCGGCAGAGCAGTGCGCGTGCAATTGCTTGATAAAGACGGGAATGAGATTGCCGGGCTTCTTGCAGGCGAAATTGTTGAATCCACCGCTGACCTTCAAGGACGTGGGTTTCTCTATGTACGCCGCGACGGAGAAGATCAGACCTGGCTTGCGCGGGGGTCGATCTCTCTCGATAAGGAAGTCTCTAACTGGTTGGACACAAATGTTGTCGACCTTCCACTCGAGCGCATTCATAAGGTGACGCTTTGGGAGGGCTCTGAAAACCCTGTCGTGCTGTCGCGGCTGAAGCCGGAGCATCCGAACTTCATTATCGAGAATGTGCCTAGCGGATCCGTCTCTCGCGGTGCGCCGATTGTGAATGCAAGCGCCACAGCGTTTGCTGGTTTTGAGTTTCAGGATGCTGTGCCGGTTGAGTCCATCATTTTCAACAACCCGCCGGTTGCGACCATCGAAACTTTCAATGGCCTGAAGCTCACGCTCACTATGACGGGGGCGGGGTCTGGCATGTGGTCAAAGATTGTGGCGTCGGTTGCTCCGTCACGGCTCGAAGAGGGCGCTGACAAATCAGCGCTCGAAGCAGAGGTCGCCGAAATTAATAGCCGCATTGGCGACTGGGCCTACAAGCTGGAGCAAAATGTCGGCTTGCGGCTCACCCAAACCATGGGTGAACTCACTCGCCCAGTTGTTGATGGAACGACGGTGCCTTAGAGCCAGTACTTTCCTTCCATTTTGTCATCGCCGGACAGCGGAGGAACAAGTCCTGGCAGGAGGTCGGCGTATGTGGTGAATGCTGGTGACACACAGTTAGCTTGGCTCACGGTCAGAGCAATGTACTCAAAGAGCGCTCATATCCAAGCGGGCAGCGCCGAGGATCTGGCCATTTCCGTCCACCTGAAGGATCGCGGCGCAACCGTCATAGCTTTCACCTACCAGATCACTCTTGGGAAAGGTGAGGCTGATCGCGTCGCCCTTCCACATGCCGACGGGCACCATGTCGCGGACCACATTGGAATAGGTGATTGTCTCGCCTGAATTCTCGCCGCGCTCAATGACAACAGGTGTTTCTTTGACGTAGTGCACGAGCCAGAGGGTCGCCTCTTTATCGGTCGCAAGGGCGCCGACATTCAGCTGAATGCTGTCACCATCGGGCACAAAGTCGATAGCGACATCTTCCGTCATCATTTTGCGGCGAAGCTCGATGGCGCTGTTCACATGGCCGGTTCTTGAGCCGACTGCGTCTTCCACGCCATCAATCACCATCTGAGGTGTGTAGACGGACCTGCCGCCAAGGTTTTGCACGTAGGCGCGCTGGCGGTCTGTGAAAGCCTGCTTGGCGAGTGTGTCGCGCCAGCCGAGATAGTCCCAGATGTTTACGGGCAAGGAGAGGGCGAGCACATCTTCGCGTTTTGCCAAATCATTCAGGAATGCATCTGCTGGTGGGCAAGCTGGACAGCCCTGGCTCGTGAACAGTTCCACAACAATCGGTCTTTGTTCTGGGGGCCGCTGCTCCGCTTGGGCAAGGGAGGTCATGGCACCAAGGCTGACAGCCAGGAAGAGGGCAGATTTGGCAAGAAGGTTTGTCATGGAATGAACATAGGTAGCTGCTCTTCCCCACGCGAGTAAATTTGAGGTGAGGCCAATGTGAGGGTACTCGTTTACCGTCGGTCTCCAAATGTCGGGCAAAAAAAGGGCGCTCCAGATGGCTGGAACGCCCGATTTTCTGTCGTTTTGGTGCCTGTTTAGTCGGCAGCAAGACCGCGCAGCACGTAGTGGAGAATGCCGCCATTGGCGTAGTAATCCACTTCGTCCTGGGTATCTATCCGGCAGGTGAGATCAACCGACTTGGTGGATCCGTCTGCGAAGGTGATCACAGCCTTCACTTCGTCCCGAGGATTAATGTTTTCGAGCCCTGTGATGGTGACGGTTTCGGATCCATCGAGACCCAATTTCTCCCAGCTATCCCCTTCCTTGAACTGCAGTGGGGCGACGCCCATGCCGATCAGGTTGGAACGGTGGATCCGCTCAAAGCTTTCTGCCACCACGGCTTTGACGCCAAGGAGGAAGGTGCCTTTTGCGGCCCAGTCGCGGCTGGAGCCAGTGCCATACTCTTTACCTGCGAAGACAACCAGCGGGGTGCCCCGCTTTTTGTATTCCATACATGCATCGTAGATCGGCATTTCCGTGCCTTCCGGCTGGAGCTTGGTCACACCGCCTTCCGTACCTGGAACCATCTGGTTCTTGATCCGAATGTTGGCAAACGTGCCGCGCATCATGACTTCATGGTTCCCGCGGCGCGAACCGTAGGAGTTGAAGTCCTGTACACCCACCTGGTTACGGATGAGGTAGGACCCAGCCGGGCTGTCCACCTTGATCGAACCGGCCGGTGAAATGTGGTCGGTTGTGATCGAGTCGGCGAAGAGACCCATGATGCGCGCATCATGCACATCTTCGAGCGGCGCCGGTGTATCGGTCAGGTCTTCAAAGTAGGGCGGGTTCTGCACATAGGTGCTGTCGTCGTTCCAGCTATATGTTTCGCCTTTGCTCGTTTTGATGGCCTGCCAGTTTTCGTCGCCCTTGAACACGTCCGCATAGCGTTCGCGGAACATGGCTGGCGTAACGGCGGTGCGGACCGTATCGGCAATCTCTTTGTTGGTTGGCCAGATGTCCTTCAGATAGACGTCTTTGCCACTCTTGTCTTTGCCGATGGGCTCTTTGGTGAGGTTCTTCGTCACCGTGCCAGCCAGGGCATAAGCCACAACCAGTGGCGGCGAGGCCAGGTAGTTGGTGCGAACATCTGGGCTCACGCGGCCTTCAAAGTTCCGGTTGCCTGAAAGAACCGAAGAGACGACCAGGTCATTGTCAGCAATCGACTTGGAGATCGCTGGTGGCAGGGGACCGGAGTTCCCTATGCAGGTGGTGCAACCATAGCCCACAAGATCGAAGCCGAGACCGTCGAGCTCTTTCTGTAATCCGGCCTTCTTGAGATATTCCGTCACGACCTGAGACCCAGGTGCCAGCGACGTTTTTACCCAAGGCTTCACTTCCAGACCGAGCGCCCGTGCCTTTTTTGCAACGAGACCGGCGGCAATCAACACGCTCGGGTTCGACGTGTTGGTGCAGGACGTGATCGCGGCAATGGTGACATCGCCATGACCAATGGTGAAATTTTCGTCTTCCACATCAAAGCGGGTGTCTGCTTCTGAGGCTTTGTTGTATTCGCCAGCGAGAGTCGAAGCGAAGCTGTCAGCAAGATCTGTCAAGTCGACGCGATCCTGAGGACGTTTCGGTCCAGCAAGGGCTGGCACCACAGAGCCCAGATCCAATTCCAGAGTGTCTGTGAAGACGGGGTCTGGCGTGTCTGAGGTGCGGAACATGCCCTGTGCTTTGGCATAAGCTTCCACAAGATCGACACGGGCTTTGTCCCGACCTGTTGCACGGAGATATTTGATGGTTTCCGCATCAATTGGGAAGAAGCCACATGTTGCGCCGTATTCCGGTGCCATGTTGGCGATGGTAGCCTGGTCTTCCAGAGACAGGTGATCAAGGCCATTGCCGAAATATTCGACGAATTTGCCCACCACGCCGCGCTCGCGGAGCATTTCAACAACCTTCAGCACGAGGTCTGTGGCCGTCACACCTTCCGACATTTTGCCGGTCAGTTTGAAGCCAATGACTTCCGGGATCATCATGGTGACAGGCTGGCCGAGCATGGCAGCTTCTGCCTCAATGCCGCCGACACCCCAACCAAGGACCGAGAGGCCATTGATCATGGTGGTGTGACTGTCTGTGCCAACGCACGTGTCTGGGTAGGCCATTTCAACTGTCTTGGAAACACCGTCTTTCTCTGTGCGGGTCCAAACAGCCTGGGCCAGATATTCCAGATTCACCTGGTGACAGATGCCGGTCCCAGGAGGCACAACGCGGAAATTATCAAAGGCTTGAGAACCCCAACGCAGGAACTCATAGCGTTCCTGGTTGCGTTCATATTCCAGGTCCACGTTTTCCTTAAATGCTGTCTGGGTGCCGAATTTGTCCACCATCACAGAATGGTCAATCACCAGATCAACGGGCACCTGTGGGTTGATGCGCTTTGGATCGCCGCCGAGTTTGGCGACTGCGTTCCGCATGGCTGCGAGGTCCACAACGGCTGGAACGCCGGTGAAGTCCTGCATCAGAACACGGGCTGGGCGATAGGCGATTTCCCGGGTGGATTTCCGGGTTTTCAGCCAGTCTTTGACCGCTGAGATGTCTGCTTTGTTGACGGTCCGGCCATCTTCAAAGCGCAGTAGGTTCTCTAGCAGCACTTTTAAACTGAAAGGAAGGCGGGATACGCCTTCCAGGCCATTTTCTTCGGCCTTCTTCAGATCGTAGTAGACGTAGTTCTTCCTGCCGACTTTGAGGTTTGAGTAAGCATCAAAGCTGTTGGTGCCCAGCGGCTGCAAATCTGATTTGGGGGCTGCTTTGGGTGCAGCCTTGCGTGCAGGTGCTTTTTTGGCGGGAGCTTTCTTAACTGGCGCCTTTTTCACCGGCGCCTTGGCCTTGGGTGCTGCCTTCTTGGCAGGAGCCTTCTTCGCAGGCACTTTTGCTTTTGGAGCGGCCTTGCGGGCTGTTACCTTCTTGACCGGTGTTTTCTTTTTGGCTGGAGCCTTTTTTTTAGAAGCCTTCTTTGCTGCCTTTTTCTTTGCGGCCTTCTTCTTAGGCTTTACCGCTGTCTTTTTGGCAACCTTCTTTCTCGCCGTCTTCTTGACCACTCTTTTCTTTGCAGCTTTCTTCGCGGTCTTTTTGGCCGCTTTCTTTCGCGCGGGCGCTTTTTTCTTAGAGGCCTTTTTCACTGTCTTCTTGGCTACTTTTTTCTTAGCAGCTTTTCGGGCAGCTTTCTTCTTGGCCGGAGATTTCTTCTTTGCAGAAGCCTTTTTCTTAGCCGCTAGCTTTTTGCGCACTGGCTTTTTCGCAGAAGCCTTCTTCTTCACTGTTTTCTTTGCAGCTTTTTTGGCTGCTTTCTTTTTTGCTGCAGGCTTCTTTTTAGTCGCCTTCTTAGCCGGAGCCTTTTTCTTTGCCGGTTTCTTGGCCATGGGGTCCGCTCTCCTCGAAAAATATGTGGTGCTGCGCCAAATGGCGCGCCCGCGCCAATCGACGGGCGGACTATAGTCAGAAACATGTAGGAAGGCTATGGCCGGGAGGGGGCAATATGACGGATAATGAGCAAAAATATGTGTCCCCATGTCACTTTGGTTTGGGATGGTTTTGAGGCAGTTAAGAACAGGTTGCGAGATGGCAGTAAGAACAGAAAAAAGCGGCGCTGTAACGACGGTCATTCTCGACCGGGCAGATGTGCGAAACGCTGTCGATAGAGCAACGGCGGAAGAGCTGTCAGAGGCCTTTCTTGCATTTGAAAGAGACGATGAGGCGTCTGTCGGGGTTTTTGTTGGGGCAAATGGAACTTTTTGTGCGGGAGCCGACCTGAAAGCAGTTGCCCAAGGCGGCGGTAGTGGGAACGGTGTTCCACCTGCGGGCACTGGCCTGCAGTTTGATCGCCTGGCAGCAGATGGGCCCATGGGGCCATCGCGCATGGTGCTCTCCAAACCGGTGATAGGTGCGATTTCAGGTTATGCAGTTGCAGGCGGTATGGAGCTCGCGCTCTGGTGCGACATGCGGATTGTGGAAGAAGATGCTGTGATGGGCGTGTTCTGCCGACGCTGGGGCGTGCCTTTGGTCGATGGCGGTACTGTTCGTCTTCCGCGTCTGATTGGCCATTCGCGTGCTATGGATTTGATCCTGACAGGACGGCCTGTGGATGCGCAAGAGGCGCTGAGTTTCGGGCTCGCCAACCGTGTCGTGCCAACAGGCGAGGGGCGCGCAGCGGCCGAAAAGCTCGCGGCGGACATGGTGCGGTTCCCGCAAACTTGTCTGCGCAGCGACAGGATGTCTGCTTATGAGCAGTGGGATCTGCCCTATGATCAGGCCATGGCAGGCGAGACCATGCGAGGACGTGCGGTGCTCGCCTCAGGCGAAACTGTTGCCGGAGCGACGCGGTTTGCGGGTGGTAAGGGGCGAGGCGGTAATTTTGACGACATCTGAGCTGCTGATGGGCCTCACCGTCACGAAGCTTTCCTGCGTGCGTGGCGAGCGCCAAGTCTTTCGTGATCTGTCCTTTCGAGTCGTACCGGGCGAGATGCTGACGCTGGTGGGACCAAACGGGTCTGGCAAATCAAGCCTTCTGCGCCAGCTTGCTGGGTTGCTGGAGGTAACTGATGGCGAGATCAATTTGGATGGGGCGAGCGAGGACCAAACCATCGCGGATGTTGTGCTCTATGCGGGGCATTTGGATGCGATAAAAGCGCCGCTCAGCGTGTCCGAAAATTTGAGTTTCTGGGCTGAGTTCTATGGTGTTTCTGGCATCCAAGTGGCGAATGCCCTTGAGGCTTTCAGTCTTGGGCATCTTGGACATCTGCCAGCTGGAGTTTTGTCAGCGGGTCAAAAGCGTCGGCTGGGCCTGTCGCGGCTGGCGCTCATTGACCGACCGCTCTGGCTGCTTGATGAACCGACCGTGTCGCTTGATACAGCAAGCATTGCGGCGCTGGGCGACCTGATGCGGGCTCACCTCAATACAGGGGGGAGTATTATTGCGGCAACCCATGTTGATCTCGGACTTGAAGGTACAAGAACGCTGGACCTGAACAGCATTAGGGGGGCGCAGGCATGAACGCGTTCCTATCACTGGTGCGGCGTGATGTGCGTCTTGCCACGCGGGTCGGTGGCGGCGGTGGGATGGCGGTCTTTTTCTTTCTGATTGTCTTGTCGATTGTCCCCTTCGGGATTGGTCCGGACCTTAATCTGCTCACCCGGATAGCGCCCGGCATGTTGTGGGTGGCGCTCTTGCTCTCAGCCCTGCTCACCCTTGATCGATTATTTCAGGCAGACCAGGAAGATGGGACGCTTGATCTGCTGATTTTGGCGCCTCAACCGCTGGAGCTCACGGTGCTGGCAAAAGCGGTCAGTCATTGGCTTACGACAGGTCTGCCGCTGGTGATTGCCGCTCCGGCTTTGGGGCTGATGCTCAACCTGCCG
This sequence comes from Parvibaculum sp., assembly GCA_002695905.1. Lineage (GTDB taxonomy): Bacteria > Pseudomonadota > Alphaproteobacteria > Parvibaculales > Parvibaculaceae > Mf105b01. The sequence goes on from NZQM01000131.1 coordinate 16,506, forward strand.
CTTGAGGGCATGTTGCCACTGATGGGCGCCATGCTTGTTGGGTCACCCGCGCTGTCTCTTTTGGGTGCGGTGGGTGCTGCTCTTTCTGTTGGGGTGCGGCGCGGGGGGCTTCTGATTTCGCTGCTTGTGTTGCCTTTCTACGTGCCGGTGCTGATCTTTGGTGTGAGTGCTAGTAGAGCGGCCCTTGTGGCTGTTCCAGGCGATTTGGGCGGGCAATCCCTGCTTTTGCTCGGGGCGGTAAGCCTCGCTTCCCTGGTTGTGGGGCCTGTTGGCGGGGCAGCCGCGCTCAGAGTGGCGATCAAATGACGCGTGTGATGATCGAACCCTGCGGCGACTTGCCCGCGGATGGTCCCTTGCTGCCCCGCGCGTGGCGGGCTACATCAGACTGATATGGCCTGGTCAATTCACACATATGCCAACCCGACGCGGTTTATGAACTTTTCCGCGATTGTGCTGCCCTATGTCTGGGCGCTCGCCGGGGCGGGTATCGGGATCGGTCTCTATCTCTCCTTTTTTGTCGCACCGCCTGACTATCAGCAGGGCGACAGTGTGCGGATCATGTTTGTGCATGTGCCGTCTGCCTGGCTCTCTCAGTTTGGCTATGGGATCATGGTGGCATCAAGCATTGTGGCGCTGATCTTCCGTCATCCGCTGGCGGATGTGGCGGCGAAGTCGGCGGCACCCATCGGCGCTGTCTTTACCTTCCTCGCGCTTGTCGCGGGTGGGTTGTGGGGCAAGCCTATGTGGGGCACCTATTGGGTGTGGGATGCACGCACGACGTCCACACTGGTGCTTCTCTTCATTTACCTCGGCTATATGGCGCTTTGGGCCACCATCGAAGACCCAAACCGGGCGGCGCGTGTGGCCGCTGTGCTCGCGATTGTGGGTGCGGTTAATCTCCCGATCATCCGCTTCTCTGTAGATTGGTGGAACACGCTACATCAGCCTGCCAGCGTCTTTCGTCTGGATGGACCGACCATCCATTCATCGCTGCTCTGGCCACTCTTTGTCGTAGCGCTAGGGTTTACGTTTTTCTTTCTCGGTGTTTTTATGGTGCGCATGCGGGCAGAAATTCTGCGACGCAAAGTGCGTACCCTTCAGATGCAACAGGCGGCGGGTTGAAATATGGACGAGTTTCTTAATATGGGTGGCTATGGGCCGTATATCTGGTCCTCATTTCTCATTGCTGCGATTGTGATGACAGGGCTTGCTCTGCAGAGCTGGTTTGATTTGCGAAAGCAAAAGCGGCTGGTTGCTGAGCTGGAAGCACGCTCCCCAAAAAAGGCCCGCCCATGAAGATCACGACGCTTCTACCTGTCGCGGGTTTTTTCGGGGTTGCGGCATTGTTTTTCTTCGCGATTTTTGGCGGAGACCCCTCAGAAGTTCCGTCTGCTCTTTTGGGCAAACCGGTTCCTGAGTTCACGCTTCCTGCTATCGCAGATACCGGTGTGCCGGGGTTTGCGACTGACGACCTTAAACAGGGCGAGGTGACGGTGGTGAATGTCTGGGCGTCCTGGTGTGTGCCCTGTCGTCAGGAACATCCGCTGTTGGAGGCGCTGGCGCGCGAGAGTGGTGCGCCGATTTTTGGGCTTAACTACAAAGACAGCGAGGATGCAGCACAGCGTTTCCTGGCAACGCTCGGTAATCCGTTCACGCGCGTTGGGGCAGACCGAGATGGACGGGTGTCAATTGATTGGGGAGTTTACGGGGTGCCGGAAACCTTTGTGGTCGATGGCGAGGGGATGATTGTCCTGAAGCATGTTGGTGCCATTGATCGAAAAAGCCTCACGGAGAAAATCCTGCCTGCGATTGAGCGCGCCCGGTCAGCCAGTTTATCCACAGTTTCTTCCCCGGACTCTGGGGGTACGCCTTAAGTATTTGTTAGCCCTAATTGTTTGATAATGAGCGATATCCCAGGGTTTGGGCCAAATCGCGATTTTTTAGGGTTACTCCTTCGTAAATGAAACCGGTGGTCAGTGCAGCACAGATAGCCGCTCAGGCGTATGCGCAGAAGACAATTGCGCCCCGCAGCACCGCGCTGTCCGGATTTGTCGTTGATGCGAAAGCCGCCCCGTCAAAGGGTGCGACACCAGTTCGCCGGATCACAGAAGAGACAGAAGCCTTCAAAATTGAGATCAGTGCGGAAGCGCTGGATGCGGCCAGCCGCGATGGCGGGCGCAGTGCGCAGACAGCTGAAGCGCCTGTTGCTGATGGTGCTGAGGATGCCGCCAAAGTTGCTTTTCAGCCTGTTGATAGTGTCTTGTTAAACAATGGACGCCGTGAGGCACCGTTTGCACACGAGAAACTGGCCGTAACGAAAAATGAAGCACCGCGTTTGCCAGGCTCTGTTCTGGACATCACCATTTAGACTTTAGAGAGCTGGCGGCCCAAAGAAAAACGCCGACGATCTGGGTCATCGGCGTCTTCATGCTCGGTCTTTGAACTGCTATTTGCGCCGCGCAGTCTTTTTCCGTGCTGGGGCTTTCTTCTTAGCCGTCTTCCTGCGCGTGACGACTTTCTTTTTCGGCGTCGGTGTTGCTTCTTTTGCTTCAGTTACAGCACCAGCAAGCAGACCCAGGTTCTTTTTTAGGTCTTTTTGCACCGTCTTTGGAATGAGCGCGAGAAGCGCTGTTTCAGCTGCTTGTGCACCGGGTTCTGCTGCCGTCAAAGCGCGCCGCCCGGCTGCTGATAAGCGTACCGAGTTTGCCCGCGCGTCTTCTTTGGTGCGTTTGCGTGTGAGTAGTCCACGGTCGATCATTCGCGCAACCATATCGGCCAATGTAGACCGATCAATCCCTGTACGGTTGACCAGATCTGTCTGGCTTAAACCTTCCGCATCGCCGACGGCGACAAGGACGACAAATTGACGGGGGGTAAGACCAGAATCGCTCAAGGCTTGAGCGAATTGATCATAAGCAAATTGTTGTGTTCGACGAAGTAGGTGGCTGAGGGAACCATCCAGGTCGAAGCCTTTCGACTTACGAGTCGCCATTGTAACTCCTTTGGAACTCTTTGATTGTTCTGTTGCCGCAGTAAATCGCATATTTGGTTCAGCGCGCCAAGCGTTGTTATGCAGATGGTGACGACGGCGTTCAATTTCTTGTGTTAAATTAGTTGGAATTTGCCGGAGGGCGTCAAAATGTCGCCCCAATTTGATCGATCCGTAAGCGGATGAGGTGTGTGGACGTGTTATGGGAAATAAGAATGAAAAGACGGGTGACGTAAAATCCGGCATGCCCGCGCCAAGCGGCTTTAGTCACCGCGTGCCAGATGGAGACAGTTTTCCGCGAGCTGTTTGCGACACATGTGGTTTTATTAATTACATAAACCCAAAGATTGTTGTCGGATCGGTTGTAACGCATGGCGACGCGTTTCTTCTATGTCGGCGGGCCATTCAGCCACGTCATGGTTTTTGGACGCTTCCGGCTGGCTTCATGGAAGAAGGCGAAACCACAGAAGATGGAGCGCGTCGCGAGGCTTTCGAAGAAGCCAACGCGAAGATAGAGATCAAAGACCTGCTGGCGATCTACAACATTCCGCGCATCTCGCAGGTGCAGCTAATGTACCGGGCAGAATTGCCGACGCCAGAGTTTTCTGCCGGTACTGAAAGTCTGGAAGTAGGTCTGTTCACCTGGGAAGAAATTCCATGGGATGACCTCGCCTTTCCAAGTGTGCATTGGGCGCTCACCCAGTATCGATCTGTGCTAGGGCAAGAAGCTATCGTTCCTTTTACCAACCCTGACGGGGAACTGGGAAATCAGATGCCTGGTGGGGCCAAGGGCGTATGACCGATCCGAGTAGTGCGGCTGAGGCATTCAACCTGCAGGCCGATTTCTGTGACCAATTGGGGTCGCCATTTACGGGACGTGTTCTGAGGATGTTGGCCGCAGATATTGCAATAGATGGTGTCACCAGCGATTTGCTTTCAGATTTTAAAGAAGAACCTGTAGCTGCTGCGCTGGCATTGCGGGTGGCGGGCGCTCTCCATCGCAGGGCGCTGGATGACCCGAACAGCGCCTTAGGCGAGCTTTACGCGTCCGCAGGTGACGCTGGACCGGATGATGATGTGTTGCGCGCGCTGCTGGTTGACGACATTACCCAACACCGATCTCACTATGAAGCCTATATTGAAGGGCCGCCGCAAACCAATGAAGTGGGCCGGTCTGCTGTGATGATTGGCGGGTATCTATCGATTGCGGAACAGACCGGACTGCCTCTTCATGTGTTTGAGATTGGCGCAAGCGCTGGGCTGAACCTTGGGTGTGACCGGTTTTTCTACCGGTTTGGTGAAGAGGTTTGGGGAGATAAGGCATCGCCAGTTTCCCTCGCGCCTGACTGGCATGGCGGGCTTCCGCCACTTGATACGGGTCTCCTGATTGCGGCACGTCACGGCTGTGACATTGCACCAGTCGATGTGCGCGAACAGGAGAACGAGCGTCGGTTAGAGTCCTACATCTGGCCGGACCAGCCGGAACGCCTTGCGCGCCTTCGAGGCGCGGTTTCCATCGCCAAAGAGCTTGAAACGCGTGTGATCCATGAGAGTGCAGATGTCTTTGTAGAGAAGGCGCTGCAGGGTGGAGCGCCGAAGGTTGTCCGGGTTATTGCCCACACCGTTATGTGGCAATACATGCCTGAGGAGATGCGGGCTCGGATTGAATGCACGATCCGGAAGGCGGGTGAAGAGGTTTCGGAGGCAAATCCGGTCGCATGGCTCCGACTTGAGCCGACTGACGTCAAAGGCCCACCGACTTTGCGTCTCAATCTATGGCCGGGTGGCGCGACGCAGGATCTCGCTATCGCCCATCCACACGGGGCGTCGGTGAAATGGCTCTAAATCGTCAAGTTCCCTTCGTGTCCTCTTCCGCTTTCACCAATTGATGGTCTGAAACGACTTTCACCTGGAACATGGCGAAGATTGCGGTGATCGGCATGATGCCGAAGACTTTGAAGCTCACCCAGAAGTCTGTCGAGAAGTTCCGCCAGACGATTTCATTCACAATCGCCAGGAAGATGAAAAAGGTTCCCCAGCGAAAGGTGAGTTTGCGCCATCCCATTTCATCCAACTTAAAAGCGCCGTCGAAAAGATATTTCATTGTCGGTTTGCCGAAGGCGAGACCGCCGAGCAAACCAGCTGCAAACAGGATATTGGTGATGGTTGGCTTGATCTTGATGAATTGCTCGTCTTGCAGGAAGACGGTGAGTCCTCCAAAAACAAGCACAAAACCGCCGGTGACCAGCGGCATCATGGGTATCTTCTTAAACAGGATATAGGTCGCGATGAGCGCAATGATGGTCGCAACCATGAACATGCCTGTCGCGTAGAAGATGTTTTGCTCCGGCGGAGAGCCGAAAAACGCATCCGCCTTTGAGTTCATCAGGAAAAAGATAATAAGGGGCCCAAGCTCAAGGCTCATGCGAAGCCATTGCCTGCCGCTCATACCGCCTTCGCTCTTGGGGGAGGCTTCTTTTTCAGTCTTTTCCGATATGTCGGTCATGCTGCTCGCTGTTTTGTTCTCATCATTTGGGGAGCCTATATTTATACGTACCGATCTATGGGTCGGATCAAGCGCCAGTCAGCGCTTTTGCAAAGCCTTCTGCCGAAAAGCCCTGAAGATCGTCAATACCTTCTCCCACGCCGATCATATGCACAGGCAGGCCATATTTGCGCGCTATGGCGACAAGGATGCCGCCGCGTGCTGTGCCGTCCAATTTGGTCATGACCAGGCCAGTAACACCAGCGATCTTTGTAAAGACCTCAACCTGATTAAGGGCGTTCTGGCCGGTTGTTGCGTCGATCACGAGCAGGGTTGCATGGGGTGCTGTCTCATCGAGCTTGCGAATGACCCGGATCACTTTTTCAAGCTCTGCCATAAGGTCTGTCTTGTTTTGCAGCCGTCCGGCAGTATCGATCATGAGCAGATCGGTGCCCTCTTGTTGGGCGCGTTCTACTGCTTCATAGGCAAGACCTGCGGAGTCGCCGCCGACTTTTGTCGTGACCACCGGGGCACCAACCCGCTCGCCCCAAACGGCGAGCTGTTCAATCGCTGCAGCGCGGAACGTGTCGCCAGCGGCCAGCATGACTGACTTGCCCTCAGCTTTTGTCTTTGACGCGATCTTGCCGATGGTTGTTGTCTTGCCCGCGCCGTTCACGCCGACCACCAGCGTGATGAATGGTTTTTTGGCTGCATCTACGCGGAAAGGATATTCGACCGGTTTTAGAATGCGCGCGACTTCCTCGGCGAGGATGGTGCGGACTTCTTCCGGGGAGACTTCCTTGTCGTAGCGGTCTTTGGCGACGGCCTCTGTGATCTCTACGGCGACATCAAGACCAAGGTCTGATGTGACCAACAGATCTTCCAGATCCTGGAGGGTCTCGCCGTCCAGCTTGCGTCTTGTGAAGATGCCTGTAACGCCATCGGACATGGCGCGTGTGGAGCGTGTCAGCCCTTCCTTCATGCGTTTGAAGAGGGACTTTTTCTCCGGGGCTTCCGTATTCTCGTCTTCTGTCTCGCTCACGCGCATGCCTCGCCGCTCAGCAGTGAGCCTGCTGTATTCACTACCTTTGTTTTCACGATCTCTCCCGCTCGCGCTGGCACGGCCATGTTGATTTCCGCGAACTGTTCAGTCCGCCCACGGGTTTCTGTTTCCATCAGGACGTTTTCTGTCTGTCCGACACGGCTCGCTAAGAAAGCGGCGCTTCGCTTGGTCCCTGCATCGCGCAATTGTTTGGCGCGCTCCTTAATAAGGCGACCGTCAACCTGCGGCATACGCGCTGCCGGCGTTCCTGGGCGTGCAGAATAGGGGAAGACATGCAGCCAGGTGAGGTCGCATTCCTCGACGAGGCGCAGTGAGTTTTCAAACATCTCGTCGGTCTCTGTGGGGAAGCCCGCGATGATATCGGCACCGAACACAATCTCCGGTCGCAGGCGCTTTGCGTCCTGACAGAAGGCAATGGCGTCTTCACGGGAGTGGCGCCGTTTCATCCGCTTCAGCACCATATTGTCGCCTGCCTGCAACGAAAGGTGAAGATGTGGCATCAACCGTTTTTCATCTGCGATGAGCCGCATCAGTTCAGGGTCGGCTTCAATGCTGTCGATGGAGGAAAGGCGTAAGCGCTTTAGCTCCGGCACGAGCTTCAATATGCGCGCGCAGAGATTGCCAAGAGATGGATTGCCGGGCAGGTCAGAGCCGTACGACGTAATGTCGACACCGGTGATCACCACTTCGCTATAGCCATTTGTGACAAGGGCGCGCACCTGGGTGACCACTTCACCTGCGGGGACGGATCTTGAATTGCCGCGGCCATAGGGGATGATGCAGAAGGTGCAGCGATGGTCACAGCCATTTTGCACCTGCACAAAAGCGCGGGCGCGGCCTTCGAAGCCTTCAACCAAGTGCCCGGCGGTTTCTTTCACCGACATGATGTCGTTGACGCGGATGCGCTCAGTGCCAACGCCCTCGACGGCAAGGCGCGCAAAAGCTGATGCGTCGGTCTTTTCCTCATTGCCGATGACAAGATCGACTTCATCCATGTCACCAAACTGCGTCGGATCGATTTGGGCAGCACACCCCGTCACGATGATGCGGGCCTCTGTGTTATCACGGCGGGCCTTGCGGATCGCTTGGCGGGCCTGACGGACAGCCTCATTGGTGACGGCGCAGGTATTGAAGATGATCGCATTGTCGAGGCCTGCCTTTGCGGCGTGCGCCTTCATGACCTCTGACTCGTAGCTGTTCAGGCGACATCCAAAGGTCACGACATCAACGGCTGCTGTATTCGTCTCTTTCTTCGGCGTGACAGACATTACGCAGCCTCAAAGAAACGGCTGTCGAGCTCACCGTCATAGTCGAAAGTTGCAGGTCCGGTCATCAGCACATGGTCGTCGCTCTCGCGCCATTCCAACTGAAGATCTCCGCCGGGCAAGGACACTGTTGCATTGCGGTCAGTCAGGCGTTTCCTTGCACCAGCAACAGCGGCTGCGCATGCGGCGGTGCCGCAGGCTTTGGTGAGGCCAACACCTCTTTCCCAGACTTTCAAATCCATGTGCCTGCGGTCTGTCACCTGCGCCAGCGAAATGTTGGCACGCTCAGGGAACATGGGGTGGTTTTCCAGAAGCGGGCCAACCTGTGTCAGGTCAATCGCGTCAATGTCTTCGACAAAGAAGATCGCATGGGGATTGCCCATATTCACAACCGCCGGCGTGTGCAGGATGGGCGCGTCAATCGGCCCGATCTGCAACTCAATGCCGCGCGTGTCGCGAATTTCTTCTGACAGGGGAATTTGATCCCATTTAAGCTTTGGTGCGCCCATGTCGACGGTGATGTCACCATTTGCTGCACGCCAGCCTTTGGTAATGGCGCCGATGGTCTCAACCGTGACTTTTTCCTTGCCTGTTTCGTCGAGCATCAATGCGGTGACGCAGCGCGCCGCATTGCCGCAGGCTTCGACTTCGTCTCCGTCCGCATTCCGGATACCCATAAAGCAATCGCCGCCCGAACGTGGGTTCTCGATTAAGATAAACTGGTCGCAGCCAATGCCTGTGCTGCGGTCGGCAATTGCCCGCACGACCGCATTGGAAAAGACAGTGGGGTGCGCACGCACGTCCACCACGACAAAATCGTTGCCGAGGCCATTCATTTTGCGGAAGGGCATTTTCCGAAAGGGTATGTCGCTTAATTCACTCATAATGGGCGTTATATGGCGAATCTCATACAAAAAGCCAAGAATTCGTAGTTGTTGGGCAAAGCGGTCCGTCTCGTATATTAGCCTTTGGGGGTGTTATACAGGCCTCTCTCGCCAGCATTTGGACCGCATATGACATTTTTGACCCAGTTTCTTCCCCGGTTTCTGCGTGATGACCCACTTCTAGCAAAACTCTTTACCAGCAGCGGTGGTGATGTCGTCATCCGTGGCATCGGCTTGTTTGTTTTGTTGATGATGAATGCGGTACTTGCACGTGTGGCTGGTGTCGAGGCATTCGGCCATTTTGTCTATGTGAGTTCGGTTGTTCTGATTGCGACAATGATCGCGCGCCAGGGAATGGACAGCGGAATTGTCCGCTTCATTTCTGCCTACGCAATAAGAGAGCAGTGGGGCCTTCTCAATGGCGTGATCAGGTGGATGATGGTCCGCGTTCTTATTGCGGCGGCGGCCCTCGCCGGTTTGGGTATTGGGCTTCTGTTGTTGTTTCGCGGCAATATGAATCCAGGCCTGTTTGAGGCGGCGATGTGGGGGATGCTGGTCATCCCTGTCTATACTCTCTCTTTGATGTTGCAGTTCGCCTTAAGAGGACGCTCGTGGATTGTGCGATCGCAGATCCCCGAGTTGTTAGTGCGCCCTGTCTTTGTGATCGTAATCGTCTTGATTTTGTCTAGTGTCGGCTGGGAGCTGACCGGTGCGGTAACGTTGCAGGCTGTGATTGTCGCGTCATTAACTGCGGCTGCACTGGGGGCTTACTGGTTTCGCCTTAGCCTGCCAAACGAGATGGTTGGCGTCCCGCCAATCAGAGAGACCGAAACTTGGCGGAAAGTATCAAGAAAATTGCTGCTGGTGTCCGGGGCCAACCTCTTGCTGACCCAAATTGATATCTTGATGTTGGGGCCTTTAGTCTCGACAGATGTGGCAAGTTTCTACTCGGTTGCAAGCCGAATATCGGCAGTTTCCCTCTTTGCGATTGTGGCACTTGGGTCAATCGGTGGGCCGATGGTGTCCGAACTTTTTGCTCTTGAGAAATTTGATGAGCTGAGACGTCTGGCTCGTGCAATTGGGTTGTCTGCTTTCCTGGCGATTGTCCCCATCATTGCGGTTTTGGTCATATTCGGTCCGTGGATTCTCACTATGTTTGGAGAGCCGTTTTATGTTGCTTATACGCCGCTTATCATCCTTCTTACCAGTCAGTTGGTTGCTGCTTTTTTTGGACCTGCAGCGTTATTGTTGACAATGACAGCTCATGAAGGCGCTGCTGCACGTTTTCTGCTCATAAGCTTGGTTGCGAATGTTGTCCTCAATGCTGCACTCATTCCATTTTTGGGTATGGTCGGTGCAGCGATTGCGACAGGAACAACGACGGTCCTTCCTGTTATCGCGATGAGCGTTGCGGCTCGAAGACGAATAGGGATTAGCACCCTGATCGTAGGGCGCATTTGAGATGACGCTAAGTGCACCTGAAGTCGACCGGCTGTCGGCGTGGGTCGGCAGAGGGTCAAATGTTGGAGGGGCGTGCTTTGGAAACCTTGTTGCCATTGGCCGAAAAGGCCGCACGTCTGCTGAAATCGCGGGGCGAAAAGATCGCTGTCGGGGAGAGCTCCGTCGGGGGTCTTGTTTCTGCTTCGCTGGTGGCGCAACCAGGGGCGTCCGCCTTTTTTCTAGGGTCTACGGTCATCTATACGCGGGAGGCTGGCCGCGTTTTGCGGGATCGGTCAACGTTGACGCTTGACGGGCTCGCGCCGCTCACGCCCGCATTTGTACAGGCCATGGCAGACGGGTTCCGAAAGCAAATAGGATCTGATTGGGCGACGAGCGAGATGGGAGCGGCGGGCCCTGCGGGATCACCCTATGGACCGCAGCCCGGGACAGCGGTGGTGGCTGTTTCTGGACCAGTGTCAAGCGCGCGGCTTGTCGAGACGGGCTCTGAAGACCGTGTTGAGAATATGCGGCTTTTCGGGAAGGCTCAGCTTGAATTGCTTATCGAGTGCTTGGAAAAGGCAGGGGTGTCGAACTAGGCCAAGATATCGATGGTTTCGCCCGCCAGTCTGTCGACGGTTTCAATGACTTTCGCGTTGGCGCTGTAGTTGGTCTCGGCCTGGCTCGCTTGAACCACAGCTTTCACGATTCCGGTTTGCAGGCCATCACTCTGTGCGGGAGTGGTGGTGCTATTGTTTGTGACTTGCTCCACGGCATTTGCACCCGCTTTTGCTATCTGGGTCGCAGCCTGATCGAAGCTTTGCAGGGCCGCTTGGGCCCCTTGTAGGGAAGTTCCGAGGGGGTCAATCATGTGGATAAGCTAAGGCTGTCCCATTAACACCTCGTTAGGAAACGAGGTTAATCTGAGTTTCGATTACTAGGTAAAACTGTATGCGCAGGTTGTTGGGAGGGCGGTGATGGCCGAAGAAATTGTCGGTCTTAGAGCGACGACGGAGGGGGCTCTTAAGTTTGTTCTCTGCGTGGAGACGGATCCGGAGAACAGCCCCCATATCGGGTCATGGTCTCGGGAAGGGCGTGCAGCGGCGATTGCGTCGCCAGTCTTTTGGCATTTGCTCATTCTCCAAGATGATCTTTCCCAGGGCTATTTGATCGCGCGGGATCTATGTGCAGAGGGGAAGGGCGTTTTTCTCAAAAGAATTGCGGTGCTGTCTAAGGTCGGCGGTTTGGGGCGGCAGGCAATCAGCCAATTTATTCAATCTCTTAGCTCGCTGGGGCCATCTCGCATTTGGCTGGCGGTGGATGTTGAAAATGCCCCGGCCCAACGCCCGGGCCCAACGAACGTATCGCGCTCTTGGATTTGAAGAGATGGTTCTTGCGGATGAAGAGATGGCGGGTCTTAAGGTCGCGGTGGACGGCTTTCCCGACCATAGCTTTTTGATGGTCAAGCATCTGGAGAGGTTGTCATAAGTCTCGAATTGACAGAAACGGCCTTTCTGCCTAGTTTGCGCGCTCTTTCGAAGCAACTTGTCTGCGCGCTTTCGGACGGAAAACCGCAAGGTCACTTTTCCTGCAAGCGCTTTATGACATGCTTCGGTCCTGACGAGGCCCTCACGGGGGCCGGGATCACCACCTGTCGGCGAGGGTTCGCTCACAGGTGTTTTTGTGCTTTGGGTTTTTCTGGTGGTTTTCCGCCGTTCGAAGCATTTCCAGGTGAAGTGGATGCTGGTTCACTGTCCGGAAATGCGGCAAATGAGAATTTTCAGCGGTTTGACGTTTAGGAAAACCGATGAAAGGACGCGATGTTTGAGAGCTTAACAGACCGGCTTGGGTCCGTTTTTGACAATCTGAGAGGCAAGGGCGCCCTCGGACCAAAAGACGTGGACGAAGCGCTGCGCGAAGTGCGCCGTGCTCTCCTGGAAGCTGACGTTGCGCTCCCGGTGGCCAAGAGCTTTATCGACAAGGTGCGGGAACGCGCGGTCGGTCAGGAAGTGTTGCGCTCGGTGACGCCGGGCCAGCAGGTTGTCAAAATTGTCCATGATGCGATGGTTGAGACGCTGGGCACGACGCCCGCGCCGATCTCTCTTGCGGCTGCCGCTCCTGTTGTCATCATGATGGTAGGCCTGCAGGGCTCTGGTAAGACGACCTCAACCGCGAAGATCGCCAAGCGTCTCACAGAGCAGCAAAAGAAAAAGATTCTGATGGCGTCGCTCGACGTGCGCCGTCCTGCCGCCCAGGAACAATTGAAGGTTCTGGGCGAGCAAACAGAGGTTGCCACACTCCCGATCATTGAGGGACAACAGCCTGTCGATATCGCCAAGCGCGCCGTGCAGGCCGCCAAGCTTGGCGGGTTTGATGTGATCATGCTCGACACGGCTGGTCGTCTGCATGTGGATGAAGCGCTGATGACCGAAATGGCCGATGTGCGGGCTGTGTCTGAGCCTCATGAAACACTGCTTGTCGCTGACAGTCTGACGGGTCAGGACGCAGTCAACGTGGCCGAACAGTTCCATGGGCGCATCGGTCTGACCGGTATCGTGCTGACACGAACGGACGGCGATGGCCGCGGTGGTGCGGCTCTGTCGATGCGCGCTGTTACCGGCGTGCCGATCAAGCTTCTTGGCACCGGTGAAAAGCTTGATGAGCTAGAAGATTTCGCGCCGGACCGTGTGGCTGGGCGCATCCTCGGCATGGGCGATGTTGTCAGCCTGGTTGAGAAGGCAGCTGAGACCATCGACGCTGAAAGAGCGAACAAGATGGCCGCGAAGATGAAGAAGGGTCAGTTC
>NZQM01000132.1 GCA_002695905.1 Parvibaculum sp.
CGGCTCTGCGATGTTGAGGTGGATGTGCGTGGCGCGAAACCTCGTGAGCTCGCTGATTGGCTTTGGGATGCTGATGCGCGGCCCTTGACCGATGCCGACAAGGCACCCGGGTCGCCGACGATGCGGGAGGCCAGGACTGGTTTTGCTGGTGTGCTTCACAAGACGGATGCGTTTCTCGAGGCCCATCCGTTTGGCACGGTGCCGGCTGCTTTCAGTCCGGACGGGAAGGTGGGGATTTTTGAGTCCAACAGTATCGCGCGCGCTGTTGCCCGATTATCAAAGAACAATCATCCCATTTACGGCCGGGATGTCTTTGAGGCCTCGCGGATCGATAGTTTTCTGGATGTCAGTCTGGTCTTTGCCCGCGACACACAGAAGTATCTTTTGATGCTGGCTGGCAAATCGATCTCTCAGGATCTTTATTATGCAACTGAGAAGGCTGTTGAGACCTATATGACCGGCATCGAAAACGCCTTAGAGCGTCGCGCCTATCTCGTTGGCGATGCCATCTCGCTTGCCGATGTTTGCTTTGCGGCGGAGATGGTCGAGTTCGCTCTGTCTCACTACAACCGATCCGTTCTCGAGGACGCCGGACTTGTTCCCTTGTTTGACGACAGCCTCAAGGACCGTTTTCCACGCACCATGGCGCACCTGAGTAGGTGTCTTGAACACCCGGCCTTCGCCCCTGACCTTGGGGCGCACTACGCTCAGATCCTTGCGCAGGTCGACACAGGGAACCTGCGGGCGTGAAATTCTGGATGGTTGACTAGAAAGTAGTGGGCCGGAGGTGCTTGCGACTCCTCCGGCCCAACCTAATAAAACATAGACCCAAGGGGTGAGGATGCTGACCGGCCAGAAGGAAACTGTGCCGACAGGGGCCTAGTGCTCACCAGGTGTTGCCAACACCGTTAGCAACAGGGTCATCTTATGTGGGAAAAAATCACACGTCAACAAAAAAGTGGGTAGTTTTCCCACGAAGTCTCGGGTAGTCTCCAAATATGGGGAAAATCCTGGAAAAAGATGGGCCAACAGGACCGCTTATCGGAGCCGTACGTACCATATTGCGGCCGCTTGTCCGCGGTCTGGTGCGCCGGGGTGTCCAGCTCCCTCAGATTGTCGAAGAGCTGAAAGCGCTTTATGTCGACGCGGCACGTCAAGAGGCGGCAAAGACAGGCCGTGTGACGCAAAGCGCGATCAGTGTGATGAGTGGCGTTCACCGCAAGGATGTGAAACGCCTGTTGGAACAGACTGACGATGTGTCTCGTCCACCGAGTGTGGCGTCAATGGGGTCGAAGCTCATCGGGATCTGGATGGCGCGCGCGCCCTTCGCTCAAGACGATGGCAGCCCGCTTACTTTGTATGAAAAACGGTCGGAGGGATCTCCGAGCTTTGAGGAACTTGTAAGTGAAGTGAGCCAGGATGTGCGGTCTCGCGCCGTCTTGGATGATTGGCTACGGCTCAATGTGGTGTTGCGGCGAGATGATGGTCTTATTGAGCTAAATACGGAAGCTTTTGTGACGCCGGAAGCTGAGATGGAAGCGCTTCACTTTTTTGGCCGAAATTTGCGCGACCATGTGTCGGCGGGTCTGCACAATCTCGAGGGCCATGATCCCCGTTTTATTGACAGGGCGACATTCTACTGGGGCCTCACAGATAGCTCTATTGAGAAGCTGCGTCTGCTTGCGCAGGAACTCGGTGCGGAAGCCGTTCGCGAAGCGAACAAACAAGCGCTAGAACTCGCGACGATGGACCGTGAACGTGGCGATGGACAAAACCGAATGACGTTCGGTGTCTATTTCCATGCCGAGCAAGATGAGCCGGAGATCAAGGAAGGAGACGGCAGATGAAAATCCGTGTTCTCACTCTCCTCTTTGTTGTCGGCCTGCTCTCTGGTTGCGCAGGGCTCGGGTTGGTTGCGATGGCTCCCACAGGCACCTCCTCTCCGGATGCGGGTGTTGGTGGCACTGGCTATACTGATGTTGATGGCGCTGACCGTGATCGAGACGAAGGTGTCGGTGGGACGGGCTTTGTTTCCGGTGTCGCGCAGGCCAGTGGTGGTGACGAAGGCGTTGGCGGTACTGGTATTTTCGGCGTCATTACGGCGTTTGGCAGCATTGTCGTCAATGGGGTGCATATCGATTACGAAGAAGAGACCCCGGTTGCTGTGGATGGGGTTGCGGGGACACCTGACGATTTTGCCATCGGTCAAGTTGTTGCGGTTGAAGCCCGCCCCATGGGAGAGCGTTATCAAGCCCAACTTGTAGAAGTTCAACATGCTGTCTTGGGGCCGGTTAGTGACATTGATGAGGTCGCTCGTACGATCACCGTGCTCGGTCAGACCATTCAGGTCGCAGAGAGCGATCGTTTGCCGCTCACAAATGAATGGGTAAGGGTTAGTGGTTTGAGGGGACCGGAAGAACAGGTTGTTGCAACCCGCATTGATCCCGTATCACCTTCGCGTGGCGCATTTGTTCGTGGTGTTGTCTTGCCTGCCGACGGGGAAGGATTGACGCTTGGTGGATTGAAATTTGACCGCCCGCTTATCAATGGGAGAACCATCGAAATAGGCGATGAGGTTCTGCTTCGTGGGATTTTCCGGGCCCGCGCGTTTGAAGTTACTGATTTTGTTAAAGCGCCGAGAGATCCGTTTGGCGGGCGCATGTCGGATCTGTTGGTTCAGGGTTTCGTGGCATCGAATGCCTCCGGGCTCAGCTATGTTGCCGGGCATAACTGGGCACTGCCGGAAGGACTGTCTCAGCGTTTCTCTGGCGAAGGGTTGTCTGCAGCGGTCTTTCGAGGGCGTTGGCTTTCAGATGAAATGTCCATCAGCCCGCTGCCGCGTATTCAAATTCCGGGCCTTCTGCGCACCATTCCTTGGACGTTGGACGGGGAGGCATTTCAGGCAGGTGATATACCAGATCTGCTGCGAGGCCAGATGCGGGCCAATGGACATGACTCGCTTACGATCGACCCGACCACGCTTCCCAATGTTGAGCAGGCAAGGGCACTGGTGACGGTAAAGGGGCTACCCGGCGGTTTCTTTAACGCTGCTCAACCTCTCACAGCCGATCAGCTTTCCCTTCTTATGGAGATGGGGGGTGCTGATGGCACTGCCGAAGGCATTCAGAGGTTTGACGCTGAGCGTTTTGCCCTCTTCCTCGAGCGGCATGAAGCCATTGGAGAGGTGGTTGCAGAGGGTGGGTTTGACTCAGCGCAAGTGCCTCAACTTCAGGCAATAGAAATGCGGTTGCAGGAGGTTGGCATTGATCCTGCGAAGTTTGTCGGTGCCCGTCATGAGCTGGCGGCGGTTATTGGGTTGCTCAGGCTGCGGCGTGCGGTAGAGCATGAAGGTTTCGATCCCAAGTCCTTGCCTCTTGCCACGCGTGCGCGGCTTAGAGATCTTCTTACAGATCGGGGTGTTTTGCCAGCCCAATTGCCTGCGGCAGTGCGCGCAGCTCCTGCGCCCTAGCTGCTTGTCGGCGGCTCTGCACTTTCATTGCTCTGCTGGAAAGACCGGACGATCCCAAAGCCAACAAAGTAGAGAGATGAAAAGAGCCAGGCCGCAAAAGCCGCTGGTTCGCTTTCCAGGAGAGAGGTGTCGGTCTTTGCGATCAGAAGCCAGGTGCTGCTGAGGCCCCAAGTTGCTGTCATGAAAATTGTGATCAAGCGCAGTCTGACAACCCGGAAGGGATGAATGAACTTCAGGTGGGTAAAGGTCAGGGCGCCAAGAAAAGCGATCACGGCAAGATTGGTGATCTGTCCGCTGTCGAGAATGAAGAAACAGAGCACAACCAGGTTCCAGGTTGCGGGAAATCCTTCGAAGTAATTGTCCTTGGTCTTCATGTCCCGATTGCCGAAGCAATAAAGGGCCGTCACCATGACAAAGCTGGCGGCGGCGAGCCCCCATCCCTCTGGCACCATATTCAGCTGCCAGATCATCAGGGCTGGAATGGCTGTGTAGGTAAGGTAATCGATCACCAAGTCCAGAATGGCGCCGTCAAACCTTGGGGTGTGGCGCGTCACTTCAAACCGTCGTGCAAGCGGGCCGTCGAGCCCGTCGATGATAAGTGCGACGCCTAGCCAAAGCAGCGCCATGCGTCCGTCGTCGGCAAAGGTTGCTTCTATTGCCAGCAGACCCGGAATAACTCCGGAGGCTGTAAAGAGATGGATGGCCCAGGCGCGCGCGCGGAGCAGCGGCGTATGTTCTTCGCTTTGCATGCGCTCCAAACTAGTGCCTTTTTGGTTTTGATTGAATCAAAACTCGGCACCAGTCGCCTTCTTTTTATAGCGTTTCCGGACGGATGATCGGTGCCACTTATCCAGAAACGCTTTTGTGCGAATGCGCGCTGACTGCCAGCGGGCTTTTGTCTATCTGCTGGCCATCATTCTATCGGAGGGGCGGGGGCCTGCACTCAGCGCCCGGTCAATCAGAGAAATCCCCTGCGACACCTCCGCCCAGGACCTCTCTCCCACCTTCTCGACAAATTCCGCCTGAGCGCGTTCCCAATAAGGGGTCGCCGTCTTCAGGAGTTCGGCGCCTTGCGGTGTCAGCGACAGGTTGCGCACGCGGGCGTCCTTTTGATCTGGAACACTGGCGACGAGTCCCGCTTTGATCAGGGGTTTCAGGTTGCGGGTGAGTGTGGTTCTGTCCATCACAAGTTCTTCTGCCAGCACATAGACGGGCACCTGGCCGAAGCTGGAAATGGCATTCATCAGAGTGAATTGAGTGATCCGCAGACCTGCTTCCGAGAGATGATGATCGTAGAGCTGTGTTACCGCCCGGGTCATTTTGCGGACGGCAAAACAGGCACAAGAGGATCCAATGTGAATGGCTTGCTGAGTGTTTTTGTTTTGCTGTGTGGTCATGCGGGCCAACCTTAATTGATGTCGCCATAGGTTGGGAAGCAATCTGCGAGACGATGGAACAGGTCGTCAGGTCCGTCGAGCTTCATGTTCCCGTCCTTCACTGCGTGTTCTAAGTCGAAACCTGCTTCAAAGGCGCCCATCCAGGCCTCTGACGTTGCCTCTATGGTCAAGTCAGGGTCGCCGGTGAGGCCGAACTCGATTTCTATCCGCCGTTTGGCGATGGTGATCGTCGCTTCAAGTGGCATGTCACCGGCGAGGTGGAGATGGTAGGTCGCGTTCAGGTCGCCTGCTTTGCGCCGCTGGAAGGTGAGGGTGATGTTGAACAGGTAACTGAAGATGTCCTTTGCGCCGACATTCCAGCGAACCTGTTTCACCGTCTTTGCAGGGAAGCGCGAGGGGACCAGGGTTTCTGCGTCGGAATTTGGCAGGACGTAAATTGTTTCAGGCGTCTGCTGTAACGGCTTCACATGTCTCTCCGCAAACCCGACCCTGTCGTCGAGATAGGGGCTGATGACGTCTTCACCTGCGGGGCAGACGGAGATGCAATAGGCAGCTTTGTAGCTCGGTTTGAAAGACAGACTTTGCCACATGGAGACGACTTCGCCGTCCTCCACCCTTTCGCGATAATCGTGCTTATCTTTTGCGTCGGCTACCTGCTCCGTCCAGTCGAGGAAGCCGCCCAAGAATTCGCGGTAATTGTGGGAGTAGCAGGCAGAAAAATTGAAGCTGCCGTCAGGGCCAATGGCTTCCACAGGGCACGCAGCAACACAGAGTTTGCATTCAACGCATGGGTTGTAGTCGAGAGGTTTCGTGTCGTCAGTCACCGCTGCACCGATAAGGATCGTATCGAGCAGAATGAAGTTGCCAAATTTTGGATGAATGACATTGCGATGGAAGCCGATCTTGCCCATGCCAGCGGCTTCAGCGATGGGCTTGTGGGAGACAGGCCAGCTTTTGCCGGGAAAGTCCTGCACTTCCATGGGAAAGGCGGCGACTGCATTCACCGCGGGGATGCCCCGGGCTTCACATTCTTTGACAATGTGCCGGGCGGCTTCGTTCACTGACGTGTAGGTCTCGTGAAACTCATGGTTGGCGATGGAGCGCGTGGCCGTGCGCACAGCATCCCGGTTCATGCGGGAGACGATGCTGATCAGCGTTTTTGTCTCCGGCAGAATAGATAGGATGTCCGCTTTCTGATCGGCAATCTCCGGGCGATCAATAGAGACGAGGCCCACATCATCTGCGCCCGCCTTCTTGCAGAGTTCCTTTAGCCAGGTGGCGTTGAGGGGCTCGTCTCGCTCCTGGGACGCGGCGGATGCCCTGACTTTGAGGACGGTGGGGTGATCGTCTAAACGCATGATCTGGAACCTCTGCCAATCTGAACGGCTTCAAATATAGATGTATATACATTTATTTCAAGAGATCGTAATGAAGAGGGGCGATATTTGGCGGATTATCAGGGGGTGAGCGGAGGGTATTGCTCTATGACGTCTTGTGTCCGGCATGGCTTCTGATACATTCCGCCGCCAAACGACCCTTGACGCTAGGTCTCGGTTGTTGCGGAGAGGTGCCGGAGTGGTTGAACGGGGCGGTCTCGAAAACCGTTGTGCTGGCAACAGTACCCAGGGTTCGAATCCCTGTCTCTCCGCCATATCTTTCAATAAGTTGTTGAAATTAAAAAGAAAAAATATGACGCGGTTTCATAGCCCATGGTTGTACCCATGTTTTGTGCCGTGCGTGGGTCAAGCACGCAACCTTTCGGAAGTCGCACGCATAGGCATTCTAAGCCTATTGTTCTGGTTGGCGAAGTCGCTGTAATAACAACAACTTATCGATCTAACTCGCCTGTGTATCTGTCACTGATTTCGGGCGAAAAATGTAACTTCTGACTAGGCTCTCCCTCATGAGCAAAAAGCCTCTCTCTCTCATTGAAGGCCATGGTCTCACGCGTTGGTGCTATTTTCGAAAGCCTCTGTTGCGCCGAGGTTTGAGCTGCAGAAATTCCCACGGCTAGTTAACAGAGAAAATTCTCTTGCTGAATTATCTTTTGCCACTCTGGCCCAAGAAACTGTTTGGCTGAGACAGCTTGTTCCGCACCAGCGTCACCTTCTCGAAACATTCTCACTATGAGGGATTGGTCTATTGAACCGGCAAATATTGGATATCCACCGGAATAGGTTGTCGTGGATGATCCGTAGACCGAATTGCCAGAAAGGTATGCTGAGCCGAAGGTGTTGGAAGTCACAGGCGTAGTGCCTAACACACGAACATCATTGTTGGCTTGTCCGCCAGTAATAATAAATGAGTCGTAGCCCTGGCGAATTGTCTCCGCCGCAGCGAGTTTTATGGCGACTTGTCGAGCTGATGCTTGATTGCAGGCAGGTGCGGCGCTAGCCGTCACTTGATAAACATTCGCGGCCAGTGGCATTGAACTAGTCTGCACACAGCCGGTTAGTAGGCCGATGGCCGCAAAAAGAAACACATTCTTCATTCAGTCACCCTCCAGTTAGGGAAGACTTACATGAAACAGACACTTCAGCAAGTTGTCCCGGTGGATTATATTGGCGTTTCTATTCTCACTAATCCTCCACCCCCATGGTCTATATAAGCGTCCCGCTTCGGCACCGAAGGCAAGATACGAAACTGCTCTGACGGGTTCTGTGGTGGGACATGTTTTTAGCCTACGGTCCTCAGGCGGAACCGTCGAGGATGTAATACGTCCCATATGAGTACCGCGTATTGTATTTCCGCATTACCAGGCGAATGTGATGCTCCCTTTCACTAGGAATGTTCGCAAAGTGCTGGCGCAGTGGAAAGGCGCTTCGTCGGAAGCGCCTTTTGTCGTTATTTGGCTGGTGCCTATCCCACCTTCTGTTGTTCCGCCTGTCCATCATAGGCCTCGCGGGCGGTGTCGATGGTCGCGAGATTTTCAAGCGCCCAATTTCCCAATTTGGCAACAGGTTCGCGAAAGGATTCGCCGAGCGGTGTGAGTGTGTATTCCACTTTTGGGGGGATGGTTGGGTAGTGGGTGCGGTTGACAAGACCGTCGCGCTCCAATTCCCGCAAGGTGCGGCTCAACATGCGCTGCGAGATACCCAGGTTCCGCTTTAGCTCGTTGAACCGAAGGGTTCCGTACTGGGAGAGTGAGATGATGACAAGCACACTCCAGCGGTCTCCCACGCGGGACAGCACCTCATTGATGCGTTTGCAATCCGGGCATTGTTGGGTGTCCTGCATGCTGGTTCCCTCTGTGTAACCGAGGGTCAATTTTGTGCCCTCTTGCGGTAGCTTCCAGTTCCGATTATATCCTCAGTAACAAAAGTATACTGTTTTCTGTCGATGCCCACAATAGGACCTGAAGAATGACCAACAAGACACTCAAAGACCTCCTGAACTGGCGCTACGCCACGAAGAAAATGGATCCAACGAAGCCCGTGCCGCAGGACAAGGTTGATGCCATTGTTGAGGCGGTCCGCATGACGCCGACATCGAGCGGCACTCAGCCGTTTGAACTTATTGTGGTCACGAACCCGGACGTGCTCGCAGAAATTCGTAAGGTCGCCATGGATCAGTCGCCGATCACGGACGGCTCTCATCTTCTGGTGTTTGCTGCATGGGATAATTACACGGACGAACGCATTGATGCTGTCACACAGCATATGACGGAAGAGCGCGGTGAAATCCCGATGCTGAATGCCTATTACGATAATCTGAAGGCGATGTATGTGCCGCGTGAGGCAGAGGTCAATTACGCACACGCCGCCCGCCAGGCTTACATTGCATTGGGATTTGCTCTCATCGCGGCTGCTGAACAGGAAGTTGACAGCACGCCGATGGAAGGTTTCGACCCAGCCGAAGTTGACAAAATCCTTGGCTTGAAAGAACGCGGTTTGCGCTCGGTGGTTCTTTTGCCGTTGGGGTATCGTGACCCAACGGGTGACTGGTTGCTGCCGATGAAAAAGGTCCGCAAGTCACGAGAGACCATCGTGACGCAGGTCGCTTAGGCCGCGTGCTACCACTGATCTTGTGTGTCACAAAAAAGGGCGCTTCGTTGGAAGCGCCCTTGATCGTTTGTGATGAATATCGGTGAGGTTAGGTGATTTCCAATCCGCTCATTTCACCTTCATTGCGCCACTTGTCGAGGATCTTGAAATACTCGACCGAGCCGCCGCCATAGGGCGCGTTCTGCACCGTGCGCTCTGAGGCCTTGCCTTCATTATTGTAATAGCCCGGTGTGCATTCCTCGAGGAACTTGGTGCGCATGGCCGCCTTGTCGAGGATCTGTTCGACCCAGGCAGACTGGCCTTCTTCGGACGCCTCAATGATTGAGGCTTGGCGTTTCTTGGCTTCATCGAGCAGCCAGGCAATGTGATTGCTCTGTTCTTCCAGAAGATGCGGATAGTTCGCCGTGAAGCCAGCCTGTGCGCCGCCCATGATGAAGACATTGGGGAAGTTGTGCACGTGCATGCCATAGAGCGTCTGCACGCCATCGGCCCAGGTGTCGATCAATGACTGCCCGCCACGTCCATACAGCTCAAAGCCCGAGCGGCGGGTATATTCGGTGCCGACTTCAAAGCCCGTCGCGTAGATCAGACAGTCCAGCTCGTACTCTTCACCATTTGCGAAGACGCTCGTCTCGTTGATCCTGTCCACGCCCTTGCCATCCGTGTCGATCAGATGCACGTTCGGCTTATTGAAGGCTGCGAGATAGTCATCGTGGAAACAGGGCCGCTTACAGAACTGGCGATACCAGGGCTTCAGTGCTTCTGCGACTGATGGGTCCTTCACCACTTCATCGACGCGGGCACGCACCTGCTCCATCTTTTTGAAGTCAGCGAGTTCTGCAATCTCAGCAAGTTTTTCCGGTGACAGGTTTTTATTGTCGCCATGGCTTGCGATGAAGAGAAGGTTGCGGATGATCTCTGTCCAGCCGTCATTGACCAGGTCTTCTTCTGCAAAACCACCGGAGACGAGAATGTTGAAATTCTCCATGCGGTGTTTGTGCCAGCCGGGCTCCAGGCTCTTTGCCCAGTCCCAATCTGTTTCGCGGTCGCCCCGAACGTCGATGGAAGACGGCGTGCGCTGGAAGACGTAGAGCTCGTCCGCGCCTTCGGCCAGATGCGGCACACACTGAACAGCGGTTGCGCCTGTGCCGATGATGCCAACCCGTTTTCCTTTAAGTTTTGTGAGGCCGCCAGCCGGGCTGCCGCCGGTATAGTCGTAGTCCCACCGGCTGGTGTGGAACGTGTGGCCTTTGAAACTTTCAACACCTTTGATGCCCGGAAGCTTCGGACGGTTCAGGGGTCCGTTCGACATGATGACGAACTTTGCTTTCATGGCGTCACCGCGATTGGTCTTGATGATCCACCGCGACAGGCTTTCATCCCAGCGGACTTCTTCTACTTCTGTCTGCAGGGCTGCATTTTTGTAGAGGTCGTATTTTTTTGCGATGCGTTTGGAGTGCTCAAGGATTTCCGGCGCGCGGGTGTATTTTTCAACAGGCATGAAGCCGGTTTCTTCCAGGAGCGGTAGGTAGACATAGGATTCAATGTCGCAGGCTGCGCCCGGATAGCGGTTCCAATACCAGGTGCCGCCAAACTCGCTGCCCTTTTCGATCATGCGCAGATCTTTGACGCCTGCTTCACGTAGACGTGCACCGGCCAGCAGTCCGCCGAAGCCGCCGCCGATCACAACCACGTCGATTTCGTCTGTCAGCGGGTCGCGGTCGATGCGTTCTTCCACATATGGGTCTTCGAGGTAGTGCGCATATTGGCCTTTGATCTCGACATATTGCTCATTTCCGTCAGTGCGCAGGCGTTTGTCCCGCTCTTCGCGGTATTTGTTGCGCAGGGCATTGGGATCGAAATCAATCGCTGCGTTGGATGCTTGTTCGCTCATGGCGGACCTCCCCGGGCCGTTTCAATGGTGGCGCGGCTCATTGCCGCCATTCATGAATATCGATGGGGAAATGTTAGAGCCTCGCTCGGCGTCTGTGAACAAAAAACTGACAAAAAGTCATGTTGGAAATGTGGGTAGGGAAGTGACGTTGCGTAAAGGACGGTTTTGCCAGACGGGTTATTCTGGTCGTTCGAGTGCTGATTGAATGGCGATGATGCGGAGCAAGTCTTTTGTCGCGATCACGCCCACCAGATCGTCCCGATCCATCACCATAAGCAAGCTGGCACCGGTCTCCTGCATTCTGGTCATCACATTTGCGGCCAGGTCGCGGGGGCTGACGAGTGTGTTGGCGGAGATCGGCTTCATAATCTCGCGAACGCGTACTTGTTTGTGGCGGTCGAGGGGCAGGGTGCGAACTTCCTGAAGGCTGACGCTTCCAGCGACGCGCCCGCCATCCATAACCGGGAAAAACTCAAAGTCGTAGTGGTAGATATAGTTTTCGACCAGATCGGCGACGGAGGTTTCGGCGGAAACGGTGATGGGTTTTGGTGTCATGAATTCCCTCACGGTTTTCTGCGCGAGGACATTCTTTGTTTGTGCCTGCAAGTTTGAGGAGTCCGCTGCAAAACGTACAAACATGCCGAGCACCACCCACCACAGGCTGGCAAGCCCCGCGCCGGTCACTAAGCCCAAGAAGCCAAAGGCAATGAGGCCCAACCCAAAGAGCGATCCCATGCGGGCAGCTGTCTTTGTTGCCGCGAGATAGTCTCCAGTGTGCATCCAGATGATGGCGCGTGCAACCCTGCCGCCATCAAGAGGAAAGGCTGGCACCATGTTGAAGGCCGCCAGAATGAGATTGAGCATGCCGAGATAGCTCAACACGGTGGCGACAGACACAAAGTCTTGCAAGACTCCGGCACTCAACCAAAAGAATGTGCCAAGGAAGACACTCATCGCCGGTCCGGCGATGGCCATGAGAAGTTCGACTTTGGGCGATGGGGGTTCGCCTTTCAGTTCCGCAATGCCGCCAAGCAGCCAAAGGGTGATGCCTGTGATCTCCATGCCGTAGGCACGCGCCACGAGGGAGTGTGCAAGCTCATGCAGCAATATGGAGGCGAATAGGCCCAGGACGGCGACAATGCTCATCCACCAATAGGTCGCTTCAGGAAGTTTTTCATTGATGGTGGGGAAATAGCCCTCAGCTAACCCCCACGCCAAGAGGATGGCGATGAACGCCCAACTGATGTTGACCCTGATTTTGATTCCAAAGACTTCGATAAGCGTAATGCTTGCGCCAATCATGATGACCACCTTTGCGATAAAATCCAGCCGACGGTTCTATCCTCGTTTGTCGCTGCTGTATGCGCGTCTTTAGGAAGAGTGGTCGAAAAGCTAAACGTTTGCCTTGATGCGGATCATGTAGAGTTTGGAATTCTGGTGATTAGCTGTAGTGATCCTCCAGACGGCAACCACGGGCTTCCAGAATTGGCCGCAGTTCACGAAAAGCGGCCTTATTGCGGTTAAGCGGCATGCCGGGATGGAGATGGTGGATGATGTGGTCTTCCATGCCAAACGCGACAATGTTCCCCAGTTTGTGACTAAAAGATCGTGTGTTGCGATAGCGGCCCATCTCGTTCATCGGATGATGTGGCCACCAGCTGAGAAAGAGAGAGATGTAGATTGTGCCGAGCATCCGTGGCACCCACCACAGGAAGGCTGCCTCCAAAGCATAACCGCTCCAAGCCAGCGCGCCTAATATGCCCCAGTAAGCCAGCGATTGAACCATACCCTCTAAGCCTGCCCGTTTCGCTGCTGGATCATCAGCGTTTTCTGACAGAACGACGCCGTAGGAGTTTGGGAATCCTGGTTGCATACGACGGATTGTCTTGAGGACCGCCTGCTGCCATGTGGGCGCGATCACTTCATAATCTGGATCAAGTTTGGGATCATTTGTGTGCTTGTGGTGTCGCATGTGGGTGTAGCGGGCGATCTTGAAAGGCAGCACCAGCGGGATTGTTGATACGTAGCCGATCAATTCATTCAACCAGCGAAGCGGCGTGCCCGGGTTGGCATAGTTTGAATGCTGCGCTTCATGCGAGGGAAGATAGCAGAGCGCCACATTGGCCGTGGCAATGATGAAGCCCACCCAAAGCGGAATGACGTCGAAGATCACGAGTGGCCAAAGCGCAAACCAGCACAGAAGGTTTGAAAAACCCCAAAGTGCCATCACAACCGGGAAGGGGCCTATATATTTCTTTGCGATGGCCATCTCTTTGCGATAAAGGCGGCGTTCGTCTTCTTTGTCCAGCGCTGCAGGACTTTGTGCTTCTGTGACACTCATATCCAACGCCCTCCGAATTTTGCGATGAGACCCCAGGTGCCGCCAATGATCAGACCGGATTGAATTTCGGTCAGGTCGAGTGGCGCTGCGATACCGATGCTGGCCATGATCGCGGCGATGAGCGGTGCGAGAAATCCAATGCCAAACAGCACAGGCCCCCACGGGTAAATTGCTTTCAAGAGTTCCATCTATTGTCTCCTCCGCGCTGTTTGTTAAGTGCTTGGTGAACGCTTTTCCACGCACAGCTGCGAACTGGGCGGAACCACTAGATTGATGATTTGTGCGGCCAGCTCTTCCATGTCGCGACCTTCAAATATGTCGCTGCCACGCCTGTTGGTGACCAAATTTGCAGCACCGGCGGCCGCGGCTGATGAAAATGCCATCAGAACAAGCGGGTCAATATCAGGTTGCCAACCCGCGGCTTGTGCTTCTGCCGCTGCCATCAAGACGATCTCCATATATTCCTTATGGCTCTTCAGCAGATCTTCGTCTGCCTGCTGAGTCACGTCTGGATGATTGAAGGTGGCGTAGTAGGCTGGATAAGTCAGCGCGAAGCGGATGACGGACCTGCCCATGGCGTTATATCTGGCAACGGGATCGCTCCCCGCCTGTTCAGCTGCGTTGGTCACATAGGCACTAAATCTTAGGTAGCCTTCTGTCGCCAGTGCGCTCAAGAGCGCCTTCTTGTCTCTGAAATGTCTGGCGGGGGCTGCGTGAGAAACACCGACATCTCTGGCAAGGGCACGCAAGCTTAAGGCTTCTATTCCCTGGTCCGCGATCACTTCTGCCGCTCTGTCGAGCAGGGCCTGTTTCAGATTGCCATGATGGTAGGTCATTCAAACTTCCATGTTGTCGTTGCCTACATATCTAATGGATGGTCTTGATGTTGTCAATAGCAACATCGGAGCGGCGGCCCATCGTTTGACGCAAGTCAAAGAAAATGACGCAGGCGTCACGTTAGTGTGGCGTCAATCGATTGGTGAAAGTCCTCCAAATAGGCCTTTCCGAGAGCATTGGGAGTGGTGGTTGCATGACGAAAATCAAGTATGTGGAGTTTGGTGGAACCGAACATGAGGTGGATGTGCCCAACGGGCTCAGTCTTATGGAAGGGGCCATCAAATATACCGTGCCTGGGATTGATGGTGACTGCGGAGGCGCGGCTGCCTGCGCCACGTGCCACTGCTATATCCCCGAAGAATGGGCGGAAAAAGTTGGACCCATTGATGAGCTTGAAAAAGACATGCTCGATTTTGCGTTTGATGTGAATGAAACAAGTCGTCTGAGCTGCCAGATTAAAGTGACCGATGAGCTCGAAGGCATGACAGTGCTTCTGCCAGAAAGGCAATATTGATTTTTCTCCAAAAGAAACTTCGCCTATTTGATTCACGTCAAACCAAAAAAATGACGCAGGCGTCATTGTTGCTGTGTCGGCCGGGTGGTATCGAGATCAAATGGCGCTTTGAGCGCACAGGAGGAAAGAATGACTGCACCCAGCAATGCCAAGGTTGTCGAAAAAGGTGACTGGAAAGTCGCGATGAATCCCGACGACATTTACAAGAACCCGATGGATATCGCCTGGTCATTTGCCTACGAGTTTGGCGAAGACAAGGTTGAAGATCTTTACAAGCGCGCGAAGCAGAACCAGTGGGACTCAGATGAATTGCTTCCCTGGGATCACGAAGTTGATCCGTCCAATCCGCTGATCGCCGACCGCTCCAGCGTTTATCACAAGATTCCGTTTTTTCAGAAGCTCTCTAAGTCGCAACAGGAAACTTTTACAGCGCATTCAACAGCTCAGTTGCTGTCGCAGTTTCTGCATGGTGAACAGGGTGCGCTGATGACAGCGGCCTGTGTGACTCACTCCGTCCCGGATGCAGGTGCGAAGCTCTATGCTGCGACGCAGACTATGGATGAGGCGCGTCATGTGGAGGTCTATGCAAAATATTGCGACAAGATCGCCATGACTTATCCGATGTCGCCGTGGCTCAAAGCATTGATTGATGCAACGCTTCAATCTGACAGGCATGAGAAAGTCATGATTGGCATGAACATGATTGTTGAAAGCCTGGCGCTCGGCGCGTTCAACAATATGTATCGCACGACAAATTGTCCCCTTCTCAAGAAGCTCACGTTTAATGTGATGCGTGATGAATCCCGTCATGTTTCCTTTGGTCACGTTTATCTTGGTCCGGTGTTTGCGAAGATGCACGAGGACGACCGTGAAGAAATGGCGCAGTTCGCCTTTGATGCAGTGAATGTGTTGGCGTCTGCACAAATGCAGGGTGGCTCTCTTGCGTCGCGGGCTGACCCTGGCTTCCTCATGGTTCTGGATAATTGCAATATCGACCAGGACGACTTCTTCCAAGGCATGGAGGAGGCAGAGGAGCAAGGCATTACGCAAGCCTTACCCCCAGGCCAGATCCATGCGTTGGAAGATCTGATGATGCCGGCCATCGCCCGTGTTGGCCTGGTAACGGAGCGGACACGTCCGCTCTATGAAGAAGCCGGTATCCCCATCAGCGAAGACCTTAGTGTCTTGGAAGCGATGGAGGGTGGAAATCCCGATGCTGACGCCAACATGGCAGCAGCGGAATAAGAACGGTGCTCGCGGGCTTAAGCCCGCGGGCGCATTTTGGCTTAGTGGAATGCAGGCGATACAGGTTGTTAGAACATGAGGTGGTTGTGATGGATGAGGCGTTTTATGAGACTTTGGTTGCTTCGCTTCCGGAAGCTATTGTGGTTTCGACACCTGATGGGCGCATTATCTATGTGAACGGGGCGCTTGAGGAGTTGCTAGGATACAAAGCAACCGAGCTCGAAGGTGAAGAAATTCTCACACTCGTTCCACGCCAACCTGGTCAACGAGCCGACCCGATGAAATGGCTCGCGCGGTGGGCTGGCGAAGGGCTGCAAAATCAGTCGCGCTATCTCGATCTTACTGGTCGGACGAAAGACGGGCTTGAGATGCCGGTCGATGTGCGCGTATCCGAAGCCTCGTTTGATGGAGAAAAGCGTTTCATTATTTCTGTACGCGACCATTCGGCGCGGCGAGACGAAATGGTGCGCACAAAGGAAAGACATCTCCTGATGTCCCGCATTCTTGCGGTGGCAGCAGATGCCATCATTTCCGTTGATGCAGCGCAGCACATAACCTTTTTCAACCTGACCGCTGAGAAGATGTTCGGCTACTCCGCTGAAGAGGTAATGGGCAAGTCGCTCGATATGCTGCTCCCCGACCGATTTCGAAAACATCACGGAAAGGAAATTGAAGACTTTGCAAAATCAAAACAGGCGTCGCGTTTCATGAATGAACGAGGGGCTGTGGTGGGTCTTCGAAAAGATGGGACTGAGTTTCCTGTCGAAGCTACCATCACGAAAGTGACCTCTGGCGGTAAGCCGACCTTCACTGCTCATATCCGAGAGAAGCCCGCGGCAAGTTAACGACCCGAGGCGGTCACGCGATCTGATACTCATGTTATCACATGTACTGTGCCGATCGCCGAGCAGCTCTCCCTTGTCGAAACTGCGCGTTATTTCGATCTGGCGCAAGACCCAGAGCTCAATCGTTTTGGTAAGCCTGCTCCCGTCGGCAATATTGGATCGGGCTCAGAACATTGGTCTTTCAGACTATCGCTGGGCCTGAAATATGCTTTCTGAGTTTGATCGGTGCCCTCGGGCTAGCGGAAATCGCGTCAGCCCCGGTGGTATCTCTTGCCCTTGAACCCTCGCTCTCCCTATCATTTGTGAAAATGGGGGAAGAGATGGTGGAACAGGTAACAGCGGATAAGCCTCTTGCGGGCGTTCGTATTATTGAACTGTCGACGATGGTGACCGCGTCTCTTTCTTCAATGATGCTTGCGGCTCAAGGTGCCGACGTCATCAAGGTTGAGCCTGTTGGCATTGGTGACCCGATGCGGTTTATCGGTAGTCAGAAGAACGGCATCTCAGCACTCTTCGCCAATTGTAATCGCGGTAAGCGCGGGCTGGCGGTTAATCTCAAAGATCCGAAAGGTCAGGACCTGCTTCAACGTCTGGCTGCTGACGCTGATGTGCTGGTGCATAATTATCGCGATGGGGTTATGCGGCGCTTGAACCTTGGAAGTGAAAAGCTTCGTGAAGCGAACCCTAAGCTCATCTACGCTGCCATTACTGGCTTTGGCAAAGAGGGACCGAAATCGCAAGACCCGGCTTATGATCATGTGATCCAGGCTCTGACAGGCTATACCGCTGTGCAAGCTGAAGACGGCGTGCCGGAATATATGAAGACGCTGGTCGCTGACAAAATTACCGCCTACACCGTGGCACAGGGGATCACTGCGGCGCTTTTGGCGCGGGCGTCGACCGGTGAGGGGCAGCATATTGACCTTTCCATGCTTCAGTCCTGTCTCTTTTTCCTCTGGCCGGACGGCATGATGCGCCAGACGTTGCTCGCAGACGATGTCACCGACTTGGCCCCTATGGCGGACTATTACCGGGTGTCAGAAACCGCGGACGGCTATATCTCGATTGCGGCGGCGACAGACGATCATTGGCGCGGTGTTTCCATTGTCATTGATCGCCCTGAGATCATGGAAGATAACCGCTTCAATTCGATTTTTGCTCGAAGTGCCAATGTCGCTCTGCTTTTAAAGGAGCTTGATGGCGCGTTTGCCGATCTCTCGACGGTGGATGCGCTGGCGCGACTTAAGGAGCATGACGTTCCTTGTGCTGCCTGTCTTTTCCCTGATGATGTAATCGCGAACGAGCAAGTCTCTGCTGTTGGCGCGCTTGGTCTTGAGGAGCATCCGTTGCTTGGCCCTATGCGGGTGGCTGAACCGCCTGTGCAGCTTGCTGGTCTGCAGGCGCATATCGAGCGACCCTGTCCGGTGCACGGGCAGCATTCCTCTGAGATCGCGCTGGAGGCCGGATTGGACGAGGCAGAGATTTCGGTGATGCAGGAAGCAGGCATCCTCACCGGCAACTGATCAGACTTTGATGGTTTGCCAATAACCGCGCCGGAAACGCTCAGCGAGCATGATGCCTTTGACCAGATAGTCCAGCAGCAAGACCGACCAGACGAGTTGAATTGAGCCTTCCCAATAGAGCGCGATAAGCATTGCCGGGAAGACACGGAAAACGAACAAGCCGGTGAAAATGGCAAAGAGTGGGAAACGTGTATCGCCCGCGCCGCGGAGGGCGCCAGCGATGACGAACTCGATTGCCATCAGAGGTTGGGCGATCCCCAATATCCATATGAAGTCGACGGTGAGCGAAATGACTTCAGGGTCGTCAATGAACCAGCCTGCGAGCATAGGGGCCATGGCAATCAACGCGGCACCCAATGCGCCCATGAAGATCATGGACATGCCTAGAGACCGCCAGCCGGACCGCATGGCTGCGTCTGGGTCGTTTGCGCCGAGGTGCTGTCCAACAAGGGTGGAGGCGGCGATCGAGAATCCATTACCGGGCAGGAAGGAAATAGAGAGGATCTGCACGCCGATCTGATAGGCGGTGAATTCAGCCGTGCCGTAGACGCTCATCAGCGCCATGAAACTCAAAATACCGATCTGGAAAACCATGCCTTCGATCGACGCTGGATAGCCGATATGGAGGATGCGGCGGCTCATGCCCCAATCAAAACGAAAGCCTTTGAGCAGCGGTTTCAGAAGCAGAAGGCCGCGGGTCCACATGATCCAATAGACAGCGAGCTGGACGAACATGGCAATTGCTGATGCCATGCCTGCGCCCGCAACACCCAAAGCGGGTGCACCAAGATTGCCGTAGATCAGCACCCAGTTCAGGAACAGGTTCAGCAGATTGGCGAGGATGCCGATGTAGAGCGGCATGCGGGCATCGCCTGCTGCACGCAGTGCTGCTGCAAAAATGAACCCCAGAACAAATGGCACATTCCCGACCAGGAGCCAGAAAAGATAGTCGCTGCCGAAAGCGATGACGCCATCGGTGACGCCCATGATGCCGATGATGGGCCCGAGAAAGGGCAGGACGATGAACCAGGAGACGAGGCCAAAGACGATGCCCATTATGATGGACTGACGGAGCGCCTGATCTGCCTCCCGTCGATTACCCCCTCCAATCGCGCGGGCGAGGATGGCGACAAGTCCGGTTGACAAGGCCATGACCAGCGTCTGGATCATCCAATAGATTTGTCCGGCAGCGCCGACGCCAGCTACCGCTTCGACACCCAAGTCACCAACCATCATGAAGTCCGCCCAGCGAACCATTGTTTGGAGCGCGGACGCGACAATTGTTGGCCAGGCCAGCTCCCATATGCCGAGTGACTGCGGTGTTGGTGCAAGAGCGCTGGGACTGCGTTCGCGCAGGTCGAGAAGAGGTGAGGCGAGCTCCGGCTTGTCCTCATCTTCCGCGTGGTCGGTCGTGTTGTTGTGTTTATCGCTCACGCGTTTCTCCCAGCCCAGTCTGCTCACTTAAGCGGGCTGGCGGTTGAGCACAAGCAAAGAATTGAACTGGGCTAGGTGTGTGTTGAGACGTTAGCGGTTTTCAGCGATCCGTTTTTTAATTTCCGCCGCGACAAGCCACAAACGATCCTGGCCCCAAGCGGTGAAATCAGGTTCAGAACCGGGCCCAGAAACTCGGAAACTCGGCACGCCCCATAACCGCATGTCTTCGGTCATGACGTGCTGGTTCTCCGCGATTTCTGCTTTCCAAGTATCGGTGCCCAGATGTAGCTTTGCTTCTTTCCAAGAGAGGCCTGCTGCTTCGACGACTTTTTTCATGCCCCTATCGCTATCGATGCGAATGGCTTTTCTGAACGCAGCATCGAGAAAGGCGCTGAGCAATTCTCTCCCTTTGCCTTGAGAGGCCGCCCAGGGAAAAAGGGAATAGCCTCGGCGAACGGGCTCGCCAATCGGATCGTAGACAGGGCCATAGCCAACACCCATGGCCTCTGCTTCTCTTTTAGTGTCGCTGAAAATGTAGCGGCCTTTGTTCTGTGTTGCCGGCACACCGCGCATCACCATTGGGAGTACTGGACGAATAACGAGCTTCACGCCGCTCTCATCAGCCAGCTTGCAGGCTTTGTCAAAGATGATCGCTGTGTAGGGGGAGCGCAGGGAGGGGAACACTTCCAGGGTGATGGTGCCTGTGTCTTTGGTGGGTCCCCAATCAACGGGCGGGCGAGGAGCGACCAGGGCGCCGTCTTTGTGTGTTCCACGCTCTTTCAGGCGGGCTTCCAGATGGTAGAGGCGGTCAATGCCCCAGAACCATTCGCCCGCATATCTGAACGTGCCGCCGGAATAATGCCCTTCCTGTTGGAGCAGTTGAGAATCCTGTTCCAGGCGTTGTCGTGCTTCCTTTTCGCTGACTGTTCCAAGTTCGGCCGCCAGTGCCTGGAGCGCGGTATGATCTCCCACCCAAAGCAAGTCACTGACGGGCGCAACGCGGTCGACAAAATCGGTTGGGCTTGCCGCGGCTAATATCCGGGCCGCCAGCAGCCGGTCATCCTCGCTTGGGAGCGTGCCAGCGTTACCTGGAAACTTGACCCTGTAGTGAGGCGCGACAACAGCTGCGTCTCGCCTTGCGTAAGCAGCTAGATCTTCTGGGTAGGGCTGATTTTTCCCGCCGGTTGCGTTGATGAGGTGGGGTACGATCTCAATGTCATAGGCTGCGCCCAGGTCTGCCAGCTTCTGGGCGCTCAAATGGCTGTAGGGATCATCAAGCTGGTGGAAATATTCCACCTTGTGGGGCGCGCCCAACGTTTGTCGCTCAGCTTCCGCGGCATCCCTTTGTTTCTGCAAACGGGCAGGATCCATCATTCGGTTCATGAGGAAGGACATGACAATGCGAACCGGTTTTGGCGGATCGACCGTCAGAGAAGGGTTTGGATTGTCTTTTTTTGTCGGTTCCAACATTGAGCGTCTCCCTGCAAGAGTCGCAATTATTGGCACTCTTAATGTCATTAGTCCAGCGTTGTGGACTGGCTTGCGTGCGAATTCGTTCAGGCGGTGGTGAAATTTGATCGCTGCATAAAGCGTTTTACGTTGTTAGGATGTGTAATTCGCAATTTGACTTTAGCGAGTTTATTGGGGCCAGCGTGTGGCGCACGGCGCATCGCTGAATGGAGGAACCAAACGATGAGCGAAGCTGCCGTTATGTCTAATGCCGCGTCTGACGACGCTTATTCCCTGCCACTTGATAAAATCAATGTCGGCCAGCCCCGTCTCTTTAAAGAGAATGCGATCTGGCCTTATTTCGAGCGGCTGCGCAATGAAGACCCCGTTCATTATTGCGCCGAGAGTGACTACGGACCCTATTGGTCGGTCACGAAGTATAATGACATTATGAAAGTGGATACCAATCACGGTATCTATTCATCTGAGTCCGGACTTGGCGGGATTACGATCCGCGACCCGATGGCAGACTTTCAATTGCCCATGTTTATCGCGATGGATCAGCCGAAACATGACGAGCAGCGCAAGACGGTAAGTCCGATTGTTGCGCCGGGAAATCTCGCGATCCTTGAAGGTGTCATCCGGGAACGGGCCGGCAGAATCCTTGATGGTTTGCCGAGAAACGAAACATTCAACTGGGTTGATCGCGTGTCGATTGAACTCACAACCCAGATGCTGGCAACGCTCTTTGATTTTCCATGGGAAGACCGGCGCAAGCTCACCTATTGGTCTGATGTCGCAACTGCGGACATTAACGGCCCGCTGATCTCGTCGATGGACGAGCGCCGCGAAATTCTTTTGGAGTGTGCGGAATATTTTACACGGCTTTGGAATGAACGTGTCAATTCGCCAGAACCAAATAGTGATCTCATTTCGATGCTTGCCCATGGGGAAGCCACGCGCAACATGGAACCGATGGAATATCTGGGCAACGTCATTCTCCTGATTGTCGGAGGGAACGACACGACACGCAATTCGATCACCGGTGGCCTGTTGGCGTTGAATGAACATCCTGAGCAATATGCCAAGCTACGCGCCGATCACAGCCTGATTGAGACGATGGTGCCGGAGATTATTCGCTGGCAGACGCCTTTGGCGCATATGCGTCGCACCGCTCTTGAAGACACAGAGCTTGGGGGCAAGCAGATTAAGAAGGGCGACAAGGTTGTGATGTGGTACGTCTCGGGCAACCGGGATGGAGACGTGATCGAAAATCCAGATCAGTTCATCATTGATCGCGAACGGCCGCGTCAGCATCTTTCGTTCGGATTTGGCATTCACCGGTGTGTGGGTAACCGTCTGGCGGAAATGCAGCTGCGTGTGCTGTGGGAAGAAATCATGAAACGCTTTGATCGTATCGAAGTCGTGGGAGAGCCGGTGCGGGTTCTTTCGAACTTTGTGAAGGGCTTCGAGCAGCTGCCTGTCCAAATTAAAGGCTGAACTTTTTCACTCCGCCGGGAGTGGTGGTAGAGGCGCGCAAGATAGTTTGCGCGCTTCTTCTTTTTGCAGACCAAGGATCAAGAGCAGAATGTAAGCGCAGTTTTCGATAATGGGTTGACCCAGGCCTGTTTCGAATTTGTCGCGAATGACATCGGCGAGGGCACCGAGCAAGAACGGCTCAAGTGTTTCTTCGTCGTGAGCAATGAATCGACCTGCGTCGATACCATTTAGGATATCGCGTTTTGCGCTTTCGCCGCTTGCCTCTCGGGTCTGGTCCATTGGCAGGTCGGACTTGAAGAGAAACCAGGTCCAGAGAGGGTCTTTGGAGATCTCCGTTAGTAGGTGCCGGACGCTGATCGAAACGACACTGGCTGGATCTGTCATGTCCTGAGTTGGATCGTCAAGCTGCTCGGTTACCTGTCGCGCCTTTGCGCGGACGATGGGAACCAGCACGTCCATCTTGGACTTGAAATGTGTGTAAAAGGTGCCGTGCCCGACGTCTGCTGCGTCGGTGATGTCCTAAATTTTGACAACCTCAAACCCTCTCGCGCGCATCAGCGCCTGGGCGGCTTCCAGAATACGTGTACGCGCCTGCATGCGCTTGCGCTCCACGCGGCTTATCGGTGGCTGTTCGATTTTCATGAGGTCCATCGTGGTCTCCATTTTCACCTATTTGAGTTGATTTTCAGCACAACTAAATGTAATTTTCATCATATATGATGATATTATCATTAATGGTCGGTAAATCAAGATGAGTGCCTAGATCAATAGGAGAATGAAATTGGGAAACTCTGAGCGTTTTGACGCGGTCATCATTGGATACGGTCCTGTAGGGGCAACAATGGCGGGTTTGTTGGCCCGTCGGGGCTGGCAAGTGGCGATTATCGACCGATTACCTGACATTTTTCCGCTCCCTCGGGCTGTTCGCCTGGATGGGGAAACGATGCGTGTTTTT
This sequence comes from Parvibaculum sp., assembly GCA_002695905.1. Taxonomy (GTDB): domain Bacteria; phylum Pseudomonadota; class Alphaproteobacteria; order Parvibaculales; family Parvibaculaceae; genus Mf105b01. The sequence goes on from NZQM01000132.1 coordinate 23,408, forward strand.
GATGAATTGGGGATCGGGGATCAGGTGGACGCCGATTGTCAGCAGGCACGAGGGGCGGAGTTTGTCGATGCCAAGGGCAAGCGCATTCAGGGGATAGATCTGCCTGAAGACTATGTGGATCCGTCCGGATGGGTTCACAGCAATATGTTCTACCAACCAGTGCTGGAGCGCACTTTGCGCGACGATATTGAGGCGCGGGCAAATGTCACCGTCTTGGTATCGCATGAAGCTGGTGCACCCGAGCAAACAGATGACAGCGTAACTGTCGATGTTTCGCCTGTGGACGGAGGGGAGACATTTACGGTTGAGGCAGATTACCTGATCGCAGCTGATGGTGCGGCAAGTCCTGTACGCAAATCTCTCGGCTTTGCGTTCCAGTCTCTTGGCTATGACTGTGACTGGGTCGTTGTTGATGTTGATCTGAAGCGGGAAGTGCCAAGTCTTGCGGTGATTACGCAGCAGATCTGTGACCCTAAGCGGCGCGCAACCTATGTGCCAACCGTTGGGCTGAAGCGGCGGTGGGAGTTTCAGCTTCTTGTCGGCGAAGACAAAGTAGAGATGGCTAAGGAAGACAAGGTTTGGGAGATGCTTGCTCCGTGGATCGGCCCTGACGATGCTGAGATTGAGCGCTCAGCTGGATATCAGTTCCACGCAGCCCATGCGGATCATTGGCGTGATCGTCGCATTTTTCTTGCTGGAGATGCCGCACACCAGACGCCGCCCTTCCTCGGCGAAGGTATGGTTGCTGGGGTGCGTGATGCCGCCAACCTTGCGTGGAAGCTCGACATGGTGAAGCGCGGGCTTGCGCCAGAAGCGCTGCTTGACACCTATCAACGCGAACGTGGCCCTCATGCTCATGATCTGGTTGATCATGCGGTAGAAACCGGAAAGCTCATTGACGCATGCGCGGATGCGCAGGTTACCGGAAACTGGCCTGCCTCCTATGATGCAATGTATGGCGGCTCGCGCGGGCTGCCCCACCTTCACGGTGGTGTGCTTGCGCTCTCAGAGGAAGATCCAACGGACGGATTGACCGGCTATCAGGCACCGCAGGCGATGGTGAAAATAGATGGGGCCGACCCAGCATTGCTGGACCGGCATGTGACGGGGAGCTTCTTCATTGTTTCGACAGAAGACCTCTCATCCGAACTCTCTGGTGAACAGAAAGAATTCCTGGACCGGATTGGTGCGAAGCGCTTTGTCTTGGGCGAGGGAACATGTGTGACGCCCCAGATGGATTTACACCTAGCAATTCACAAAGCGCTAATTGTGCGGCCTGACCGGTACATATTTGGTTTGGCGAATGACACCTGCTCGCTTTCTGGCCAGGTGAACAAACTGATGTCCCACTTCAACTGACAGTGCAGACAGCCCGGGGACGGCGGGTTTCGCTTTAGCATGGCGAGGTCCGACCTTTAGTTTGGTCTTCCTGTTCATTTTTGTTGTGGCTGAGTTGCGTGCACGTGCGGCGGTCCGGTGTATTATTCTCCGGAATATTGCCGCTGATACTCAGCTATGTGGAAGGGTCTGGGACATGATTGAAAAATGCATTGCTGATTGGCACGAATATATTATCGGCAAGAAGCCAGGCGGACTTGAGGCGCTGATCGCTGATGAGTGTGTCTTCATCTCACCGATCGTCTTCAAACCTCAGGTTGGCAAGGAGCTGACCCTGGCCTATCTGCGTGCAGCGGGCGGAACGCTTGGGGGTCAAGGGACGCCAGGCGAGGACAAACCAGCTGAGAATTCTGGGAAGTTCAAATACACCAAGGAAATTCTTGCCGGGAACCATGCCATGCTTGAGTTTGAGACCGAGATGGACGGCAAATATGTGAACGGTGTCGACATCATCACCTGCAATGATGAAGGCAAAATCATTGAATTCAAGGTCATGATCCGTCCCCTTCAGGCCGTGAGTGCCGTGCATGCGGCGATGGGCGCGATGCTGGAGAAAATGAAGGCTGCTTAGGCGTTTTTGTCTGCTCAGTTGAGAAAGCCCGCTCTTTGTCGGGCTTTTTTTTGTGGGCAAACAAAGAATTGACACTAATAATGCCAACTTCTACGCTGACTCCTAACAAAACGATGATGGGCCGGCGCTGACCGGCTTCGTCCGCATGGGAGGTTTGCATGACAGTTTCGACGCCGCTCACTCTGATGGGTGCGCCAGGGTCCCCCTACACACGAAAGATGTTGGCGGTGTTGCGCTACAGGCATCTACCCTACCGGTTGTTCTTAAGCCGCGATGGAATGCCCGAGGGGCTGCCAGTTCCCAAAGTTGCGTTGCTTCCCACCTTCTTTTTGCCCAATGCGTCCGGCGACATGGAAGCGGTTGTCGACAGCACGCCTTTGATCCGCCGTTTCGAAAACGAATTTGAAGGCCGCTCGGTTATTCCAACTGATCCTGTAATCGCGTTCCTTGATTACCTGCTTGAAGATTATGCTGACGAATGGCTCACCAAGCCCATGTTCCATTATCGCTGGCACTTCCAGGCCGACATCGATAAAGCGGCGGCCATCCTGCCACGCTGGACGCTGAAGCCACAGACCGAAGATGAAGCGCTCAAACTGGGCGAGATCTTTGCCGACCGCCAGATCTCACGCCTGCACGTTGTTGGGTCCAGCGATGAAACCGCCCCCGTCATTGAAGCGAGCTATGAGCGTTACTTGGGTGCGATGCGCGCTCATCTGGAAACATCGTCCTTTCTCTTCGGTGCGCGACCCAGTAGCAGTGACTTTGGCATGTATGGGCAGCTGACACAGCTTGCGACGTTCGACCCGACACCTATGCAGCTCACACTCGACAAAGCGCCGGCTGTCTATGCCTGGGTCGATATGGTGGATGATCTAAGTGGCGTCGACGCCGCTGAGGATGCGTGGACCAAACGCGATGCGATTCCGCCAACCCTAATAGATCTCTTCAAAGAAGTGGGCGCTTACTATGTTCCGGCTCTTCTTGCGAATGCCAAAGCGCTGATGGAAGGCGCAGACACAGTTGAGACAGAAATCGATGGTGCGCGGTGGGTGCAGAAGCCTTTCGCCTACCAAGGCAAGTGTCTGCGCTGGTTGCGGGATCAGCACGGTGCACTTGCTGATGCTGATCGGGCCGTTGTCGACGATGTGCTCGCAGGAACCGGATGTGAAAAACTCTTCGCCTAAAGGAAGAAACCCATGTCGCTTCGTTTGTTGGTCTGGGCGGTTCCAGCTTTTCTCTACGCTGTGTTCTTCTTTTGGTACACGAGCTTTGGTGGGCCACTGACATCTGAGGAAGTCGACCGCTATATGTCGGTGTTTGAAGAACGTGGCGGTGAGGCAGCGGGGCTGGTCCGCCTTCGTATGTTTCTGGAGTCAGACACTGGCAATGATTTCATTATGATCAATGCCATTCATATGAAAGACACGCCGGATCCTGTCGACGGTGTTGAGCCAGGCGATAGTTCTGATGATGTCATGGCTAAGTATATGAACTATATGTGGCCGGCGCTTCTTGGTCGTGCGTCTCATCCGGTGATGTTTGGCCCTGCGGTCTCCAACGCGCTTGATGTTGTGGGCATTGACAACGCGCGTGTCTGGAACAGAGGCGCTGCAATGCGTTACCGCTCCCGACGCGACATGATGGAAATAACGACCAACCCTGCTTTTTCAGGGCGGCATGAATTTAGAACAGCGTCCTTAGAAAAGACCATCGCCTATCCGATTGAAGATGCTCTTGTGCTCACTGATCCAAGAGTGCTGCTGTTTTTCGTGCTGTTGAGTGGTGCAGGTGTTTTGAACGCAGTCATTCGCCGCTGAACGGCGGAAAGTTTGGCGCCGCTAGTGGTGACTTCCCGGGGAGGGTGGAGATGTTAAAGAAAATACTTGGCAGTGTTGGGGCCGCGCTTGTTGTCTTGCTCGCAGTCGGCTGGATTTACCGGGTTGAAATAGCGTTGAATGCACCGGGTGTTCTTCTGAATTTCATGAACCCCGTTGGTCCCAACCAGGAAATTGTCTGGACAAAAGGGCCTGACGTGGCCGAGTTGCCTCCGTCTGAGCGGCCACCCAATATCATCTTCATTGTGACCGATGATATGGGTTTCAATGACATTAGTTATTATGGCGGCGGCGCCTCCGGTTCAGATATGCAGACACCGCATATTGACGCGTTGGCCCATGAAGGTGTCGCTTTCACAAACGGCTATGCAGGGACCGCTGTTTGTGCGCCGTCGCGGGCGATGATCATGACAGGTCGCTATGCCACGCGTTTCGGTTTTAACTTTACGCCGACACCCCCCGGCATGTTGTCTCTTGTCGGATTTGTCTCAGAGAATAGTGGGATTGAGAGACCACATCCGAACCTTTCGTTTGATAGAGATGTTGAGGTGCCGCCTTATGACAATCTTGGTGTGCCTACGTCGGAAATAACCGTTGCGGAAATGCTGAAAGACGCGGGCTATTACACTGCGCATATTGGCAAGTGGCATATTGGTCGGGCGAACGGCAGCAGTGCAATCGAACAGGGGTTTGATGACAGCCTGTTGATGGCGAGCGGCTTGTACCTGCCGGAAGACCATCCTGACGTGGTGAACTCCTATCAGGATTTTGATCCGATCGACCGGTTTCTCTGGCCGAACATGCAATATGCATCAACGTTCAATAACGGACCTCGATTTGAGCCGCGTGGATACATCACCGACTATTACACGGACGAGGCGGTGAAAGTGATTGAGAATAATCGCAATCAGCCTTTCTTTCTCTATCTCGCGCATTGGGGCATCCATACGCCGCTGCAAGCGCTGAAATCTGACTATGCCGCGCTCTCCCATATTGAGGACCATCGGTTGCGTGTTTACACAGCGATGACCCGGGCGGTTGACCGCTCCGTGGGGCGCGTCATGCAGGCGTTGAAAGACAATGGCCTGGACGAGAACACGCTCGTCATCTTTACAAGCGATAATGGTGGTGCTGGTTATGTTGGGCTGGATGATCTCAACACGCCCTATCGAGGGTGGAAGATCACCCTGTTTGAAGGAGGTACGCATGTGCCTTTCTTCGCCCGGTGGCCCACGCGCATTCCTGCAGGAACGGTCTATGATGAACCGGTTTCTCACATTGACATGTTTGCGACCGCGGCGGGTGCTGCAGGTGGTGAGATGCCAACGGACCGCGTGATGGACGGTGTCGACTTTGTTCCCTTCGTTGCCGGTGAGGCAGAGGGTAAACCACATGAGGCGCTGTTCTGGACGGCGGGCGAATATAGGTCTGTTCTTAAAGACGGCTGGAAGCTTCAGGTTTCGGGTCTGCAAGATAAGCAATGGCTCTTCGATCTGGTGGAAGACCCCAGCGAAACAACAAATCTTGCAGGAACCGAGCCCGCTAAACTGGCGGAGCTGAAGAGCCTTCTCGACGCGCACCAAGCCGCACAGGCCGAACCGATCTGGCCGTCTTCTGTGGCAACACCTGTCTATGTTGACAAGACACTGGCCGAACCGCTTCAAGAGGATGATGAATTTATCTATTGGGAAAACTAGCGCGGTTGCTCTTGGGGCCCTGGTCCTGGGCGCGGTCGCCTATCTGGCTTGGCCGACATCTCAAAATGTCGACGGGCAGGTGAGCTGCCTGTCCCCTGAGACAATCGCGCCTGAGACTTCGGGCATGGTTCTCATCGAAGGTGGTGCCTTTGATATGGGGGCGGGAAGCATCTATTCCGACGAGGGGCCCGTGCGTCGCGAGGAAGTTGAGAGCTTCTGGATTGATGCGACTGAAGTCACCAATGCTGAGTTTGCAGAGTTCGTGGATGCAACCGGATATGTGACGGTTGCCGAGGCCGGGATAGACGGAGTGGTTCCTCCTGGCGCAGCGGTGTTTCAAACTCCTGAGAGCAACGCTGAAGGCCGGTGGTCTTATGCCGACACAGCAAACTGGCGTCAGCCGGAGGGGGCAGGCAGCACCATTGTGGGGCGTGAACACTTCCCCGTCGTTCAAATTGCCTATCAGGACGCGGTTGCCTACGCGACGTGGAAAGGCCGCACACTGCCAACAGAGGTTCAGTGGGAATATGCTGCGCGCGGCGGCCTTGATGGCGCTAAATATGCCTGGGGCGAGGAGCGTGAGCCCGGCGGAGAGTATCTTGCGAACAATTGGCAGGGCTTTTTCCCCTTCAATGATGAAGGGGTCGATGGCTTTGTGGGCCGCGCGCCGGTTGGTTGCTACCCGCCAAATGGGTATGGGCTCTATGACATGATCGGCAATGTATGGGAATGGACAGCTGACCCTTACGCTCCCCCTGATGCGTCTGTTGGCTTGATGAAGGGAGGCTCTTACCTCTGTGCACCCAACTATTGTCGCCGCTATCGCCCAGCCGCCCGTCATCCGCAAGAAGTGGACCTTGGGACCGACCATATTGGTTTCAGGACTGTGTCGCTCACCCGGCCAAAGGGTTGAGTTTGCCCCAAATTTGAAATTCACCGCCGGAATGGTTAGGTAAGCGCTCAATTTCCCCGTGCCCCCCTGTTCTGAGTGAGACTTGATGCCTGATTTTGTCGCTTCCAAAGATCATCTCTTTGACCTTCAGCCTACTCACAACCCAAATCGCTACTTTTTGCCTGTGGAGGACAAGCTGAGCGTTGGCCCTCCAGGGAACCTTTTCCTGTTTGGGGGTGTTGGGCTGGCATCTTCGATCCGTGCGATCGAACAGACGACTGGGCGCTCTACCGTCTGGGCAGCAGCTCAATATCTCTCCTTTGCGCGGGTTGGGGACATTGTCGACCTGGATGTGCTGGTGCCTGTGCATGGCAAATATAACACGCAGGCGCGGGTTGTGGGACATGTTGGGGACCGAGAGATTTTCACTGTGAATGCGGCGCTGGGTGAACGCCCGAGTGAATATTCAGTTCAATGGGCAGAGAAACCTGATGTGGTGCCGCCCACAGATTGTGCGCCCGTCGATCATTGGCAAGAAGACCGTGATGACTTGCATGGCCGTATGGACGTTCGGGTGGTGAAGGGCCGCTATGGGGAAGAGCGCAAGAAGGGTGGCTTGAGCGAAGACGGACATGTTGTCTTGTGGGCGCGGATGCGTGAAGACTTGCCTATGAGTTCAAGCGCGCTCGCCGTAATGGCGGATTTTGTACCCTCAGCGATTGGCAATGCCATTGGGCGTGATGCAGGTGGCAACAGCCTCGATAATACGATCCGCATTCGCAAAATCGTTGAGACCGAATGGGTGCTGCTGGATATCCGCATTCATGGTGTCCACAATGGGTTCGCCCATGGCCGGATGCATTTGTTTGCGGAGAATGGTGAGTTGATGGCGAGCGCCAGCCAGTCAGTGATCCTACGCATCCGCGATTAGGCCAGATGAGTTCTGGCGCAAGGTGTTTTCGATCCAGTTTTTGACTTCGAGTGTGCGGATATCTGCGTCCATGACGTCGTGATCAATGCCGAGACGCCACGCAATGTCCTTGCGCAAGGGATCTGCATGCAATGTTTCAAGCTCAGTAATGAAGCTTTCTGCAGCTGCGCTGTCAGCGAAGTAACCCGTCTCTACCAGGCCGTCTTTGCGGAAGCGGGTGAGGGCGGCGACTTCGCGTAAATCATATTCAGGATGATATTGCACGGCCCAGAAGGCGGTGCCCTCGTGGGTGACGACGGCGGCTTGGATCGGCGTGATGTTGTTTCCTGCCAGATGGATGCTGCCCGCTGGCAGGCTTTCCACATCGTCAAAGTGGCTGGTGAAGCCATCGAAGACAGGGGCTTTGCCCGCATAGAGCGGATGGGCGCGAC
>NZQM01000133.1 GCA_002695905.1 Parvibaculum sp.
CAAGACGAGGACGGAAACTACTTTTATGTACCGCCAAAGAAAGACATTAGCGGAAACATCATGTACACATCGGACGGTAAGGTTGACTTTGGTACTGATGAAGAAAAAGAAGCAAGAAGGGTTTACCTTGGGGATGGTGAACTAGAGTTTGATATGAGTAGTGACAACGAATCTTTTGGTGGTCTTTCAAAGGATGACTATGAAGGTGTTTATGGCCTTATAGAGAATGAGTTTATGAAGAGGGCTGGTGTTTATGACCCACAAGTTAGAAAGCCTTACGGTGATAAGATGACGGTGGAGAGAGGATTGTCTAGAGCAGCAAAAGCTAAAAAGTTAGCTGAGGACAAAGGCGAAGACGTAACAGCAGATTTGTATACAATAACAGAAATACCCGCTGAAGATGCGTCTTATGACCCAGAAGAGGGTAAGTTTAGTAGTGGCTCTGCAATTCTAAGAATAACAAATGAAGATATAAACATAGCACCAAAAGGTGAGCCAACACAAATAGCGACTGTATCTGGTATTGGAAAAGACTCCAAAGGAGTTTACGCTGAAACAAATGCAGGGAAAAAATATGAATCTGATTTCCCAGGTGTAATTGACAACTACCAAAACATACTAGAAAGTAAAGCTGATAAAACAGAAAAGGCAGCCATATCTAAAAGGTTTGATGAATTAAAAGCAAAAGAAATACCTTCTGCGATAAATGAGGAGCAGGCTAGGAAAGACCTTGATGAGTTAATAAAGAAGAATACTAAGGGTGGAGAAGATGATGAGGCGCAGCTTATAAAAGACTTAAAAAGGGATTTTAAAATATCAACTACTGAGGGAGAATTAAACATATTTGGACTTGGAGACAATAATTTTGAGGATGCAGATGATAGGAAAAAAATCATAGAACTTATATTTGAGCAACATGGTGATGAAATAATAAAGAAATACTCAGATTTAAAAAACCCATTTGATAAAAAATAATATGAACGAGAAGGGAGAACAGTTTTACGATTTTGTTAAAGCGCAGGGTATTAATGTACCTAACTCTTATGATGAGTTTAAAACCGCAATGCAAGATGCAAATACTGCAAGTCAGTTCCATGCATTTGTAATTGATAAAAATATTAGTGTCCCAGAATCTGTTGAAGAGTTTCAATCTACATTCAGCGATGGGGGAGCTGACGTAAATTTTACCGAAGGTTCTGTAGAGCAACAAGAGCAGCCTACAGAGCCTTTAGAGAAGCCTACCGTTGATGTAGATAGGTTTGATGTTCCAGAAACTGATGAATACTTATCTGGGGCAAGAGAGGCTGCCGCTAAAGAACTAAGAGAAACCGAAAAACTACTGTCGGGTGTAGCTAAGTCACCAACAAAAGTACTTGATTACAAGTCTTACGACCCAATTCAATTAGACAGCGCAATGTCTGATGTTGATAAAAAACTAGAACAAACAAACTTTATTCTTTCTACTCGTGGGTTAACTCAACCACAAAGAACTACAGCTAAAAAAGAAAGGGATAGACTTAAAGAAGAGAAAGCTATAGCCACAGTAGTTAGGGCTGTGGAAAACAACAACTATGGCATGCTAGACGATGCTAAAGAAGCTATTGCATTCGTTGGTCCTAATAGGATAGTAGGTAAAGAGTTGTCTAAGGAGTATGAAAAACTTGAGTCAAGAGTAAATAATGATATTAATGAAAAGTTTGTTGATATTGATTTTAACAAATTAACTGAAATAGATAATCAAGGAATTAAAAGAGCGGACGTAGCTAAAATAAGTGATTTATCTGACGAAATAGCAACGTCTATGGCTGAGGGAGATGAAGCCGTAAGACAGTTAGTTTATGAAAAATTATTTGATAGAGCTGAAAACAATAGGTTTATTAATGAATCTATAAAAAGAGCTTCGGAAAATGAAGTAATACAGAAATTACAATCAGATAATTTGAGTTCTTTTCAAGACACAAACGAGAGTGCTATAAAATTTAAAGCTGAAGCCTCTTCTTCTGCTAAAAAAATAAACGATAAGACTGAAATCGAATTAAATGTAATCTCACAAGACTACACTAAAAACGTAAAAAATTATTTTTCAGACCTTCAATCTAAAGTATCCCAAGGTCTAATGACCGCAGAAGATGCTCAAAAAGATTACGATTCCTACAACCAAGAACTATACAAAAATTTAAAAGAACAACAGAACCTCATAGTAAATGAGGCTGAATCTTCTATTAAAGGTATAAATGAACTTTACTCTCAAAAAATTCAAAAAGGATATGAAGAGTTCTCTAAGAACAACCCATTATCTCAAGAAGAAAGAGATTTATTGTCCACCGAATACGGAAAAATATACGAAGAAATAAGGGATGATGAGTTTAAAAGACTCAAGGGTCAAGAAACTTTAGATTACATTAAATACGGAGGTGCTGGGTTGGCTTTTGATTTTGGAAAAAGTCTTAATTCCACGTTATCTAGAGCAATTTCTGGAGCGGGTACATATTTTGGCTCTCCATCCTTAGTTGAGATTGGTGATGAGATGAATACCTCTTTTTCTGTGGCTGATGAACCCTTAGAAAATTGGAGTGATTTAGCTAATATTCCAGCCGTAACCAAAAGTATTGGCAGGTTGGCTGGTTCTGCTGCTCCATCTATTATTGTTGGAAGTGCTGTCAGTGCTGGTACTGCTGGATTAGGAACTGTTCCAGCAATGGCATTAGTCGCTACAACTGGATTTGTCACCGAATCCATAGATATGGCTGGTAATATTAAGAGAGATGTTATCAGAGAGACTGGAAGCTTGCTAAAGGGTGAGCAGGCTGCTGGAGCTATGTGGGAAGCTCAGATGGGTAATTGGTGGACATATTTAGGAGATGGATTACCATTTGTAAGTAAAGCTTTAAAGTTTATCCCATCAAAGACTGGTCGTATTTTAACCGCTGGGGGTGAGTCAGTGGCTACTGAAACACCTCAAGAAATATTTCAGACATCTCAAGAGCAGAAAATTATGGAGTCTGTAAGGTCTGGGGAAGAGATTTCTGCAAAAGGATTTATGGAATTAATAACACCTGAGTTGGCAAAGTCAACATTTTTAGAGGTTGCCCCAGGTTCTCTTTTTCTTGGTGGTGGAAGCAGGGTTGTTACCGAGGTTAGAATGCAAGGACAAGCCAATCAAATAGTGAGGGATTTAATAGATAACATAAATTTAAACGGAGTAGATAAAAGTCAATCATTTATTAAGCAAAAAATATTTAGTTCCATAAGTAGACACGGCAAAAACTTTACTAACTCTTGGTTATCAACTTTACAAGAAAATGGAGCCATAACGGAAGAGCAGTTAACTGAGTTATATACATTTTCAAAAACAGCAGAAGGTTTCTCTAGAAACATAAAAAACACTAACCTTACCGATGAGCAACAACAAACATACTTTGGACTTTCACATAGAGCTAATGAGTTGTTTGACAAAGCAGATGCGATAACTGACGATAAAGTATTGAAGTCATCTATTACTCAAGAGGCTAATGAGTTAAAGAAAAACGCTCAATCATTTTTATCTAACCCAGATACGGGAGGGTCATTTGTAACTGTAAAAATTGGTAAATCACCAGCTTTAGTTTTAACAGAATCAGAAGCTATTGAGTTTGTTACAAATAATCCATATGTGGTATTACCAGAGTCTGGGGTAGACATAGTAGCTAGAAACGCAGATGAATTTGGAGGAATCTTAGAGCAGATGGTGGAGGGGGTTGAAGCTGGAATTGCAGACCTGAAGTCCATAGATGATGGCGCAGAATTTACGCCTACCGAAGACGCTGCTACTGTTACGGAGGCTGTGGAAGAGGATGTAACTTTAGATGATATATCAAAAAAATATGAAGATGTAACTCTTGATGTTTTTGAAAAAGAAAATGTTTTAAGTTTAGATAAAATTATTGTCCCTGAAGGAAATAGGGGTGAAGGCATAGGCTCAAATGTAATGCAAGACTTAATTGACTATGCAGATAAAAATAATTTAAAGATTATACTTACGCCATCAAAAGATTTCGGAGCAACATCTGTAACAAGGTTGAAGAAATTTTACAAGCAATTTGGGTTTATAGATAATAAAGGGAAAAATAGGGATTTCTCTCACAAAGAAAGTATGTATAGAAACCCAGAGGAGGTTGTTTCTAAAACAGAAGAAGTGGTAGAGGAGGTGCCAAAAGAAGCACCCATAGTAACAGACGATGCTGGTAAAGATATAACCGTGTATCGTGGTGGAAAACCAGCTTCAGGTGTGCAGTTCTACACTGATGACCAAAAATTAGCTGAAGACATAGGCAAGGCAAAAGATGAGGGTGTGCAAAAAGCAACTGTTCGTATGGAGAACCCTTGGACACCTGAGAGTTTAGATGTAAACAACGCCCCACAGTGGATGAAAGATTGGGTTCGTAGTCGAGAGGAGTTTACTACAGTGGACGAAGAGACTATGGCAGCGGAAGAAATCCCAATGGAGCAAGCTATTCAAGAGATTAAAGACATGCGTCTATCCTTTAGGGATGTTAGTCTTTGGCAAAGCTTTGTGAATGAAACTCTCAAGCATCATGATGGTATTATTGCTTTTGACCCATCTGAGGATATGGCCACTGACAAAAAGATTTATATAACAAAGTCACCAGAGCAAGTAGTAACAGAAGAAGTAACAGAAGAAGTAACAGAAGACACTACTAAGGGTAAGAAAGAGATAACCGAAGTAAAAAGTGGTACTCACACTTCATCTAACCCTATAAAAATATTCAAGGGACTTGCAGGTAAACAAGACCTTAGTGGTGCCAGAATAAACGCCCATGAAGGAGCTAAGGGTGTATTTACCGCTGTGGATGAAGACTTAGCAAACGAATACGCCAAAGACAAAGGAATGTCTGAGACAATTCTTCCAGCAGGTACAACATTTGAAGTTGTTGAGATTGATGGCACAGGTATGACACCTGGACAGTATAGAGCTGCTGAAGTAAAGGCTATTAACGATTCTAAAGCAGATGTCGTAAAACTAATAACTGTTGATGGCAGAATAAAAGCAGGGACAAAGAAACAAGAACAGTATATAGTTAAAAATGAGGAGTTAATAAAAGAAGTAAGAAAGCCTACAAAAGAACCCGTAAAAAAGGACGTTAATGCCGAGGTTAGAACCCTTAATGACAACTTTGTTGAGGATGAAAAAGGATTCTTTGGTAAGAAAAGAAGACCGATTGGTGATATAGTGTCATTTGCTAAAAAAAATAATATAAGTGAAGAAGCACTTACTATGTTTCTTAAAGACAAAAAATACAGTGAAAAACAAATAGAGTCAGCTATTTCTACTTTGAATCAAGAGATAGACATGTCGGCAAAAGTAGTTACATGGCTTCCTGATTTTGCTAACAAGGCATTAGAAAAAGCATACGAACAAATTGGTGACAAATACTATAGACTACTTAAACTACAGAAACAAACTTCAGCTAAGACAAACAGGATTTTAAGTGAAGAGGTCGATGCTTATTTAGCAACGGAATTAGAGACATCAAAAATTGCTGAGTCAATAAACAAGTTTAAAAACAGGATAATTAAGTCTAAGCGTAAGCAAGACCCAGCTCTTATAGAGAGAATGTCTAAAGACAATATATCTGTAGAGAGTTTAGGTTTGTACATGTACGCAATGCATGCTACAGAAAGAAACGAGTTTTTAAAGCAAAGAGCGATAGATGAAGGTAAAGAGGGTAACTTAGAGGGACTTAGTGGTATGACTAATGAGCAAGCCCAAGAAATATTAGACTCTATACCAACAAATACTAAAGAGAAGTTAGGGGAGTATGCCTCTGAGTTTAGAAAAGAGGTAATAATCAAAAGGATTGACAACTTAAAAGATAGTGGTTTAATCAATGATGAAACAGCCGATAGGTTAAAGAACACATACAAAAATTATGTCCCTTTAAAGGTTGAGGAGTTTGAGTCAACAAAAACAGCTACAACAGCACCTAGAAAAATAGGCGTGAAAGGCAATGTTATATGGAAGGCAAAAGGAAGTAACTTTTTTGATGCGCAGTCTAGAAGAAATCCAGTGATTGAGTCTATAAACGCATACATCCAAGACGATATCAAATCGGAAAGAAACAGAACCTTTCAAACCTTAATGGGGTTGACAAGAGAGATTGATGATAAAAACATATTAGAAATATATAGACCTAGATACCAAGAAATGACTGATGGTCTAGGTAATAAGGTGTTTATTCCCCTTCATAAAGAACCACCAAATCAGTCCATATCAGGTAATGTTGACGGTAAGGTGGTTTACATTATAGCGAAAGACAAGGATTTATTTAAGTCTTTAAATAACGTACCGCAAGGTAACTACAGTACAGCAGTAAAAGTTTTGCAAGGAGTAAACAGCTACTTGAGAAATGTAAACACGTTATTAAACCCAGAGTTTATTGCAACCAACTTTGCAAGGGATATTCAAACAGCTTTAATAAATATTAGCGCAGAGGACGCAAGAAAGATGTCCCTACAAATGATAAAGAATATACCAAATGCAGCGAAAGGTATTTTTCAAAACGAAAAAGGGGTTGAGTCTAAGTGGTCTAAAATTTATCAAGAACTAAAAGACAATGGTGGTGATATAAGTTGGTTAGACATTAACTCAGTAGATAAGATACAAAAAGAAGTGGTCAAGGCTGAAAAAGCATATAGAAAAAACCCAACTCAAAGTAAGCTTAAAGATTTAATGATGATTATGGGTGGGTTTTTTACTTCAACCATAAAAGCTAGTGAAATGGCAACAAGATTAGCTGCCTATCAAGCTGCAATAGAAAATAATTATCCACCAAAAAAAGCTGCTAGTTTAGCTAAAAACCTAACTGTAAACTTTGAAAAGAAAGGTTTTGCTGGAAACATTATAAACACTTTTTACTTGTTTGCGAACGCTGGATTACAAGGTTCGTTTAGGATATTCAAAGCTTTGGGTAAAAAGGGTAGGGGTGGTAATAGAGCTAGAGCTATTGTTACTGGGATTATAGCAACATCTTTTCTCAATGCAATGCTTAATGAATTAAATGATGATGAGGATGAGCTTGAGTTGTTGACAGACTCAGATAGAGACAGAAAAATGGTTTGGAAGTTGTCAGATGGTGGGTCAATTACAATACCATTACCATACGGATACAACGTATTTTGGGCTTTAGGGCAAAACATGTATAGATATGTAAGTGAAAAAACCAATGCTTCTCAATTTATGGCGGCAACCATAAGCTCAGTGAATGGAGCGTTTAACCCATTCTCTTCAGCCATTGATGATGACGCTGGGGCAGCACTTATTCAGTCTATAACCCCCACAGCAGTTAAGCCTATAGTGGAGATAGGTATGAATAAAAATTGGAATGCCGCACCAATTAAGCCAGAACAGCCCCCATTTGGCCCTAAAAAGAAAGAATCAGAATTATATTTCTCTACAGTTAGGAAGCCTAGTAGAAAAGTTACAGAATTTTTAAGTGAATTAGGTGTAGCTGAAATAAGTCCAGAAATAATAGATTATACGGTTGATTTCGTAGGTGGTGGTTTAGGTAGATTTATTACCAACTCAGGGGAGTTAATTTATGACGTAGCTACTGGAGAAGATGTACCTGAGTATAGGATTCCGTTTTATAGGCAGTTTTATATGAAGCCAAACGAAAGGAACATCATACCTTTTATTTATGAAATAAATGCAAATAGAGAAATACAAGACTTTACCGAAAGAGAGGAGAAGTTGTACAAGAAGTATTTACTAAAGGCTTTTAAAGATGGACTCATAGATAATAGTAAGTATAACAGAATGAGGTCTGATTTTGATGAGGCTAAATATAAAAGAAAAGCCGCTAAGAAAGATAGCTTCTTTGATTAACAAAAAAAAGGGGGTGTCTTATGATATGAACACAACACCCCCTCCTAAACCAATCACAAATCAATCACAAATATATACACATATGTCATACATACATATGC
>NZQM01000134.1 GCA_002695905.1 Parvibaculum sp.
AACCAGTTGCACTTGTGAAACAGATTATCAAATCAGCCACTGAAGTCGCTTGCTCAATCTTGCGTATTGATGATATCATTGCAAGGCGAGGTGAGTGAGTGGAATTACTCACCGCGTTTGGTTATGGTTTGTTGGTGCTAGTATCTATTGAAGTTGCATTGTATGTTGCTAACAAAATTGTATGGACGATAAACAACTTACCTAACCCGTATGCGGAATTAGCAAATCTCAACGAGGAAGAGTAGTCTGACCTTCACGCATAGCATTGAGTTTTAATTTTCTGCGTCTTGCCTTCTCATCTTCTTGGTCTTGCGCGAATTGCTCATTTGTTCTAGGTGTTAGATTCTGTTTTAATTCATCGGTGTTAGCATCAATTCTATCTCTCACCACAGCAGGGTCCTCAACAGGAATAGTGATACTTGGAATCGGTGGTGCTATTTGACCGTCTAATGTCATTTGCTTTGTGTTATCTGATGGTTCGCTATGATACATCATATCATTCTGTTGATTGATTATATCCTGTTCTTTTTGAAGACAAGCAAGACACACAGTTTCACCGAAGATACTGTTTGAAGCATATGCTTGTTGTTGGTCAACAGCCGCTTTACATAATGCACACTCAGCAGACTCACCGTATAGATTCATTTGCGGTGCTTTGATAACGCGAACCATCTTAACAATAGGTTTAGGGAATCTTGTAATAGAATCGTCAATGAATGGGTGTCGTGGACTATCGCGTTGACCTAATGCAGTTGCTTCCGCTTCTTCATGTGCATCTTGACCGCCGGGGAATTGACCTTGATATGCGCCTATTTCGTGCGCTCTCATATACCAATCTCTTTTCTCCTTCTCAGTCATAGTGTCTGGTAATTCATTCCTTGCAGCGCGTATGTCCGGCTCCATCGCTCTATGTGTTTCCTCATGCATTACCCCCGGACCTATGAATTGCGCAAAAGCATCAGCCCCTTTCTCACCAAGTGCTACATTTTTTGGATGCGCAAGATTGTATTTTGGTTTCATTTTTGGATTCGCTATACCTCTTGCTAATGGAACTGTCTTGCCGGTTTTTGTTGTCTGTAAGGGGTTACCGTCTTCATCATACGACTCCGGTTCTTTGAAATAATAATCTTTGACTATCACCATCTTGAGTGTTGAACCCACTGATGGATGAGAGCGCGCCCTGTTAGTATGAGGGTCTTCGACAACTATCTTTCCTGTCTTAGTGTGACTCATATCACCACCGCCTTTACCAGCAACTCCGCGCTTGCGACGCTCCCTCTCCAACTCCCGTCGGTACTTCTTACGCGCGGGCGTGGACTCATACTTTGTTTCGTACTTGCGCTTATGCTCGATAGCAGCAGGTGATTTAGCCTCTTTCTTCACTTCATCGTTAGGGCCGGGAATTGGTTTATCGTCACCGAAAATATACCCGTATGGATTAGTAACTCCTTCTCTCGCCATCTTCTCCCAAAACCCCTTCGACTCTGGCACTATTGTATTTATTGGTGACATGAACACTTCACCTCCATGTATTGCTTCCAACTCTCTTCTAAGTTGATTCAAACCCTCTCTTCCAAGTCCGGCCTCTTGCATATCATCCCTTGTACCGAAGTGGTCTATACCGTAATGATTCTTACCCATATGTACGATACCCGCGCGCACATTGCCTTCGGGTGATTGGAAAAAGTGAGTGAAGTTAGAGCCTTTAGATGTATGATTATTCCTGAATTGTTCGGGGGTAAAGGGACTACCTCTTTGTGCCGGTCTGTTTAGTCGTGGAAATCCATATGCATGTTCTTCACCAACAACATCTCTTGGTTCTGATAAAGGTACTTCAGTACCCATATTGATTTGGCGCACCGCGCCGCCGGGAGGCGAGAACGCGTGGGTTCTTGTGTATAAAGGTGCTTTTAGAACATCCCACCAACTCATACACGCACCTCACATTTGGTCCATGATATTGCCGGGTTTCATTTTCACATCTGTTCCTGTTGGTTGCGACGGGGCTTGACTTGCATCACCGAAATCTCTTTGTTCGTCTAGCCTTCGCGCCATTTCCAACATCGCGAAATTAGGGTTACCGTTTCTCTCTAACATTTCCTTGATTGCCTTCACCCTTGAAGGTTTATTTGGATGCTCCACTTCATGTCGGTTTTGCCTTGAAATACCGTAATTCCGACCACCTGTGAAATCTGCATCTTGTTGCATCTGTGCGTGAGTATCGCCTTGCGCCATTCTTCTATACTCATCTAAAACATGGGGTCGCTTCTCCAACTCTTTCAAACCCTTTGACGGTTTTGCACCATCATCAAGAAGGCGGGGGTCATCGACCGATTCAATTTCCGCCCCAAGATTGTCATACAACGCAGCAGCAGGTTGGTCGATGTTTTGTCCGCGCGCATCTTTCATAGCAGGGTTGCCTTTGAGTAACGCCCATGCTAAGGTCATTGGATTGTCTGATGATTTTCTTTGCTCTTCTTCCTCTGCTTCTTCTTGTGGAGAACTTAGTTTCACACCAACCGCTCGCGGGTCCGTAAACTCAGTTGAAGGTTGTGCTGATATACTTCCTCCCACATGGCGACCGGGGTAACCTTGTTGATGGGTCATGTTAGCATGATAACTTGCACCTCCTGTATTATCTGAAACAGTTCCCTGCCCTATCGGGCCAGTGGCGCGGGTTCCCGCTTCGCCGTGACGACCTGAATCAAGATATCTAGTAGCCATTCTCTGTGCTTGTTCAAGAGGCATACTCGCGCTAAGAATGTTAGTCATAGTTTGCAAGTCTCTATCTGTGTAACCTTGCTCACTGCGTTGCGCTTCATCGGCTTCTTCACCCATTTCTCTCTGAACTTCTCGCGCGCGCTTTTTCTGCTTCCGACCTTTCGGTCTTTCATTTCTTGCGGCTCTAGTGCTACCACCCACGAAGCCACCTAAGTCTGATACTAATTCATTGAATGATTTCTCTTCTTCCCAAAATGGATTCTCTTCAATATGTTTAATCCACGCGGAAGGCTTGACACCTTTCTTCTTTAATACCTTAGCCAACTTTTTATTTTTTCTTGGGTCGTTACCGCGATTTGATGCGGCTATTTTCGCTGCACTTTCCATGAGTTGAGGGATAGGTAATCTCTTTTCCATAGCCTCTTCAAAGGTAACACCATGTTTGTGTTGCAAATATCTTTCAAGATAGTCCTTATCTATTCTCTGTCTTTTTAAAGTTTCATTTAGGAAGTTAGGGTCTTTCCTCATCATGCGTCTGAAGTTTAAGAAACGCCCTGTGCTTGACTTGGGGTCCGCTTTCACATTCCCGCTATTTCCTCTCGTTCTAAGGCGACCAACATTGTATTTTGGCTTTTCGTCATCCTCGGCCTTCTTGACTTTAGATTTGGATTTGGGTGGTTTAGAACCCACGCCTATAATTAACACCATTCCACCCTTTTTTGGCTTCTCGATGTTTTCTCCTTTAGCCATTTACTTCAACTCCATGATGCTTGAACTTAGGTTTATTCAATCGCGACTCGCGCCATAATGCTTGACATTGTGGACACTCCCAGACTAGCACACGCGAATCCCTATCATTAACATATCGCCCTTCTATCCTTCGCGCGAGGACTTTTTCATGACAAGATGGACATCTTTGACTTAATCTTTCTTTGAGTTTACCCAAAATCTCCACCACCTTTTTTCTTCTTTGAAGATTCTATTAGTCACAACTTGCTTATCCATTACCGCTTTAACATATTCATCAAACCATTTATCCATATAATCACCTCAAGGTATCGGTCCACCCAATGCATGTACCTGCGCGGCTAACCTATGAATTGCTGTGAGTAAATCCGGTGGAGGGGCTGCCACCCAAAGCGCAGGGTTAGCGGGTGTGTACGGGTCCGCACCCGCTTGACCTACCATCACAGCACCTGCTGCGGCAACATTAACTGCATCTGTTACATCCGCGGCAGTTTCAATACCATTCAGTTTTGAATGGTCAGTGTTTGTGAAATTGTTTTGGGATAATGAACCGTCTGCGACTGTAAGTATGGTTCTTAAATTAGCGGCTGTTAATTCTTCAACATCACCTGCACCTGAAGTGATTCTCCCTAAGACTCTGCTTGTAGCAGAAACATGTTGCATCTTTGCGTATGTCACGGCTTCATCAGCAATAGTGGCGGCTACTGAACCGGAACCGCTCGCGGTGACATTTCCTGTCAAGGCTGTTATGCCACCACCACTCGCAGCGGCCCACTTAACACCGGAGGTTTCTGAACTATCGGCGGTTAGAACATGGTTATTGGTTCCAACACCTAAGATAGTCACATCACCTACACCATCACCTACAGCCAAGTCGCCCTTTGTGCCTAAGTCACTATGCATGATAGCCCCCGCCGCATTGACATTTGTTGCGTCTGTTACATCCGCGCTTGCTTCGATTGCATCGAGTTTAGTTTTGTCAGCACTCGACATGGAACCAGCAGCACTTGTTGTTGCCGCGCTGATTCCAATTGTCCCTGTGCCTGTAATTGTACCACCTGTGATTGGCGCGGATGTGCCTACGCTTGTTACTGTTCCAGCATTAGCGGTAGCACCTGCGGCAATACCATCCAACTTAGTTTTGTCACCATTAGCGAATGCTCCTTCGGATGGAGGTTGTTGCGCGCTGTCAGCCTTTGCGCCTTGTGCGGCTGTCGCATAATCGGATGCGGCGAATGCTTTGACTTGAGCAAGGTTCGTGACTTCACTATCCATCAATGCACCCGCGGCTGTCACATTGGTAGCGTCGGTGACATCTGCACCATCTTCGATGTTGAGTAGTATTTGAACTTCGTCTTTGGTGATACCTGTGGTAAACGCGGGTGTACCACTATTATCGTAAATTGCAGCGATAGCACTTCCCGATATAATAGCAGATTGATAGTCGCATCGAATCCACACGCTTCCTTCGTAAATGAATGTAGCGCGATGTGTTGGTCCTACCGTTTCGTTAGCACCACTCAAGTCATCGAATATGATGTTACCTAAACCATTGTTGCATACTTCAATAACATGACCTTCAGGGAACTTATAGTTCGTTCCATCTTTCTCCGGTTGAAGAGTAATGTCAACACCTGAGTTTGGCGCAAGCATGAAGAATGAATCCCCATCGGATGTTACGACCCATGTGCCGTTTGTTGTTAGCGCAGTGCTAGTTGCATCAACACCCATTCCTTGCAAGCGAACTGAGTAATGTCCTGTCTGTTGGTTGTTGCGCCCTGCGAAATAAAATGTGTCGGCCACATGAGTACCGCCTCGGTCTGACCCGCGAGATGGTCCTTGACCATACCCTGCATCACTTGCTCCCGGCGCGCTTTGTGAAAATGAACCGTATCTTGGATGACTCACCCAATGAACATTTACTGTGTCAGTTATCGCCAAGTCTCCGTTTTCATTATGAACGGCGTTTAAATGAGCAATTGTGTTTATTCCTTCTGCTCCCCCATCAACGATTTCACCGCTTGTGATTGTACCCACGGATAGTGGCACACGATAATCTGCTGTACCTTCTATGAAAACGCGCTTATCATTAATTTCAACTATGTTCAAGTTGTTACTACCACCACCGCTTGCTACATATTGAACTCTAACTATCGCAAGAACGATTGCTTTCATATTGTCTTGAGTCGAACTGCCGTCATAATCAATCAAGTATTGATTAGGCGCGGACGGATAAACACCCGTTGTTGTATCAACGGGACTACCACCTTCGTAGTACACTTTGTTGTTACCACCAGTAGGCGCAACATAAATTGTATAAGATGCTTCTTGATTTGCTGCAAGAGTAAGTGCGCCGCTACCATGCGAACCGCTATTCAAGTCCAGCGTAATTGTGCTACCTACACCCGAACCAAACTCATACAACCCGCCGTCTAATACCGCGAATCCACCACTTACTGTAAGTGTGCTAGCGGATGCGCGCACCATAGAACCGGGTTGATTACCACTGTTAGTTTCGTTACGGGTTGAACCATAAGCACCATCTTGGTAGCGCAGTATTCCGTTTCCATGCACACCCTGTATTAGATTCGTTAGTGTGGTAGGTGAAAGCGAATCGCCATCGCGCAAACCGTCTTGTCCTAGTGTGTTCTGCGCGGCTGTATGCCCTGCTATGTTATCAGTCGCCATCGTCTTGCACCTCTTCAAATCTATCTCTTAGTATCGGTTTACGCGCTATAATATGCTGCCGCCCATCATGCATTTTTACTGGGACTCCATCTATATTTCTTACCATAACTATACCGGGTCGCTCTTTAGGATTACTTTTTGATTGAGATGCAAAACCGCGCGCCTCATTTGGGTCGCTGGTAAAGAATAGTCCGGGGCTTGGTGCTATATTCGGGTCGGGATAACGAACACGCCCCCTCGGTTGTAGTCCTTGTTGTACGGCTTGGTTCATGCGCGAAGTGCCGTGATACCACGGTCCTTCGGGAGACTTGAGTAATCGCCATGCTTTTTCCATCGGACTCATTAAGACACCTCCAATATGAATGAGAAGCGCACTTCATTTTCTGCGCTCTTTGTTAGTGAATGAATATCTGCGCGATACACAGGAATGAACTCTCCTGTGTTCGCATCTTTGTATTGAAGATAGACTTCTTGAATTGCTTTAGAGAATACATGTGATGAGTTCAACACACCCTCAACGAGTATGCTGGTGTCATCAAGAATCTGCACACGCGGTACAACGCGAGCCAATGTGCGCGCACCGCCATCTTCTGAAGTTGCAATGGTCCCGTCGCTACCAACATGTAACTCATTGACAAGCGTAGCAAGATGTTCAACTAAGCGTCTTTTGATTGAGTTAAGCATTGGCATCAAATCTTCCTCCTAATCCTCAATCCCTTCGTGTTTCGCATTTCATGAGCGCGCGGTCGCAACATTCGTAATGTCCCAATGCTACCGGGTATGCTCGCGCCACTTACAAGTGTAACGCCTGTAAAGGTTGTGGCCCCTAAGCCACTGTAAGAAACAAATGTTTGGTCGTCAAGTATCAAATGACCACTACTTGCAAATCCGTTAGTGGATGTAACGGTAATAGTTGTTCCAGCATGAGAACCGCTAATGCGCGGTGATATACCAAACGCTAATGCTGACCGACCAGCACCATATCCGCTGTTGCGGTGACCGAGCAGCATACCTGCATGATGATTAGGAGACGCGTTATTAGTGTCTGTTGTCAAACTTCTGGATAAACTGTGCGCGACAGGTCTTACATCTATACCACCGCGCACTCTAAGAACGATGCTACCTACTCCACTTTTGTTTATACTAACGACTTGATTACTGTAATCTGTTGCATCTTTTTCATCGTCGATATCAGCATCGTCACCAAACGAATTGATTACTGCTTCAAGACCTGCTTCGTAGGAAATCAATTGAAAATGAGATTCACCAGTTGAACTATGCGTTAACTCAACAATAGCCTGTTTTGTATTTCCAATTGCAGATTTATATTCAACAATATCTCCCGGTTCAAAATCCCATGACTGCGCGTGTTTATTAGATTGTAACGCACCTTGAGCCTTCTTATTCAATCTTAACAATTGACCAGCGGTAACTCTTGCTTTTGATTCATTATTGACGGTCGGGTCTTTAATCCTCATTTGCTTGATAGCACCCTGTTTTTTCTGTGCTTCTGAATCATCAACTTGCACACTTAGAGAATCATTCAACGCTATACCTTTTCCTTTAACAGTTATTCGATTCGCTACTTCAACTATTGGATTAACTTTAGTTTCACCAACACCTCTTTGATTACCTAGTTGTCTATCTTTGTTTTTGAAAATCTTAGGCGCGTAAAGGAAATTACCAAACCTGTCATAATACATTATGAAATGGTCATTCCTACCAATGTATCTGATTGCTGTTGGTAAAACTATTGAGTTAAAGTTTTGCGCGACAAATTGTGTGCTTTGACCCGCGGTTGATACACTCGTTAAACCGTGTAATCCTTTTGAGAATAACTTTTCAACTAGGTCTGTGCTTCTCATTCCTATACTTACAATTTGTCCAGCGTGTACTTTAGAAGCATTCATACCAAAAACATCTAGGGATTTACCCCTCATGTTATTCAATCCTACTCTTACGCCTTTGTTTGTATCTGATAAAGACTGAGTTCTCAATCTTAGAATGTGAGATTGACTGTCGATTAAAAGCATAGGTCTTGATGATGTTGCGCTCATCTGTTCACCATTGAAAAATGGTGCATCTTCATGGTCTAAATGTGCTAATCTTACGCTTGAATCTTCTTCTGTTAACCTGTATCTGCGCGGATGTGTAGGTTGAAAATGTTCTTGATTTGGTTTACTGACCTGCGTTTTTTTGCTTAAATCCTGAGTTGTCTCGTATCTTACATGATGAACCGCGTTATCAATAAATGTTGGCTCTTCTGCAACAGCACCAATCTCGTCATGGATTGCATTTGCTCTCCCTGCTTTTGGAGCAACGCGGGTTGAGTTGGTAGGTGAAGGAAAAGTGTAAGCCATCATGCACCAACTCCATTATCGGTTCTGTCTCCTTCACTGGAATGGTCACTTGTGTTTAGTTTATCCCCTGCATATAACGATTGTGTGTATCGCGGTTGTACTGAAAAATCCTTTCTTACAAAGGAGTTCAAACCTTCGGTGGCTGATTGCCTTCTAGCAGAGTCGCCTCTGAAATGTTCAAGTGTGTTGTTTGTGACTATCATTCTAGCAACGGGTTGAGTTGACACTGTGGTAAAGTCGGTGGATTCACTACCGGGTATCTTAGGCCCAACGCTTGCTGGTGCAGAAGTGCTGCTACCAAGAGTGAATAAGTAAACAGGCGCGTATGGAGGGTTAGTTGGTGAAGGGTTTGTATTTCTCATATAATTAGAGGCAGCATCAGCAGCGCGAGCATTAGGTGCGTCATACATGAATACACCATATCGCCCCCCTGCTGTTGCCGATAAGACATGCGCTGTATCATCACGGAATAACTCAATGTGTTTGTTATCAAGTACGCGTACAGGTCTAACAAGGAACTTGATTGTTGTGTCCTTAGAATTAGTTTTGTACGATGTTGATACATGATTAGTGGTTTGATAAGGGTTGGTTGTAACACCGCTTGAAGCACCCCATAGATGGTCGTTAATTGATTCCCCATCTGATGATACTTCTAGTACATATGTACCGCCAATTGGTGGCACACCATGTGTAGTCCCAAACTTGAGAACTTGTTTTGCTGATGACAAGTTTAGCGTATGTAAGTTAAGGTTTGAAAGTGCGCGGTTAGCAGTGCTTACACCACCTGCGAGAATGAATCTTTGACCAACTTGTCTGTCTGTATGTAAACTGTGCGCTTCGGTACTCGCTATGATGTAATTCGGACCAACTTCTCCGTCGTTTTCAACCACTGTCATTCCGTCAAGACCAATACGCGGTTTTGATTTTGCAAGTGGTTCTTGCGCAAATGTGAAGTTAGACTTTTCTATATTGCTTCCAACATTTGCTTCTCGTTTTAGTAATCCATCGCTACCTGATAATTCTAATATCGCGCTAATACCTTTTGGCACTTCATCAGATTGTAGTACATCGTTAGAAGGTCTAATCAAACCTTTAGTAAATGCTGGTTCGCTTGTGTGATGAGACAATACAAGCCCGAAAGGTTGCATATCTTCTGATACATTCTGCAACATATCTTCATTAAAGTAAGTAGGATAACGAACACCTCTTCCATCCCCTCTATCCCCTACGCGTTTTGCGGAAGCAGGGTCAAAGAATTGTTGGGCTGCGCGTGATGGTTTAAGACCTGTATCGTTATACATTGCTTCAGCACTCTTTGTTCTATCTGTCGCGCGGTATGCATCTTCAGGGTCCCATGATGGGCGAATACCAAATCCGCGCACAGGGAATCTTCTTACTTCTTCACCCGTAGTGTTACCCCACCAATCAACCATATAGTGTGCTTGAGCGAGAGCAAGGTTTACTCTTTGGTCATCAACATCAGTACCGCCTTTATGACCTGTTGGTGTATCAGAATGGAACTGTCTAATTGCAGTTGTAGGGTTGCGTATATTACGAACTGCACATCCGAACCCTTTAGTCATACGACGACCATCACTGTACCTAACTTGTTGTCCTTTCAAGTCGCTACCTATTAGCGCAGATGCGTTAGTTTGTCTTTCGATAATACCAACATAAGAAGGATTTGTTGTTGTTGTTGGTGTAGTGTTGGCATCTGCAATTTGTGTATTGGTTCGCGTAGTAACAGTCTCGTTGCTGATAAATGGTCCCTCTGCGTGATAGTGATAGTAAGTGTGAGGGTCACGCAATGCTTGGTTGCTCTTGATAGCCCAACGCGGTCTGTTATATGGTTGACGAACTGATACTCTGTAACCCCAACCGGCTTGTTTCATTGTGCTTGATACACTTGCAATCGTTTCAGTCATAGTTTCAACATTAGCGTTTGCAACTACCAGACCTTTTGCGTCACTAACTTGCTTGATATTAGGGTCATCCCACTTGTTTCTCCACCCCGGCGCAGCAGTTCCATAAGATGTCAATGAACTCATCTGCGCACCAAAGCGATGACCTCCCGGCCAAAATGCTCCTAAGTTATACTTGCGCGACTTACCATCAGCACCTGCTTGATTTGTATAACTAGCATCAGGGTAAGAGTCTGTCAATCCATCACCGGGACCTTCCCATGATTTCATTCTAAACTTAAATGGACCATCACTCATAACATAAGTAAACTCATGATAATGAACAGTTTCATAATGTTCGGGTGCGTGATTGTAGGCTTTCTTGTCAACCGCGGCATCACCTTTGTTAGTTCTGCTATCTGAGAACCAAGTCATCGGGCGACCCAAGTTGTAGTGCCATAGACATAGATACGCATCCGGTAAATGCATGGAGTTAGTATCGCGCGTACCAGACAATAATTGAGGTAAGTTACGAGTCGCGACACTTGCTTTAGAGTCATTATAAATAGCAGAAGAAGAGTATGTGCTGTGCTTTGTTTTGATGCGAACAACTGCATTTTGTACCGCGGCAGTTGCCCATCCACTTGTCACCGCAG
Organism: Parvibaculum sp.; assembly: GCA_002695905.1. Classification (GTDB taxonomy): domain Bacteria; phylum Pseudomonadota; class Alphaproteobacteria; order Parvibaculales; family Parvibaculaceae; genus Mf105b01. The sequence continues at coordinate 11,074 of NZQM01000134.1, forward strand.
TAACTCCTTCAAAGATTACAGGACCGTCCGCACCAACACCGCTAATGTAACCTCTATCTGTGTATGTAGCAGTTTGCTCAACACCGCTCGCATCAATAATAACAAGTTGTTGATTGAAGTAATCTGAACCAACAACAGGGAATAATGTATTGTTGCGCACATACAATTTACTATTACCGTTATCCCAATCTTCAATTATAGCAGTTGGTTCTAACGAAACGAGATATTCAGTATAGACATCAAGGTAGTGAGATGGGTAACCAAGCATTGTGGTTTGAACTCCTATCGCACCAAGCGTTGAACGACAGAACATGTAGTAATCATCGGGGTGGTATATTTCTGTACCCTTCCACGGACTTGTTGCTGCGCTAAACACGCTGGAAGAAGCAAAGGCGGTACTCCACCACGGTATAGTTACAGTGTGTCCCGGTGTTGAACGATGGAACATGTTAGGATGGTATGGCATTGAGCGGCGCGTGAATGCACCCGAAGATGAAGCGTTAACTCCAAACGGATTGTTTAGCCCTAACATTGGAATGTTTGCAAATTGCTCTCGCGTTGATGGGTCTAAGTCAAGAATGATTTCATTAATGTATATTTCACAACCGCGCACATCAGCCATTGTTGCTTCAGAAAGTATCAGGTCACCTGCTTGTAGCGCGACAACAGTTGCAAACAATTGGTCGGTAAGAGTTTGTTTAGTGGTATTAACACCTGATGGGTCTTCCGGTGCTTCCACTGATGTGAATACTGTATTTGCATTATTGCCCATAAACTGCTTACTAAACAAGTTTGGTTGTATTACAATCTGATATGCACCAACTTCTGCGGGGTCAGGGAAATGCCATTGTGTGTTATAGTTAGTCCCACTTTCAAGTTGAATACGATGACCACCTGCTGCGTTACAAGATGCACTGTCATCTGCAATACCATACCCGTCAAATCGCAGTTTAGTTTCAGTGAGTAAAGTAAAACCATCTCCGTGAATATCACTTGGTGGGTGTGATGCGGTAGGAGCAGAAAACCACAGTAAGGGGTTAGGAATAGTTTTCTCCGTATCGTATTCGGTAGCACCTTGACATGCGCGAGATGTTTCGTAAACTTGTTGATATTGAGGGTGAGCCAAATGCCCCGGCATCATAGCCATAGTTGGCATAACATAGTGATGGCCCATTCTTGGTAACGGCATTGGTGTTAATTTGTTAGCCGCGCGTACAGAAATTGCTGGACTCTTTGCGTTGTTATTCCCCGCCCAATCAGTGTTTGGTTTGTCGGGGCTATTACCACTTACTTCTGAATGGTCACGCAATCTGCGCGCTGCAAACTGCCTTGTTGAACCAGCGGGAATATAGAATGACGGTTTGATACTGTCACCAGCAGACCATTTGAAATCCGGTGCAAACACAACTTCTGTAAAATTACTTCCACTTACATTCTTGAAAGAAGCAATTGTGCCGTTGATTGACAAGAAGTAACGACCATCCGCTGTCGGGTCTTGTTTCCAAATATCAGCGGTGATGGCTGTGTTAGCAGTGATAGTGTTGGTTCCAACTGCGGTAACTGTCAATCTGTTAAGTGTCATAGTATTACTAATAATACTCAAAGGTTCACGCTCTGTGTATGTGTAACCCATCTTAGTTACATGGAAATATAACGCGCGGTCATGTGGTTCGTATGCAGTCTCAAGAATGTTTCGTGATTGCAATTCATTATTACTATCAGGGAAGTTATTTGGGTTTTGATTGATATGTTCATACCCTTCTTGCTCCCAATACGGTTCGGTTTTGGGCCTACCAGCATCAGACTCAAACGCGGTAGCGACATTACTCACAGGTTGATTTGGATGTTGTAAACCACCGCTACCTAAAGTTTCGTGCTGATAGGCTTGTAGTCTATCGAAGCCAGCGCGTACAAGTATATTGCCCGGTATATCATCGTGGTTTGGTAATTGTATTTCCATGTTTGGAGGAATGCCTGAGCCAGCAAGAGCGGGTGCAAGCCCTTCATTTTCACGGTCATGAATTAATTCATAATCGCGTATAATAACACCAAGGGGTGAGCCTCCTTCCAGTATGTGTTCTTGACCTGTATCGTCCTGAACTGTCATTTCTTTGAATTGCATTTCTTCATTAGGTATGGTCAAAGCATTTCTTATTTCGTATGGATGTTGTTCTGCTAAAGCAGGGTTTGCTAACTCTTGCGCTTGTATAATTGGGAACATAGCCGCGTTAGTTGACTCGAAAGAAAACCGCACATTACCGTAAATTGTTTCTCCAAACTTAACATAAGCGTCACCGACTTTGTGAACAGCCCACGGTATGCTACCAAGACCACGCGCATTTTGAGCAGGGAGTGTCAAGTTACCTCCACCCATTCTCTTCCACACTACATGTTCCACGAAGAAATTGCGCGCAGCATTTCTTGTTTTCCAATAAGAGTATATTGTATCTCTATGTGCTGAATATGAACTATATCCTACATTCTCAAAGGTATGACTTTCTGAATCAAACATAGGGTCGTTTGGATAGAGGGCTTTGTTTTTATTTTGAGTCTTGTCATAGAATAAATCACCCGTCGGGAATAGACAAGTTTCCATTTGAGCAACACTTGTTGAAGCCGCGTGTGACCATAAACGACTGTTAGCATCATCATTGGTTGGTGTAGTGATTGTTGTATCATGCATTGCTTCAACATGAGGGCCAGCGTTTGATTCAGAATTATATCTATCATTATTGAATCGCTCATTGTGATATGCGGTAACAGTACCACCTTGTGCAGTTCCACCACCTGTACTCCATTTGAGTTGTAACATATCCCCACATGCTTTTTGACCATTACGCGAAGCCTTTGCTATAATTGGTAAGTCACCTTCGTAAGACACAACAATAAAATGACGCTGATGCAGCCCTACTGCTTCATGTACTGATGTTTGTGGAACCCATTCACCTTCTCCCTCTTCGGCATTAGTTCTAGTTCTAAAAATCCATTCCATTGACGATGGACTGTGACAAGAAGTGGCCGCACCGTATGGTGTAAACCCTAACATTGGATGCCATGCACCTAATCCAGCACCTAATCGTGAATTACCGTTGTCTGATACTGTCAAACTATTAAAATAAGAATAACGCTCACCATGCCAACCAGCCGCTCCAACCGCGCGCGTTCTATCTATTGCATCAACTACACCACTAAAGTGAACTTGTGTAGTCGCGTAATGGTCAAATGGACCGTTAGACATTTCAGTCGCGCTTGTTGCAGATGTTGCGCGGGTTCCATCTAATGTGTTTTGAATACCATTATCCCATCTCAAGTTGCCAGCCTTAGACCAAACAAACACTTTGTGACCGCTTCCTGTTACACTTGTTTTTTGTCCGCTAGTTGTAGCATCTTCTAACATAACATTTCCTGTCGAGAAATTAGCACCGAGGATGAAACTTCTTCCGGCTGCACCAATCCCTGATTTTGGGAAATCGTAATGAGAATAATATCCGTATAATGATTCAGTACCATTACTTACGCGCAACCATCCGTTCTCAGGTAATGTTAATGGTAAATCAGCACCTACCGAAACAATACCGTTTGTGGAATCATACGCGGTAAGCAGACCCATATCAATCCAACCATATCGGTCTTGTCTTTGCGCGTCTTGGGATGAAGGTAAGAATGAACCACCGAGAGCCTTGAGGTTAGAGCGACCCGGCCATGTGTTAATTGCAGAAGCGATTACTGCACCCAACTCTTCACTATTTTGACATCGCGTAGCATCAATTAAGAAAACATCATCAGGTACAGACTCACTTAAATCATGGTCGTAATCTGTAAGAACTTGTGAACCAACGCGGAACATTGTTGCGTTAAGACCAAGCCTGTCGATAAATTGAACTGTTGCGTTAACTGAACTAACTAACCTTGTTGTAACCGGATGCGGTGAGTTCTTTCTTACACTGTTATCAAACCATGAACCGCCAGCAGTATATCCTCCGTCAAGATGGAAGATTAGTTTATCTAGTGAAAAATCAGTAATTGCTGAAGTAAACCTTGCGGCTGCATTATAGAATGAAAATGGATGCGCGTAACTATTAGCGTTATCTTTACTTACACTATTATGATGCCACCAATGACTCGAAACATATCTTGCTTCAATCGAGGATGTTTGGTTAAACTCTGTGTTAGGAGAACCATACGCTGGCTCCCAATGTCTAAAGGTATTGTATGGGAATGTATTTCTTGTACCGTAATCATCAGTCGGAGGTAAGAATTGATTAGCCGCACTATGCAATGTACCATTGCTTAATTCGTTTGGTAAATAATAACCCGACTCATTACCTTGATTATACGCGGTTCCTGTTGCCCCATCCTGAGAACAGTATTTTTTCCAAGCAGCAGTCCATTTAGCAGAAGGCTCAACCGATGCATCAACCGCCCCTCCTTCACCACTCCAATGTTTAGGAACTGCTTGACCCGGACCAAATATCATATACGCAACACTATTTGTTGTATCATCATATCTAGCATAAGGATGCGCGAATCTTAACACAACTGGTACAGGTTTTGCAACTTTAACATTAGTATAAGTTGCATCCGGTATTGTTTGATTATCTTGATTGCCATCAATATCAGGGTTGAGTATAGCGTCTTGGTTTGCAAATGGAGGGTTTGCTTCTCCACGATGTTGATTAGCGAGTATGGTAGCAGGGAACATAGCAAACAATGCAGTCGTGTCAAGTAGTGCGTATGACCCCATCTTTTCACCAACATCTTGTAACCCTGCGCTACCTGTTGGTCCTTTTGCATACGGGTGTTTATTGTGAGTCGAATAATCAACGCGCGAACCGTCGTTAATATCCATGACTACACCGCTAAAACCACCACCAAAGTAAAGCGGTACATAATGGTCTATACTATCTTGCGCGCCTCTAAAGTACAGAAGAGGATTGCCTTTTTGATTTGCGGCTAAACGCATACCTTGAATGTCGTTAACGAACTTGTATTGTTGTAACATAACTTCTGTCGCGATTATATCTTCAAAGTCACCCTTGCTATCATCGTGATGCCAAGCGATTAATCTTTCACCTCTGCTAGTAGGATTAGTTATTGGAGTCAATGCTGCACAATACAGATATGTATTTTCGTCTATATCCATTTGCTTAAACTCACTCCAAGACCCGTCTATGGCGGCATTGAACTCAGTTGATGAAGTGTGTTGGTTTAGATTTGTACCTCCGCTAATGTGTTGTAGTTGCCATGCGTATTGACGACCAAGAATAGCAAAGTGGTGTGGGTCACTCATTTGTATTTGATAAGTTGTATATTCAGTCCCACTTGGATAAGCAGAGCCTCCTGTTTGTGATGGAATACGATGTGTGTGAGATTCAATAGCAGGTGTTATGTGGTCGCCTTCATATCTTGTAAATAACTCGCCGCGAAGATGTCGTTTCCAGATATCTGTTGATACTGCGTTATTTTTTTCATCAACTAGAATCGGTGTAGCAGTGTTAGCGTTAGCACCTCTATACTTTGTCGTGATGTTGAGTAGCGTGTAAGGTAAATATCCAGCGTCCATATTTAATCCGTCTGACTCTTGGAATCCACTTTGCCCTCCACCAAATTGACCACCACTTCCAACACTGGCGGCGACATGTGGGGCTTCAACGGTGCTTGCTTGCAGACCCCAATCGCGAGATAGAGATATATTGAATAAATCTTTCAACGGTTTAACTTCTTTCTTTGGATTGAATGTTGCTATCCTAATTGCTGTTTGCGAACTATCACCAAGTATCTCGCGATATGTTCGTCCATCCGGTGCGCGCAAATGTCCACAATCAAAGTATTG
>NZQM01000135.1 GCA_002695905.1 Parvibaculum sp.
AATCCTGCGGCAAGATCTGGGGCAGAGCCGCGCTTGCCCATCATGAAGCGGGACGCGACAGACGCAAACATATCGTTCTGTCGCCGTTCCACGTCTGCACCCCAAAGCCCGTAGGCTTCTGCGATTAAAATGCTGGCTCCCTCCCACGCCAGGGTCTGTATCTCATCCAGAGTGAGCAGGGGTTTGTGGACAATGCGAAGCCCTTTGGCGCCGAGGGTATGAATGGCCTGCTCAACGGCTTTTGCGATCCCCGCGTCGAGCCCGTCAAACGCCAGATTGTCTGGCACGAGAACCGCATGATCTTTCAATGACACATTATGAATATCGGCGGTGGTGCCACTTGAGAGAGAGAAGAGTGTGGCGGCATCTGCGACCGTGTGGGTGAGGGGGCCGATCGTATCGAGGGAGGGCGAGAGCGGTACGGTGCCGTCCAGAGGGACCCGGCCCCAACTTGTTTTGAGGCCGACGAGGCCATTCCACGCGGCGGGGATGCGAACGGACCCGCCGGTGTCGGTGCCCATTGCTGCAGCTGCAAGCCCACGGGCGACAGAGACACCTGCTCCAGACGAAGAGCCACCCGGCGCGCGGGCAATGTCGGGGTCATGGGGGTTTGCTGGTGTGCCAAAAATGGGATTGATGCCGAGCCCGGAAAAGGCCAGCTCCGTCATCGTGGTCTTGCCGAGAAGGACAGCGCCCGCACGTGTCAGCCGGTCGACAGCGAGGGCGTCTTTGGTCGCAATATTGTCTGTCAGAAGATTGGAGCAGGCTGTTGATGGTTCGCCTGCTACATCAAACAGCTCTTTCCAGGAAAGTGGCACGCCATCCAAGGGTGAGCGTCGAAACCCGGCCTTGGCGCGGTCCGCCGCTTCAGCAGCTTCCCGCTTTGCCCTTTCCGCTGTTACGCGGACATAGACTGAATGGTCCTGGTCTTCAGAGGCGATACGATCCAGGAAATAATCCGTGATGTCGCGCGGATCGGCACGCCCGCTTTCAATCGCCGCTCCAAGCGCCAAGGCAGGCTGGTGGGCCCAATCATCACTCATTCAAAAATCCGCCGGTTGTCCATCAAAGTTGGACAGGCAATGTTTCAAAGCCGCGGAAGGATGGCAAGTGCCGACGTTTTCCAGGCGTTGTGCTCAGGCGAACATTCGGGAAGCGGGCCAAGAAGGCGTTGATGCCAATCTGAGCTTCCAGCCGCGCGAGTGGTGCGCCAAGGCACATGTGAATGCCACCGCCGAAGGACTGGTGATGGGTGTCTTCCCGCTCAATATCGAACTTGTGAGGATCGGGATAGACGCTTGGGTCATGATTGGCAGCGGCGAGGGAAGTTGTGACGCTCCGACCTTTTTTGATCGGGCATCCCGCCACTTCATCGTCAGTGAAAGGAATGCGCCCGCTGTCGGTCACGGGACTGTCAAAGCGCAGCATCTCCTCCACCGCGTTCTCAATGAGCGACGGGTCGGCTTGTAGTTTTTTCAGCTGATCTGGATGGGTGAGAAGCGCATAGAGGCCATTGCCCACTAGGTCCGTCGTCGTCACATTGCCGGCGATGAGCAACAAGGTGCACATAGACATGACCTCGTCATCGGTCAGGCTGTCTTCTGCTTCCTGCACACGGATCAGGTCTGAGATAAGATCGTCTTTTGGGTCTGTCCGTCTTGCGGCGATGGTTTTGTCAAAATAAGCGCGCATGGCTTCGCCAGAGGCTTCGATGCGTTTGCTGGTCTTTTCGTCTCTCATTGGATCAAAGCCGAAGATCAGATCATCCGACCAGCGTTTAAAGTCATCCCGGTCTTCCAGGGCGACGCCCAGCATGTCGGCAATGACAAGGGTCGGAAGTGGTCCGGCAAATCCGGCAATGAAGTCAATCTCGTCGCAGCCTTTCATTTCATCAAGCAGATCAGAGGTGATCTCCTCGGTTCGAGCGCGCATGTTTTCGATGGCGCGGGGATTGAAGGCCTGGCTCACCAGAGCACGGAGGCGCTTATGGTCTGGATCATCCAGAAACAGCATGGAGGGTTGATAGTCAGCGAGGCCCTCCTCGGTACTGGTCCCCGTGATAAGGCGAATATAGGAGTCTGGCGTGGCTTTGCGTGGGTCGACCCCCCATTCGCGATTGCGCAGCAGGCCGCGCACATCATCGTGGCGCGTGACAATGATCCGTCCCAGTTCCCTATCTTCGTGCACCGGGGCTTCTGCGCGCAATCGGTCGAGAACCTGGTGAATGTCCTCGCGGTAGGTTTCATCCAGCGCGGTGAGCGCGATGCCGTTGGGTAGGGACGCGTCTTCGTGATGGTGTTCCGCCACAAGCTCCTCCTCTTGATCGCAAAACTGACAAAATGTCATTGAAACCTAGCGTCCAGCGGTCTCCCTTGCAAGCCAGAAAGGATTTGGTCCCTGCGTCACTGGGGCAACTGGACTTTTGCGCCAATCCGATGGACCTTTCGCCCATGAGTGGTGATGCAGCAAATTTTGATGTGATCATTGTCGGCGGTGGCTTGGCAGGCCTGCCCCTGGCGCTGGCCCTGGCACAGGGTGGATTCCAGGTCGCTGTTATCGATGTGCTTGATCCGGCGGAGGATGTGGACCCTGATTTTGACGGTCGCGTGTCGTCCATTGCGGATGCGTCCCTTCGTATGCTCAACGGGCTGGGCGTTGCGCAGCATCTCGAAGGACAGCTTCAGCCAATCAATGATATTGTTGTCAGCGATGGTCGGCCGGGCGAAACGGCGGCACCGCTCTTTCTGCATTTTGACCATACGGAGATTGGTGACGCACCTCTAGGGGTCATGGTGGAAAACCGGCATCTGCGCGTCGCGCTTCGTAAAACCCTGGCGGCTGCAGACGGTGTGACATTGATGGCGCCAGACCGGATTGTCTCTTTTAACGTGGCGCCGTCTCATGTCTCTGTGGCCTTGGGCTCTGGCGATGTTCTAGAGAGTGCCTTGCTGGTTGGCGCGGATGGCCGTGCGTCCCAGATCCGCCAACAGGCAGACATTCAGACGGTGGGCTGGTCCTACGGGCAGTCGGGCATTGTGACGACGGTTGAGCATGCGCTTCCTCATGATGGTGTCGCGCAGGAATATTTCCTACCAAGTGGTCCCTTTGCGGTGCTGCCGATGGTGGGCAATCGCTCATCGCTTGTGTGGACAGAAGAGACCGAGCTCGCTGACGCCTTGCTGGGCCTTGATGATGACGGTTTTGCGGCCGAGTGCGCAAAACGCTTTGGCCCCTATCTCGGCGAGATGAAGCCGGTCGGTCCTCGCTGGTCCTACCCACTCTCTTTGCAACTGGCGCGGGACTATGTGTGTCCGCGTATTGCCCTTGTCGGTGATGCAGCGCATGGCATTCACCCGCTTGCGGGTCAGGGCCTCAATCTTGGTTTGCGCGATGTTGCAGCGCTCGCAGATGTGTTGGTTGATGCACAACGGGTTGGTCTTGATATTGGTGCGCTGGTCACACTGCATCGGTATGAACGGTGGCGGCGCTTTGACAATGTCTCGCTCGCGATTGCTTGCGATGGTCTCAACCGCCTGTTCTCAAACGATGTGACGCCGTTGCGCCTGTTGCGTGATATGGGCCTTGGGCTGGTCAATCGCATTGGACCTGCGCGCCGGTTTTTTATGCGTCTTGCGGGCGGCGGTGTTGGCGACCTGCCGCGTTTGATGAAAGGCGAGCCTCTTTAGGCTGCGCCCTGTTCAGAGATAGAGAGCGGAATTTCCCGCAGGTCTCTTACCTCGATCAACGGTCCGTATCCGGTTGCCTCATCGTCATAGCCAAGTGTTGCGAGCGGCGATCCGCTGCCGACGACAAATCGGTAAGCGCCTTCTTCATCTGTGAGCGGCAAGGCGACATATTCGACCAGCGATTGTCGTCCTTTTTCACTTTGTTCAACGCCTAAGATATGGAGACCACAGGGCGCATTTAGAACACGGTCAAGAACGGAAAAAATCGGGGTTCTATCAGCGTTTACCTCTGAGCGCTTTATGAGCGCGCCCGTCAAATCGCTCACACCGCGTTCGGCAAAATCAGTTCCCAGCAAGCGGAAGCGATATGTGTCCGCGTCGAGCCGTTCAATGAGAAAGACCGACGGCAGCGCACTGGGAATGGCGATCGGATCAAACGCTGACCTGGGCGGAATGCCACCTGCCGCCTTTGCCAGTTTGTGCCAGTAGGCGGTCAATTCTTGAGCCTTCCGGGACGTGAGTGCGTGGTCGTTGTCTAGTGCGTCCTGCATTTGTCACTTTCGTGGCCCCCCGAAAGATTGATGTTGAACATGCGGGCAACCTGGTGATTTGGCGCGCATATCTATTATTGCCATGCGCCTTTCAGCGCACGACTTCCTCCATGGCACATGCTTAGTGCCATTGCCTCCTCATCCCTCTTCAGATTGGCTCATCCGCCGTCTTCGCGTGCGTAATGAACGGCGCTTTGTAGACGAAGATGGTAAATAGATGCGCTGTGTCAGACTGTCGCAGTGTCAAAGATATTGACCAGCTGCCCGTCTGGTCTTGGCAACCATTTCAGCGTGCGAGGTTGGCCTCGGTGAGTTTGGCCAGATACTCTGCCCATTTCCCCTCATATTCGCGTCCGAGCTCGTGAAGATAGTCCCAGGTAAAAAGCCCGCTATCGTGCCCATCACTAAACAGGAGGCGGGCGGCGTAGTTGCCCACGGGTTCGATGTTGGTGATTGAAACATCCTGCTTATGGGGCACGATTTTCTTTTGCCCTGCGCCATGGCCTTGCACTTCGGCGCTTGGGCTTTCGACCCGCAGATATTCTGCGTGTAGCTCGAATTTCTGTCCGTTATTGAAGGAGACGATGAGCAAGCGGCCTTGCTCAGAGAGGCGCAGTTCTGTTGGCCAGGGCCGATCCTGGTCTGGTGCCTTAGCGTCGTTGCTCATCCCAGCTGCCGAGCTTCATCCGGCAGCATGATGGGAATGCCGTCGCGAATGGGGTAGGCGAGACCGGCGGCCTTAGAGATCAGCTCCTGGGCGTCGCGGTCATAGTGCAGCGTTGCCTTTGTAATGGGACAAACCAGTATCTCCAGCAATTTGGGATCTACCGCAGGGGAAATATTGGCCGGCGGCGTCGATTGTGTATCAGTCATATGAACTCATTTTCCGGAATAAGAGGAAAGCGAAAAACCTATTGAACGGTCGAACTGCCATCGGTGTTGTCGCGGGCAAGCGCAATTTCTGTGAGTGCAATCAACATCTGGTTTCGGTCTTCCAGTGTTTTGGCTTCAAGCAAGGCCTGCTTTTCGTCTGGTCCGTAGGGCGAAATTACCGACAGGGAATTGACCAGACTTTCGTTGGGGGCGTTTTTAATGGCGTCCCAATCTGCAGACAATCCATTGGTCTCTAAATATTGTTTTAGGATCTCCAGAAGCCGGTCGCGGGAGACCGAGCCTTCGCCACGCCCGGCTTTGAGGTCCCCTTCGAACTCTTCGGTCTCTACCAAGCACTGACGGTAAGGGGTAACTGTTTCGAGCTCTTCACGGACGCGGAAACGACAGACACCGGTCAGGGTGATCAGGAAGCGACCATCGTCTGTTTCCATGAAGGAGGTGATGCGTCCGATGGTGCCGACAGTGTGTAGCGGCACTTTCTCTTCAACGATGCCGGCATTGCTTGTGGGGGCGGCAACGGAAGGTTGGATCATGCCAATCAGGCGTTCAGCCCCCAGAGCGTCTTCGACCATTTGCAGATAGCGTGGTTCAAAAATGTTCAACGGAACCTGGGTGCGCGGAAGCAGCAGCGCGCCCGAGAGCGGAAACACAGGGATGCGCGATGGGAGATCGCTTGCTTTGAGATATTTACCACTCACGGTTTCGTTTTTACCTTGTTGATGGCGGCGGCCGCCATTGGGGTCTGGGTGCGATGACTAGCTGAACAGAATGGACGACAGGCGTTTGCGGCCGTCCTTGGTAACATCATCTGTTGGCCCATAGGCGTCAAAAAATTCGAGCAGCTGCTTGCGGGCGGCTTCTTCGTTCCAGGCCCGGTCCATCGCGATGATTTCCAGGAGTTCGTTCACTGCGCCTTCGCGATCGCCTGCACCGTTCAGCGCGAGCGCCAGATCAAAGCGCGCCTGATGATCCTTAGGGTTGGCGTCGAGTTTTGCGCGTAGCTCAGTGGTCTCGCCGACATCACCTGCCTTTGCGTCCAGAGCGATTGCCGCGCGGACACTTGCAAGTTCCGGGTCATTCGCCTTGTAGGGAGGGGCCAGTTCCAGCGTCTGGCTTGCGCGGTCTGCATCGCCGCTTTGCAGGTAGCAAAGAGCGAGGCCCGCAATGGCGCCGATATGACCGGCTTCCTGTTGCAGCGCTTGGGCGAACATCTGAGCAGCTTCCTGCAACTGACCCTGTGCGAAGGTTTCGCGCGCCATCTCGGTCAATTGGTCTGCAGGGGAAGGTCCGATTTCACCAGCCAGTTTTTCAATAAATTGTTTGATCTGGCTTTCGGGGAGCGCGCCTTGAAAGGCATCCACCGGCTGACCGTCCTTGAAGGCAAACACAGCAGGGATTGATTGCACCCGCAATTGTTGGGCAACTTCTGGGTGATCATCAATATTCATTTTCACCAGGCGGACCGCACCTTGCGCAGCGTTGACGACTTTTTCCAAAACAGGCGTGAGCTGTTTGCAAGGGCCGCACCAGGGCGCCCAGAAGTCGACAATCACGGGAACCTGCTTGGAGGCTTCCACGACATCGGCCATGAAGGTCTCGGTTGTTGTGTCCTTGATGTAATCGCCCGCACCGGCCGGTGTTGGGGGCGTATCAGGGGTGCCTGCCAGATCTGACATGAGGTTCCTTCATTTTCTGTCTGCAAAAAAGATAGAGCGAAAGGCGCTGATTAAAGGCCTGCCGCTGCTTCCAGATCGATAATAGTGGGTTCGTGGCCGCAATGGCGGATGAATTTCAAAAAGTCGGCCTTTGAAATGGTGGTGGTCGCCTCATTGGTCAACGGATGATAGTTCAGCCAGTCAAGCTCCATCATGGGGGCGTCCAGGATCAGGCGCACTTTCCGGCTTTCGTCATTGATCAGCGCAAACGGGGTGACGGAGCCTGGCCGGACAGCGAGCACGTTCCACAGAAGCTCCGGTTTGGCGAAAGAGAGGCGCGCGGATCCAAGGCTTTTTGGCAAGCTGTTTAAGCGAATATTTCGTTCCTCTAGCGTAACGACAAGCCAAAGAGCGCCCTTTTTGTCCTTGAGGAAAAGGTTTTTGCAGAAGCCGCCTGTCGGGGTGGGTATGTTTTCCGCGCGCCAGGCTTGGGCGTCCTCGACCGCATGGAGGGGCGGATGGTCGATGGTGGTGGCGGTGATGCCCAGACCCTCAAGCAGGGTCAGCAGGCCTTCCTTGCTCAAGGGGTCTTTCATTCCGGTGGTGGGTGCTGGCGCCGGTTCGGATGATGGGTTTTGGGTCGTCATCGTCTTTTCATGCCACCCAGGGCGCTCTTTGCCAAGGCCCGAAGGGTCTGTAGGGCGCGCAATTGCGCGTGAAAAAGTTAGGCGCAATAAGGGCTTGCAAAGGTGGCACCAATGCGCGATATACCCCCCTCGGCGGGGATATATCCCGTCTGGAGCGCGGGCGTAGCTCAGGGGTAGAGCACAACCTTGCCAAGGTTGGGGTCGTGAGTTCGAATCTCATCGCCCGCTCCATTTTTCTTTCGAAAATTGAACCGCTTAAGCGGATCGCAAGTTGGCGGATCCTGCTTCCCCGGTCTGTCGGTTACTCCGGGGAAGCACGGGGGAAGCACAATTCGGAGTTTCGTGGCGCACTCTGGCGTTTGCATTGCGGCATTCTGAACCACCCGATTCCAAGGTGCAAGGGTTGGCTTGGCGTATGCCCAGCTTGGAGTGCGGTCGGTGAAAGTATCCAATCTAATTGCCCACTTCGCTTGTCATTTGAAGCGGCGGAATTGGGGCCGGTTGCGGACTGGCGGCTCCCGGGTGACGGAGCGCCCCAAGCTGCCATTCCGCTTGCGACCCGATTGCAGACATTGAAGAGGGCCGGAACTTGCGTCCCGACCCCCACTCTTCTGGTCCACAGTTGATTCTGGTAAACAGCCCCCTTCTGCGACTTACCAGGCTGCTTGGAAGCCGGCCCGTGCGCCAATTTCGCCTTCGCTGAAACCGACACCGACGCCGCCGGTGAAGTAGGTGCTGTCGCTCAGCCTTGCGGCAAATGAAGCAGAACCCGCGACCCTTTCGTTAAAGTAACCGAACCCGCCGGAGACCCCGAAGCTGTCCGTCGGCATCAGCACTGGAGATTCCATGCGAGCGAGCGCCACACTTTCGTTCGCCTCACGCAATCCACGCGTGTTCTGATCAGCGAGATCGAACAACGTTGCGGTTTGCCCCTGCAGATCAGCAATTGAAGCCGCGTTTGTGGCGATGTTTGCAGTGTTGCCCGCGAAGAGGCTGGAATTGACACTAATTGTCGCCACCTTGGCCAAAAGCCGGACCAGCCCAAAACGCCCCGGCAGCGAACATTGGATCCTAGCAGCGATAATCTTTTAAGCGCGAGCGCGAACAAATTCCTCTGGGCCGGAGGATTAAATTGATTTCGCCATCCGTTTCCTTGTCGGAGCTGCGTTCCGCAGCGCTTGCAAACGAGGAGACATAAAATGAAGAAACTGGTTTTGACCTTCACCTTGGCTGCTGCCGCGATTTCGGCATCTGCGAATGCTGCCGTCGTTCTCTACGAGGAGACGCTCGCCCGCGAGGAGGAGCAGCGCATCCTGACGAACCCCATCGCTGGGATCGAGAACAGCCTCTGGTTCGATTATCGCATCGATGTGACCGAAGCGCAGAAGGAACTGTCTTCGGACCTGCGCCGGGCCAGCGATGTGGAGGACCTTCGCGATGCGTGGGAAGAATATGCTTTTGAGCTTCGCCATGAGCGCGAGGATTACATCCACGATATGGCCGAGCGTGGCTACCGCGGTTACGTGACCCTCGAAAACTGATCTCGTTGTCGAACTTTTGAATACAAGGAGGGGCCGGATTTCCGGCCCCTCTTCGTGTGCGCTCTCTGCCTTTGAAGGGCACAAATCCTTAATCGCGGCTCCAGCCCGTCTCCATCGCGGCGCGTTCGGCATCTGCATCGAGAGCCGGACCAGATGCCATCTCCTGCGCCCGTTCAAGGAGATCCTGCTGCGTGTTGCCAGCCTGGCGGAACTCGCCGCTCTTTACGGCCGTGCCACCGGCCTCCTCAACCAGCGCCCATCCGGTTTCGTCCCGGCAAGCGATCCCGCTACTGTCGCTGGAAGAGAAAGCCCTGCAATACTTGCCGTCGTCTCGTTGGAAGCTAAGCAGAATGCGCGTGGAAGTGTCGGTGCCTTGGGAGGCAACCAGTTGGGTGTCGAGCGCTTCGGCAAGGTCCGCGTTTGCATAACCTTCCGGCACCCCTGAACCGCGAGGAAGGAAGACCGCTAATGCAAGCGAAGCGGCGAGCGCTGGTGCTGCGATCCAGCCCCACCTTATTCCGTCCCCCTTGCGCTTCGCTTCCTTTGCTCTCGCAAAATCGACAACGCGATCCTTGGGTTCGAGTAGGTCTTTCAGATGTGTAGGCACTTCGTCTTCAAGCACCGGAGCGAAATGATCACCAAGCTTCGCTCGCAGAGCGCGATGCTGGTCGACCTTCCGCGCCAAAGCAGGATCATCAGCGACGGCTTTCGCAACCGCTGCATTGCGTTCGCCGTCCAGTTCGTCGTCAGCAAAGGCTGCCAGTTCTTCGTCGGTGATGCTCATGCCGCGTCCTCCAGCAAGGCCAGCAAGGCATCGCGGCCGCGAACCAGGCGGGAGTTCAAGGTGCCGACCGGACAGCCGACAATTTCGGCGGCTTCCTTGTAGGCATAGCCTTCCACCATAACGAGCAGCACAGCTTCACGCTGGTCTTCGGGTAGCTTGCCGAGCGCGCGACCCACATTGGACAGCTCGACAGCGGCCTCCTGCCCGCCGTCGCCGCCAACTGACAGTCCTGCTTCCTCGGCCACGAACGTCTGGCCGCGCCTGCTGACCGCGCGGGTCTCGTCTATCCATGCGTTGCGCATAATTCGATACATCCAGCTGTCGAGCCGGGAACCAGCCGCCCATTTGTCGCGGTTGTTCAGGGCCCGTTCGATTGTCACCTGGCAAAGATCATCACCGTCGGGGGCATTGCCCGTCAGGCCGATTGCGAAGCGTCGCAACCGGGGAAGTAGGTCGAGCACCTGCTGTTCGAACGTTCGTTCCAGTGTCCTTGCCTTCTCTATGGGATTAAACGGCTGGCTCCATGCGTTTCATCCATCCTTAATCGAAAATACCTGATGAGACAGCCCATGCGCAGCTTGCTTGCCCTTATACTCGGACTTTGCGCCGCGATCGCACCCCTCCACGCGTATGCGCAGGTCGGGATCGGCGACGTGCAGATCGGTGTTCCGCGCACCGGCCCCATACTCGATCCCGTTCTCGATGACGTGTCCCGCGTCACCAGCAGGCTGGACCGAGACATTGATGAGCTCGCGCAAGACCGGTTGCGCCGCATCGACAGGCTCGTGCGCCGCAATCGTGACGCGATAGAGCGTGACACTCTCGGCAATCCGGCGCGCCGCGGAGTGCTGGTGGTCATGGGCGCGGACGGCGCTTCGATCGCAGCGGCGGAGAGCGCAGGGTACAACGTAAATCAGCGCGAGCAGCTCGCGGAACTGGGGCTCGAAGTCATCACCTTCTCGCTCCCGCGAGGCACTTCTCTCGCCGAGGGTGAGCGTGAATTGCGCGACCTGATGCCCCAAGCGGAAGTGACTGTAGATAACCTGTATTTCCAAGCTGGAGGATCGACAGAAACCGTCAGCGCCCGCGAGAGGCGAGCTGCATCCTTCACGCAGGCCGGTGTCATTGTCGGCATGATCGACGGCGCTCCTCATTCTTCGCTAACGGTCGAGAACGTGCAAGGTTTTGCGCGCGGCGCCGGGCAAGCCAGCGATCACGGCAGTGCTGTTGCGTCCTTGCTGGAATCCGCCGGTGTTTCGCGCATCAAGGTTGCTGACGTTTACGGCAGCGATCCCGCAGGCGGGAACGTGATGGCAATAACGCGGGCCATGGCTTGGTTGGTTGGCGAAGGCGCCAATGTTATCACGATCAGCCTGGTGGGTCCTGAAAACATCGTGCTCGCGCGTGCAGTTGCGGCTGCAAGGCAGCGTGGTGTGGTCATCGTTGCGGCTGTCGGTAACGACGGGCCTGCCGCGCCTCCTGCCTACCCAGCTTCCTATGCCGGTGTCGTAGCGGTCACCGCCGTCGATCGAAGGGAGCGGGCCTTGATTGAGGCAGGCCGTGCTCTTCATCTCGATTATGCCGCACCAGGTGCCGACATTGTCGGACTGGACCGAAATGGAAGGACCGTTCGGGTCAGGGGAACGTCCTACGCCACACCGCTGGTGGCTGCGCGCGTGTCTCGCGCATTGGCTACGCGAACGAACTGGAGACGCGTGCTCGACACGGAGGCAGTCGACCTCGGCGAGCGCGGGCCTGATGATACTTACGGACGTGGTCTCGTCTGTCGCGGTTGCGGTCAGCGTTAGAAAATTACCCAACTTTTTTTCGACTTCGATGGATTAAGCCGAAGCAGCCATCCGTTTCCTTTCCAGAGCCGGACATAATCCGGTAACAAGTAAAGGAAGATGACATGAAGAAGACGCTCTCACTTACCGCAGCCATCGCATTCGCCACGATCGCAACGCCTGCCAGCGCCCAGATTGCCGGTGGGCTTGGTGGCATGGGCGGCCTCGGTGGAACGCTCGATTCCACGATAGGTGGTATCAACTCCACGGTTCGCAGCACTACCGGCGGCGCTATCGACGCCCGTGGCACCTCGCGCGGCTCGACCCGCATCGACCGCCGTCAGGGACGTGTCGAAGCTGACCGCGAGGCCGATGCCTCTGTCACTGGCAGTGCGAACCAGCTGCTTTCCTCTCCGCTAGGTGAAGCAGGAGCCGATGCGCAGGGTTCCGGCAATGCATCAGGCAGTGGCAGTGCCTCGGCCCAGCTGATCGGCACCGATGCCGTTCGTGGCGCTGTTGGTGGCACTCGCGAAACCCTCGTGGGCACCGCAGGCGAAGCGCGCGGCACCGCGACAGGCATGGTATCCGGCACGGCATCCACCGTGACAGGAATGGCAAGCGGCGCAGGTTCAATCGCCGGTAGTGGTTCGGCAAGCGGGAATGGTTCCGCTCCCGCTACGGGCAGCGGCCTCATGAACAGCGCCGGCTCAATGCTCGCTGCCGAAGGAAGCGGCGCCGCCAACGGGAATGGCGCCTTCAGTGTCGCGCCAGGCATGGACGTGCTTTCACCCAGCGGTGCGAAAGTCGGTGAGGTTCGCGAGATTGTGGCCGATGGGAACGGGCAGGTCCGCCAGCTTATGGTGGCGAATGGCGATGCCCGCGAACTGATCCCGGCCGGCAATTTCACCGCCGCGGGCGACGCGCTCGTCATGAGTAGTGGCGAAGCGTCGAGCAATACCAACGGCGGAAATGACGAGCCGACAGAGGAAAGCGTAGAAGGCTCCGCAGAGTAAGTTCGGATCGAAACTCAGCCATAGGAAGCGGCCTACATCGCGTGGGGCCGCTTTCTTATTTGCACCAGAGGTTCCAAGGTAGACCTTGGCGCGGCTTCCCTCTGCTATAGGTAGAGCTCAAGGAGGTGACGATGGTCAGCTGTCAAATCATGGTCGTGCGCGGCAAGGCAAGCAATTCAGAGGCGTGGGGAGAATTTGAATTCCTGGCGCTACCCTCTCCCGGCGACCGCATCATGATCGCGAAGGATGGCGCCGAAAATTATGCGACAGTCTTGTCGGTGCATCACTACCCTGTTCCTTCCGGCGAGCAGCAAACTCCGATCGCGGAAGTCGTGGCAAAATGGACCGGGGCTGGTCATAAGATCCGGTAGCGGGGAGGTCTGCTTCCCACCCCAAAGTCAGTCATTCGCTGCCGGCTCGCCATCTCCTGAAACCGGACCGGCTGCTTTTTAAGCTTTACAGATAAAAGCGGCTGGTCTGCCAACGACCCAATTGCGGACATTGGCATATAGCCAGCTTTGCGCCCAATTTCGATCATCTGCCCTGTACCTATAACCCGCCTAGAAGCGGACCCACAGTTAGGACCTGCTAGGATTTGTGAGCGGCCATATTCTATCGGGCTTTCGGATTTAAAACGCTGGAGTTCTCCTTCAACGCTGCAATCACCGCGTCCGCAACCGCGCGAACCCTTGGCATGTGTCGCATGTCGATATGCACCCCTAACCAGATGTCACGGACCAGTTCCGATTTCGAGTTCTTGAGCCGGACGAGGCTTGGTTCCAAATCTGCTCTGTAGCAAGCCAGGGCTGCGACCCCGGCACCTGCGAGAGTAGCATGTAGCTGCACTTCGCGACTGTTCGATCTGAAGCCTATGGAGGCGTTCGGAAATACTTCTCGAAGCAACTTGGCTTCCGGTAGGTGGGCCTGATCGTCCAAAACCGTGACGAGCCGCACATCGCCGCGTTTGGCCGGCTCGATCCACTCAGCGGTGGCATAAAGCCCGATGGCAACCGCACCAACGCGTCTGGTTGCAACTTCATGTCCTTCAAATCGTGTCATGCGGAGCGCAATATCGGCTTCGCGCTTCGACAGACTGAGCGATCGCGTATCGGGAACAAGCTCTACCACGATGCCCGGATGCTTGTCTTGGAGCGCAGCAAGGGCCGGCGCGACTATGCGCGCGGCCAGCGTGTCAACTGTTGTCAGCCTAACGACTCCTTCGAGAGCAACGTCCCTTCCGGTGATCGCGCGTTCCGCAGCCAGGACTTCAGCTTCAGCGCGTGCCGCATTGCCGAGCACTGCCTCCCCGGGCGGCGTAAGCGCATATCCGGTCGGGGTGCGCTGGAGCAATCGAGCCCCAATTCGTTTCTCCATAGCTGCGAGGCGGCGCCCCATCGTTGGTTGAGTAACTCCAAGCGAGCGCGCCGCGGCCGAGAGCGTGCCGTGCCGCGCGATTGCAAGGAATGTCCGAAGGTCGTCCCAGTCCATGCCTTGGTATACGTAAACGCATAGCCAGTAGTCAATGATGGGCAATTCAATGCAAAACCGTATCAGACTATCTAGTGTTCAACCGACCTGGAGGACTTTATGACTGACGCCATTACAACATCCCGAGCCATTGCCCTGTTGCGAGTGACGAGCGGCTCGCTCCTACTTACGCACGGATTGACCAAGCTAGTCGTATTTACCCCAGCGGGAACGGTCGGATTTTTCGAAAGCATCGGCTTTCCCGGCATTCTCGCGTATCCTGTCATGGCGGGCGAGATTGCGCTTGGATTTGCGCTTATTGTGGGTTTCATGACCCGCTGGGCTGCGCTTGGAGCGCTGGTCATCATGATCGGAGCAATTATCCCGCACCTTTCCGCTGGCTTCAGCTTTTCTAATCCGGGAGGTGGCTGGGAATATCCCGTGTTCTGGGCAGTGACTCTGCTCGCGCAAGCAATGTTTGGCGACGGCGCTTATGCGATCGGTAATCCGTTCGCGAAGAAGGTCTGAACCCATGCTTCGCCCGCTTTTTCTTTCGCACGGAGCTCCGACGCTTCCACTCGAGGATGTAGCCGCCCGCTACTTCCTCGAGGGGCTGGCGCCCACAATACCCCGTCCACGCGCGATCCTTGTCGTGTCAGCTCATTGGGAGACTCGCATTCCCACGGTCAATGCTGTCGAGAAGAACGAGACGATCCATGACTTTGCGGGCTTCCCCGAAGCCCTTTACCGGCTGTCCTATCCTGCGGCCGGCTCTGCGGAGTTGGCAGAACGCGTGGTGGATCTCCTGGGCGATGCCGGTCTGTCTGCAGCCACCGATAACGCCCGCGGTCTCGATCACGGAGCCTGGGTTCCTCTGATGCTGATCTGGCCCGATGCCGACATACCGGTCGTGCAGCTTTCAGTGCAAAGCCAGCTGGGGCCCGGGCATCATCTCGAGGTCGGACGGGCCATCGCGCCCCTTACGCGTGAAGGCGTCCTGATTATCGCCAGCGGAAGCTACACACATGATCTCTCCAGCTGGCGCGGCCAGCAAGGCAAGGAAGAGCCCGAATGGGTCAACGAATTTGCAGACTGGTTCGATGAGGCACTTAGAGAAGGTCGTACCTGCGATCTTCTCGCTTACCGACGTCTCGCTCCGAACGCTCAGCGCAATCACCCGACCGAAGAGCATCTTCTGCCCCTTTTTGTTGCACTGGGGGCGGCAGGATCAGAGGCGTCTGCCGAAAGGCTTCATACCAGCACGACTTACGGTGTCTTGCGGATGGATGCCTACGCATTCGGTCAGGCCGATGATAAACTCACAACGAAGGAAACAAAGTCATGAGCAAGGTTCTCGTTCTATATTATTCGACCTATGGTCACATCGAGGTGATGGCCAACGCGGTCGCGGAAGGTGCGAGGGAAGCAGGCGCGATTGTCGACGTGAAGCGCGTGCCCGAGACGGTCCCGGAAGAGATCGCTCGTGCCAGTCACTTCAAACTGGATCAAGATGCGCCGATTGCCACGATCGAAGAACTGGAAAGCTACGACGCGATCGTCATCGGAACCGGCACAAGGTTCGGCCGGGTGTCGTCGCAGATGGCGGCGTTTCTCGATCAGGCGGGTGGTCTCTGGGCGCGGGGTGCATTGAACGGGAAGGTCGGCGCAGCCTTCACAGCCAGCGCGACGCAGCACGGAGGACAAGAGACCACCTTATTTTCTCTGATCACGAACATGCTGCATTTCGGGATGACCATCGTCGGCCTCGATTATGGGTTCGAAGGCCAATCGGGACATGACAAGGTTCGTGGTGGTGCGCCTTATGGTGCGACTACCATCGCCGGTGGTGATGGCAGCCGCCAACCCGACGAAGACGAGCTTGCCGGTGCCCGGTATCTCGGAGCGCGCGTGGCCAAAACCGCCGAAAAGTTGTTCGCGTGATCAATTCTCAAGGGGGGCGGGCAGCGTATCAAACCTTACCCAATGCCCCCTTTTGCAGAAGGAGCTTGGAGCCGCCACTTATGCGACCGAAGGCTCTCACTTTATATGCAGATTTATTCGCGCTTTCCTCTGGGCCACGGGAGGACACGGCCTTCCCGGTGCGGGGAAAAGGATCATCGCAAAATGACTTTCGACTGTGTTGCGGCAGTCATCACGATTTAGACAAGAGCAAAAAGTGATATTCGATAGCAGCATTGCCGCCCTCGACTGGCTTGGCATCGTGGTTTTCACCATAAGCGGCGCTCTAGGTCACGCACTCATAAATGACTAGCGTGGTTTGGGGATTGCTGATTCACTTCTTCTACAGAGGAGAGCCGCATGACCCACCGTCGCTACGAACTGA
>NZQM01000136.1 GCA_002695905.1 Parvibaculum sp.
AGTTCGTAGCGACGGTGGGTCATGCGGCTCTCCTCTGTAGAAGAAGTGAATCAGCAATCCCAAAACCACGCTAGTCATTTATGAGTGCGTGACCTAGTCAGGCTTCACTTATATATTCATGGCCAGACGGCATTTTGTTCATTGTCGTCACCGTCCTTTCGCCCTACCTTCTGGGGAAAGGTAGCGTATATGGACATTTTCCTTCTTGGTCTCGGTTTTGTGTTGTTGTTTTTGGGCGGTGAAGCAATCCTTCGCGGGAGCATCGCTATCGCTCACAGATTCCATCTTTCAACCTTGTTTGTCAGCATGGTGATTGTCGGGTTTGGGACATCGCTTCCTGAGCTTATGGTCTCTCTGACTGCTGCAATGGGTGGGGTGCCCGACATTGCGCTTGGCAATGTTGTCGGGTCCAACATCGCTAACATTCTTCTCATTCTGGGCTTTGCCGCGATCCTGGCCCCCGTCGCGTGCAGCGGACGGGAGGTCAAGCGAGACGCGTTGGCGGTATTGATCGCGAGCATAGTGCTGGTTGGTCTTTCGTTTGGTGGTGTCGTTGACCGTCCTGCTGGTGCCGTGATGGTGGCTGCCCTTGTCGCCTATCTCACGTTCGCCTTCCTTGTTGAGCGCCGCAATAGCAAAAACGGGGAGGAAATTTTGCGACGGGTTGAACGCGATATCAGCGCGTCGCGGATCTCTCTCTCGATGGCAATCCTGTTTTGCCTGGCAGGTCTCCTATTTCTGGCAGGGGGTGCCTATGCCCTTGTTGAAGGGGCGACAGCGATTGCCAGGCAACTTGGCGTGTCAGATGCAATCATCGGGCTGACGCTTGTGGCGATTGGGACGTCACTGCCAGAGCTTGCCACCGTCATTGTCGCGGCCTATCGGCGGCATGCTGATGTGGTGATGGGCAATGTTCTGGGCAGCAATCTGTTTAATGTGCTCGGTATACTGGGTACGACTGCGATCGTCACGCCTATGCCCATAGCGGGCCGCATTGCAGATATTGATGTATGGATCGTTCTCGGCGTCGCACTTTTGCTGGCACCGCTTGTTTGGCGCCGAGCCGCGATTGGCCGGGCAGAGGGATTTGTTTTTCTATCGCTCTATGTGCTCTACACCGCCTGGGTCTATTCCGTCGACATCATCTAATTTCCCGCCGAATATGGGCGATTATACAATTGGCGGGGTTCGCCAGTTTGTTGGCGCCTTTGGCGAGTGATGTTTCACCCGGTCGTTCCTATCTTTACTGTGGTTATGAACAGTGAACGGGAAGACGGGCATGGCAAAAGGTCAGAAGAAGGTCGCACTGGTGACAGGAGCGTCGTCGGGCATGGGCAAGGCTATAGCGCAAAAACTGCTGAAAGACGGGCTTATTGTGGTTGCGGCGGCGCGGCGGGTCGGGGAGATGGAAGACCTCAAGAAAATGGGTGCGGACGTCATAGAGATGGACGTTTCCAAAGAGGCGAGCATGTCCGCTGGCATCGCCCACATTTCAAACACCCATGGCGGCGTTGATGTTCTCATCAATAATGCTGGCTTCGGTCTTTTGGGCGCAGTGGAGGATATTCCGGCAGATGACGCGCGCTACCAATTTGAGGTGAATGTATTTGGCGGGGCCCGCCTGGTTCAGTTGGTGCTGCCGCACATGCGAGAAAAGAAAGCGGGTAAGATTGTTTTTATTACCTCGATGGGCGGAAAGATCTATACGCCTATGGGGGCGTGGTATCATGCATCGAAACATGCACTTGAGGGATTGGCTGACTGCCTGCGGCTTGAACTGTCGGCCTTCAAAATCGACGTGGTTGTTGTGGAGCCTGGCATTATTCAAACTGAGTTCGGACATGTGACGGAGGAGCCGTTGATCAAATATTCGGGCGATGGGCCTTATGCGCCGATGGCGCGCAATGTTGCTGGGGCGATCTCTGACTCATATGCGAACGGGAAAGCTTCACCTGCCTCGCTGATTGCGAAAGTGGTTTCGCGGGCGGTGAAGGCCAGGCGTCCCAAAACGCGGTATGCGGCGGGACAACTCGCCCGTCCGCTTCTGTTCATTCGGAAGTGGTTTGGAGACCGTATTTTTGATCGTGCGATATTGAGTGCTGCGAAATGACCAATAGCGGGTCGCAATTTGTTGTGGATTTTGGCTGGCAGGCTCTGCTGGGAGATCTGGGCATTTCCGCCCAAGATGTTCTCCGCTCGGCCAGCCTGCCTCTCGACCTGTTTACACGAGAGACTCCAACACTTTCGACCCCTGAATATTTTCGTCTCTGGGATGCGATCATGAAGGCCTCGGGCGATCCTTTGTTCCCCCTCAAAGTGGCGCAAGCGTTTTCTGCGGAGACGTTCAGTCCTCCTCTGTTCGCGTGCTTCTGCAGCCGGAATCTCAGTGCAGCGCTTGATCGCTTGGCGCAGTACAAACCTCTTGTGGGGCCGCTGCGTCTTAAAATTAAACGTGACCAAGACCGGACAGAGGTGACAATCGAGCCTGATCCGCCTACGTTGGAAATTCCCTTGAGCTATTTTCTGATGGAGCAGGTGTTTCTTGTGCATTTGGCGCGTTCGGCCACGCGGGGAACCCTTGTTCCTCTGGGGGTGATGCTTCCCAAGGCAGCAATGGACACAGGCGGGTACGAAAAATTCTTCGGTTGTCGTCTTTCTGAGTCCGATGTTTGTCGGATCGTCTTTTCGCAAGCCGATGTAGAGCGTCCCTTTCTGACGGCGAACGAATCCATGTGGTCCATTTTTGAGCCAGAGCTTCGGACTCGGATGCAGGACCTTGCCCCTGAAGCTGATTTTCGCGCTCGGGTCAGGGCGTGCCTGACCGAGAGCCTGGCAGGCGGGCAGTGCACAATGTCGGAAGTCGCGCGGCAAATGGCCGTGAGCGACCGCACGCTACAGCGGCGTCTGGCGGAAGAGGGAACCAGCTTTCAGAAAGAAATCACCCGGCTGCGTGAGGAACTAGCGGCGCACTATCTCACCCGGTCTGCCTACACAAATGCCGAGATTGCTTTCTTGCTAGGATATGACGACCCCAACTCGTTCATTCGCGCATTTAACGGATGGACGGGGAGCACACCTGATCGTATGCGCTCAGAAAACCGGGTGCACTAGTTCGCTGCAAGGAGCGCTGGCTATTCAGCCGCCTCAGCAACAATTTCTCTTGCAGCCAGAAATTTTTCTGCTTCAAGTGCTGCCATGCAGCCCATACCTGCCGCCGTGACCGCTTGGCGATAAGTGTCGTCTGTGACATCACCAGCTGCATAGACACCAGGAATGGAGGTTGCTGTGCTGTCAGGCGCGGTTATCAGATAGCCGCCTTGCTTGGTTTCCAGCTGATCTGCGAAAAGCTCTGTTGAGGGCGCGTGACCAATGGCAATGAAGACACCGTCTGCATGGATGGTGCTTTCTTCGCCTGTCTTGACGTTGCGCACTTTAGCACCGGTTACGCCGAGCGGGTCGGTGTCACCGACGATTTCGTCAACAACCGTGTCCCAGACAGTTTCGATCTTGTCGTTCTTTGACAAGCGATCAGCCAGGATTTTTTCGCAGCGGAATTCGTTCCGGCGATGCACGACGGTTACCTTGCTCGCGAAATTTGTGAGGAAGAGGGCTTCTTCCACAGCCGTGTTGCCACCGCCAACAACGATTACTTCTTTGCCGCGATAGAAAAAACCGTCGCAGGTTGCGCAGGCGGAGACGCCAAAGCCTTGGAATTTTTCTTCTGACGGGAGGCCCAACCATTTGGCCTGAGCGCCGGTCGAAATGATGAGGGCGTCTGTTGTGTAAATGTCGCCGCTGTCACCGACCATGCGGATGGGCGTTGCTTTCAGGTCCACCTCAGTGATGGTGTCGGACACGATGTTGGTGCCGACATGTCGGGCCTGGCCTTCCATCTGCTCCATCAACCAGGGCCCCCGAATTTCTTCAGCAAATCCTGGATAGTTTTCCACTTCCGTGGTGATGGTGAGCTGACCGCCCGGCTGGATGCCCTGAATGATTGTCGGTTCCAGCATCGCCCGGGCGGCATAGATGGCGGCTGTGTAGCCTGCGGGGCCTGAGCCGATAATGGTCACTTTGGAATGATGCTGGTTTGACATGGTGCGTACTCGGTTGATTTCGGTGCCGGGGAATCGGTCAATTGTTCCTCAAGCAGGGCCTCAATATAGGGACTCCTGCGGCGGGTCAAAAGGGGGCAAGGGAATCAAAAGGCCCGTCGCGAAACTGTGATCGCGGCGGGCCTGAAGGTCTTGAACTATAGCGCTTCTGCGTGCTCTCCCAGATATTTAGCAACGCCGTCAGCGTCCGCTTTCATGCCTTCGTCGCCCTTGTTCCAACCTGCAGGACAGACATCGCCATGCTCTTCGTGGAATTGGAGAGCGTCGAGGGTGCGGATTGCTTCGTCCACGTTCCGGCCGATGGGCAAGTCATTGACGAGCTGATGGCGGACAATGCCCTCCTTGTCGATGAGGAAGGTGCCGCGCAGCGCCACGCCGTCTTCCTGGATCAGGACGTCATAGTCACGGGCGATCTGCTTGGTGATGTCGGCCACCATGGGGAACTGGACCGGGCCGAGGCCGCCTTCATTTGGCGAGGTGTTCCGCCAAGCAAAGTGGCTGTATTGGCTGTCGACAGAGACGGCGATCACCTTGGTGTTGCGCTCTTCAAAGGCCGGTACCCGGTTTGAGAAAGCCAAAATTTCCGACGGGCAGACAAAGGTGAAGTCGAGAGGGTAGAAGAAAATGACGCCGTAATGGCCGTTCAGATGCTCTTTCAGGTTGAAGTCATCGACGATGTCGCCATCGGCAAGAACAGCAGCTGCGGTGAAATCGGGGGCGGCTTTACCGACCAATACGCTCATAAGGGGAACTCCCAGTTTGGAATTAATCTAACTTCTGGAGTGCTAGTTAGACTTATTCCAAACTAATTTCAAGGCGAATCGGGCAAAAACCCCCGCTTTTCCTGCGGCCGTGTCACTTTGTCCCGGTTTCCTGGGTCCCGGTTTCCTGGGTCTCAGTTTCGTGGGTCTCCAATCTGTGCCCGCAGGTTTTGAGAAGGAGATCTGCGATGAGTCCCAGTTTGTCGCGCGCAAGGATAGTGCAGGGACAATTGGGAATAGGCGCTCGGGACGGGGCAATCACGGCGATGATGTTGGGATCGCTCAGTGCCAGGAGCTCGGTCTCAGGGTCACGCCAGACTTCGATCTTCGGGTGGTGGCCTGATTTGAAGCCCTCCGCCAAGATAATGTCAGCGTCGTCCATTCTCGCCACCAAGTCCGGCAGCGAGAGCTGTGTCTCGTTTTGTAGCTCCCGCATCAGGGCCCATCGTGTGTCCGAGGCGACCATCACTTCTCTGGCACCGGCTTCGCGATGTTTGAAACTGTCTTTGCCGGGCTTGTCGATGTCGAAAGCGTGGTGGGCATGTTTCACCGTTGAGACATTGAACCCTTCGGCGGTCAAATGTTTCACCAACTCCACCACCAGGGTGGTTTTGCCGCTGTTCTGCCAGCCAATGACCCCGATGACCTTGTTCATTTCAGCCATGTGATTTTGAGAGCTCACGTTCAAGTTGGATCAGGTCATCCCGGGTGTTGATGTTGGTGAAGGCACCATCCAGGGATGTTGGGTAGGTTTCGACAGTTTTTGCATGAAGCTGCTTTAGCGCTGCATGCAGGGATAGGTCTTCGCCAGCTATCAGGAGCCCCTCAATGATCGCATAGGCGCTTGTTGGCCATAGGGCACAGCCTGTCTGCCAGCGTTCCTCGATGTTCAACACTCTGGGTGTGTCCGTGAGGTTTTTTGTGAGAAGGGCGACGAGGTTTGTCGGCAGAACAGGGACGTCGCAGGGGGTGGTTACAAGCCAATTAATGCCGGGGAGGTCTGAAGCCCATTTGAGGCCTGCGAACAGACCGGCGAGAGGGCCTTTGCCAACATGTGCGCCATCATCCAGGTTTTTGGCATCTGTGAGGCGTACAGGTCCTGCAACCGCAAGGGTCGTCACCTGGCGCCCGAGGCGTTCTGCAACATGGTCGATGAGGCGGCGCCCTTGGAGGGTGGCTTCCGCCTTATTAGCACCGAAGCGAGTACTTCCACCGCCTGCATAAATCAGCCCGGCAATGGTAGTCATTGGGTGTCGATCTCGCGGGCATAGGCACAAAGCTGGTCGAGGACAATCTGTTCATGGTCGAGCGCTGCGCCATTCGGGTTAGCCGCCCGCCCAAGGGCCAGGCCCAACATGGTCTCCACCGCCAGTCTATAAAAAGCGCCTGCCTTTTTGTCTGATCCAAAGCGTTTGTAGAGTGGGTTGCTCTCTGATGGTGTGAAAATTTCTTTGTACCGCTCGATGGCTGGTTGGATGTCGGCGGTGGATTCCGGGTCGTTGCGGGAGGCAAGCCAGATTTCGATGACGGCTTTGAATTGCCGTTGGCTGACGCGGGACCAGGCCCAGGTGATCCATTGTTCAATGGTTATGTCTGCTTCACTTGGGCGCGATCCAAGGAGCAGGCGGTCATAGGTGTCGCTCAATGCGACCGCGATCAAGGCTGGCAGGCTCTCGAAGTGATGGAAGAGGGCGCCACGTGTGACACCGGCCCTTGCACAGACTTCAACGGCTGTCGTGCGGGCGTATCCCTTGTCGATCAGAGATTGGATGGTCGCTGCGATCAGTTTTTGTTGCATTTCACTGGAGCGGTCTGACTGGGTGCGGGCCCGTGCGGATGTTGCTGCCATTTGAGTCTTGAACTCTGTGCTGTGGTTGTTTATCGTATCTTACATACATTCACGTA
The DNA here is from genome assembly GCA_002695905.1 of Parvibaculum sp. Lineage (GTDB taxonomy): Bacteria > Pseudomonadota > Alphaproteobacteria > Parvibaculales > Parvibaculaceae > Mf105b01. Next base: position 6,782 of record NZQM01000136.1, read on the forward strand.
TGTATGTAAATGGCGTTTCCGAACCAGGGAGGAAAAAATGCCAGCACCGGTCCCCTTCGATCCTCAAGAGATAGTCGACGCGGAATATAAAGAGCGTCCAACTCGCGAGGGCGTGACGACCAAACGGATGATTTGCGCGGCCTGCGACATCGCCTGCAGCGTCGTCGGTGAGGTGCAAAAAGGACGGGTGACGAAAATCCGTTCGTCGGACAATCCCATCTTCAAAGACAATATCTGTATGAAGGGGATCGTTGCGCCCAAGGGCCTCGCGCATCCGAACCGCATTCTCCATCCCCTGAAACGTGTTGGCGAGCGCGGGTCCGGCAAGTTTGAGCAGGTCACCTGGGAAGAGGCGATGAGTGATATTAGCTCCCGCCTTAAAAAGATTGTTGCGGAGCACGGGCCTGAAGCTTGGGCTGTGTCGACCAGTCAGTGGAACACGTCGACAGATCATGGTCTTGGCCGTCGCGTGATGAACCATGTGGGATCGCCCAACTGGATCAGCGGTGTGGCTTTGTGCGCGGGAAACACGGCGGCGATTAATCGCTTCAGCTATGGCTGGTTCCCGTTTGGAGACTTTAGCAACACGAACTGCATTGTGCTGATGGGACACAATCCCCGGCGCCACAGTTGGACACCGCTCTACAACAGCATCCGTTCAGCTCAGGCGCGCGGCGCAAAGCTGATCGTCATGGATCCACGGCGCAGCTCCAGCGCGGAGCGTGCCGACATCTGGCTGCCGCTGAAAGCAGGCAGTGATGCCGCCATGATGTTTGGCTGGCTTAAGGTCATCATTGACGAAGAGCTTTATGACAAAGAGTTCGTTGCCGACTGGACCCTTGGTTTTGAAGAATTAAAAGAGCGGGTCAATGAATATCCGCTCGATCGAGTTGCCGACCTCACGGGCTGTGACCCAGAGATGATTGTGGAGGCCGCGCGTGTCTATGCAACAAGCGGCCCCTCCATCATTCCCTGGACACCCATCACGGATATGCAGCGGAACAGTACGTCGGGCATTCGGCTTCAGACGATCCTGCGCTCAATCTGCGGCTATGTGGATGTACCTGGAGGGGAGCTCCTGCAAGGGTTCAACCCGGACATTGTGAACGAGTCCGCTATTGAGATGCACCATGTGCTCTCTGACGAACAGAAGATGAAACAGCTCGGCTCCAAAGACCATCCGGCCTTTACCTATCGCGGTCAGCTGGCGTTCCGGGAGCCGACCAAGCGCGTCTATGGTCAGGAATATGCGAACCTCGTGACGGGCTGCCATATGGCAACGCCGTCTGCGACCTTCCGTGCCATGGCCGGGGAAGGGGAATATCCTGTGAAGGCGTTCTTCTTCTTAGGCAACAATCCGCTCATGAGCTACGCGAACATGCCGCTCATTCACAAAGCGATGATGAACCAAGATCTGATCGTGTCTCACGAACAGTTCATGACGCCATCGGCGCAGCTGGCTGATTATATCCTGCCTGCCGATAGCTGGCTCGAGCGGCCCTGGATCCACGACATGTTCGGGTGGATGTCCACCATCCGTTTCTCCGAAAAGGCGATGGACCCGCCGGGTGAATGCAAGAGTACATTTGAATTCTGGAAGCAGGTTGCCGGAGCCCTGGACATGCCCGACGTGGTGCCGTGGGACACAATTGAAGACTTTTATGACTATCGTGTCGAAGGGACGGGCAAGAGTTTTGCTGATCTGATTTCAGACACGGAAGTTTATTTCAAAAAGCCGGCCTTCAAGACCTATGAGAAGACAGGGTTTGCGACGCCAAGTGGGAAAGTGGAACTTAAATCTTCGCTGCTTGAAGAGCTTGGGTTTGACCCGCTGCCCTATTTCCGGGAAGACCCGCCCCATGACAAAGACTATCCGCTGAAGATGTTTACCGGTGTGCGTGAAGATCCGTTCTTCCAGACAGGCCACCGCCATATTCCGGAGATGCGCGCCCGGTGCCCGGAACCGCAGATCTATTTGAATGAGAAAACCGCCAAGGCAGCGGGTGTGTCTGAGGGCGACTGGGTAACGGTTGAAAATCAACTTGGGAAGGTCAAAGCCCTGCTAGCCATCAAAGACGCGATGCCGGATGATCTGGTGCGTGTGCCCCATGGTTGGTGGAAGCCTGAGATGGCACAAGGCAACGGCTCCTTGAGCGGTGCCTGGGACTATAGCGATGCGCAGCTCTGCCGTGACGATCCAGATTATCTGGATCTCGAACAGGGTATTCCCCATCTCAAGGGCATCCCGTGTCGGGTTGTTCCTCTTGCAGCTGAGGTGCCCGTCGACACGGCCACCAGTGCGCAGCATATGGAGCCCGCGGAATGAACGACGAGCAGAAGAGAATTCGCAAGAAGGAACGGTCTACGCGTCTCGCCATCTGGATGGCGGCGCGGAGCTCGCGCAACAAGACGTTCCTCGACAGGATGTGCCGGAAGATGATCGCCAAAGCCATCACCGTCGATCCCGCGAAGGATTTCATGCGGGATGAGTTTGTCGACAATGATCAGGGTTTCGACCCGGACGAGCTTGATCGGTATCAGCGTGGTGAACAGCTCGCTGTTGGAGAGTGAGGCATTTCGACTAAGTCGATGTCGCGTTGACTTCGATCTGTTTTAGAGTGCTGATGTAAAGTGTGGCCTCGATTGGGGCGACACGTGATTTGAGCGATTTCAGATCATCAGTGTCTAACACTTCACAGCGTATTTGTCCTAATATGGGGCCTTCATCGTAGTCCTCCGTTACCAGGTGGATGGTTGCGCCACTTTCATTGACGCCTGCATTCAGAACTGCCTCATGCACGTAATCGCCATACATGCCTTTGCCGCCAAATGCTGGAAGGAGAGAGGGGTGAACGTTCAGTATGCGGCCTGCATAGTTTTTGAGTATCTGATTGCTCAGTTTTCTCATATAGCCGCTAAGGACGATGTGGGTGATGTTGGCATCCGACAGAACTTCGAGGGTCTTTTCGCTGAGCGCCTCCGGTGAGCCGAGCTTTGTCGCACTTAGGTGGTGAGCAGGGAGGTTTTGTTTTCTCGCCCAAGTGAGCGCTAAGGCGTCGGCGTTGTTTGATATAACTACACCGATACTAGCCTCGAGTTCATCAGCAGAAATTGCTGAATGGATAGCGCGCATGGCGCTTCCATTTCGCGAAGCAAAAAAGGCCAACCGGAGTTGCGGTATGCTCGTCATCTGCTGAACTTTGGCATTCCTGTTGCCAGCAAGGCTTCCAGGTCGTGGGAGACAATGACGTCGATATCTGCGTTGGTGTCGAGCCCCGTCAGCCATAGGCGCAGATTTTCTGTGCGGCCTGTGTTTTCCGGCACGAAGAGGCCGGAATAGACAAAGCCTTTGCCTCTATTGTTGACCAGGTCGGTTTTCGTATTGGTCGTGTCGCCAGAGAAGAGCCAAAGATGATCTTTGAGCCCCACTGCAAAGAGCGTGGAGCCGGGGGTGTGTCCACCCAGAGCAATAAGGCCAAGCCCAGGGAAGGCGTCGTTGGTCAATATCTCTCGCCCCTGTAAGGTACCCCGCGACAGGCAGGATTTTGTCACGATCTCTGCACCTTCTACCGTGTTGAAATTGTGCTCGTCGCGCTGGTCGTTGGTTTGTAGAAGATCGGTGCCTGCACCACGGTCACTACAAAAAGCTGTGACGCCTTGCGTGTGATCGATGTGGAGATGGGTGAAGCCGATGCCCTTCACGCGCTCAAGCTCGCTTCCCAGCTGAGCTCCGAGAGTTCCGAAGAATTGCGCTTCGCCGCCGCCGCTGATGCGGTTCATCAGCTCTGCAAAATCGGCGGCACCTGTCTCGTCCATCCCAGCGTCAATAGCGAATAGGTTGCCATTGGCCCATTCGACAAGAAAGGTGGTGTGAGCCAGTTGTCGGCCGCGCACACTCTGACTCGCGGTCAGGACATAGTGTACGGCGATGGGGCCGTCTTCCGCCGTCATCAGATTGCGCAATGCCTGTTCGGTTGGCAGATCGGGCTTGATGCCTTGTGTTTGCAGATGTGGTGGGACGAGGAAAATCGCGAGGCCGATCACGGCGAGAGCAAAAATTCCGAGGAAGATTCGAACAAATAAGCGCATGTTTAACTTCCGACCGACAAGGAGAGCGGTACCCTCGCCAGAAGGGTCGGCGGAGTCAATCAATCAGACGGATTGATCCTAGAATCCGAACATGTGATCCAGGCAAAAGCTGGTATCGCCATTGATCAGACCATGAAAACCGAACAAGCGACAGGTCGTGTCCCGGACGATTATGTAGCCCAGATCATTGCCTTTCACCGACACGCGGGAGCGCTCTTCTGCATCAAAGAGTTCATGGTAGCGCCAGAAACGGGAGCCACCACAATTGATCTGAATGCGTTTTTCCGCCACCGGCTCGCCCTCTGCGTTGTGCAGGATCAGGCGTGTGTCTGACTTTTCGTGCCAGGGTGTGGAGGCCGGGTAGACCAGGTGACAGAGCGTGTCTTTTGGATCATCGCCGAGGCGCAAGAACAGCCGCGTGGTGAGGCCTGGTGGCTTGCCAATGTAAGACTGAGGCTCGTCTTTGTAGATGATGGCCGTGTTGTAGATATGCGCGCCGAAGATGGTTTCTGCGCGGTGCCCAGATGATTTTTGCTCATAACGACCGAGCGCGTGCAGCCAGCCGTTTGCCTCACCGCCTTCGCGGAAGTCATAGAGAAACTCTGCGTGGCCATGGCCCGATGGAAGTTTCGCGCTTTCCTCTTTGAGCCAGGCATCAATATTGATCGCCATGTGATCTCGGCGCTGGATACGACCTAGATATTTTGAGGCCACGGTTGATCCGTCTGCGTCCATAAGTTCGATCCGCAGCGGCATTTCTTGTTCGGAGCGCGCCATCGGTGTGGGCAGGAGGGTGGAGTTGAACAGGTCGGTCGGGAGCACCGGCAAGGGCATGATGTAGCCTTTGCCCATGGTTGCTTCGAGCCCCGGAATCTCCGGATTAGGTTCCAGGTCCGTGCGTTCTACATTGCCGTGGGCCATGCGTCGCTGACCGGTTTTGGTCCGGACGACTTCATAGCGGGGCCGCACAAAATAGCGCCCGGCCACAGTTTCAATCTGATCCGGGAACTTTGCCTGGGGCAGCATTTCGCTCACGTTCAGTGTCTTGGTGCCAAAGGGAGGGATTTCTTCTTCATGCCAGGCAATGTCCTGCGCACCGACAATGTTGAAACCGACTGACTTTGGCGGGATGGGCATGGGATGCGAGTTCTGCACAATCAATGTGAGCTCTTCATCCTCTTCGCCCGCAGGCATTCCAGCGTAAAAATCGGCTGGCCAGGCATTGGCATCGTGACTGCAGGTCAGGCTCTTGCCATTATCGCCATAGACGTCCATGGCGTACTTCACCACATCATGGCCCGCAATGCGGATCGCATGAATGAAGAGAGAGCCCTGAAAATCCTCCAAGTTGAATTTCTTGCGGACCGTCTCGCTGTTGATTGCGTAGGGACACCCGGCTGCAGGCAGGCCTTCTTCCCAGGCCGCCAGCTCATTACCTTCTTCATCAAACAGGCAGAGCCAAAGCTTGGGATCTTTTGCGCCGTGAGTAGCCCAATAGTTGGCGCTGGCGACTGTGGTGTGAAGCCCATCTGAGCCATTGGCTCCTTTGTGATCCCGCAGGAAGGCAAAGTTGGTGGCGAAGTTCATCGGGTCGAGATAGTTACGCTGGTTGGTCAGCATCTCGTCGGGGATGCGCATGTCGTCGAGGGTGATGATGGTCGCATCCTTCGGGAAACAATGGGAGATGGGCCCCAGGACTTTTTCCGCGTCGAACAATAAAACAAGAACTGCACTCGCCTTGCCGTCCGCGCAAGTTGAGACTGGTTTTGCCTCATGGCCGAGGAAAGGCTGGCCCAGGTCTTCGACCCGCTGCACGTAATAGCCGTCAATCTCTACCTTTGAGAGATCATAATAGGAATGAAAGTTGCCAATTATCCCGGTCGGATCATAAATCGCGACAGGCCCCAGACCCTTCAGGCGTTCAACGATCGCATGGCCCTTGGGCGCCGCCAACGGATGGCCCAGTGCTTTAAAGAGCGAAGCGCCACCTGCATTGTTCCCAGGGCGCCACCCTTGTGAAAGATCCGCGTTCGTGAAGGTCTCGATATTGAGGGTCATGAAAGTCTTTCGATCTCGTCTGCGTTTCGTTGGTTGGTGATGTAGCGGTTCGCAGGGACCGCTGCTTTGATCTGGTTCAAGCCGAAGAAAATGGGTTCAGCTTTTTAACGGTGGACGACAATTTATGTCGGCGTTGTTCGGCCATGACAACCCGTTGGTCGGTGACCCAGTTCATTTGCACCGCTCGGCGCGGCCCCTTGAAGGGTTCATGTCCATGCCAAGAATGATCAGCCCGGCGGAAGACAAGCAGTGTGCCGCCGTAGGGAGGGACTTCATCCACATAATCTTCAAGATCGGTGGCGCTGCGCAGGATGCGCAGTTTGCCGCCTTCATGGCTCCACTCGTCTGGTTTGTTGAGATAGAGCAGGACTGTGATGATTTTGGTTTCACTGTCCGGGTGGATTTTACCATCTGTCTCGCGGCAATGGCCGCGCACGGTGAACATGGTCGGGCGGTCGGACAGGTCCAGATCGAATTTCTCTTCGATAACTGCCTCAAATTCAGGACCGTTCATTTCCTTCATCAGCGCATCGAAGTCGCCGGTGATGTCCAACTCTGATGGGGGAACAGAGCCAGGCGTTGTCACGTTTGGATAGTCGCGGATGACGCGATCCAGATTGTCGCCTGTTACGAAATTTGGAACGACCAGAAAGTCGTAGGGATCGGTTTTTAGAGGTGTCGCGCGGAGCGCTTCAAGATCGATCAAGCTCATGGCATTAATCACTTTTGTTTTTGCAACTATACGCTGCGGCGATGGCTGCCGCGATTTCCTGCGTAGCATTTAAGGGTGCGTAGGACCATGTTTCAAGCAAGCCGTCAAATTGTCGCGCGACATTGTTAACGTAGAGCGCGTCCAGAAAACGGCGGAACTTAGCCGATCCACCTTCAAGCTCCACAAGATATACCGGCTTTCCGGTCACTGTCGCTTCGCCCACCATATTGTGACTATCACAAGTGACGATAATAGCATCGGCGAGCCCGAGGAGGCCTGGATAGGGATTGTCTTCCGGCGCATCTGACAGAGCATCGTAAATGTCGTGTGGCACCGAACGGAGTTCCTCGCGCAGGACGGCGGTTGCCTCTGCATTGGTCCGCCTTGAAGTGGTGACCATGAGGCCTGCATTCTCCCGCTCTGCAAGCTCCTTTAGCGCCTTGGCAAGGTTCGCCATATCCGCTGAGGAAAACCGGTAGACCTTATTGGGGCCGCCTAGAACAACCGCGATTTTCTTTGGTGGCAGAGTTGCATATCGCTGGCTGAGCTCATCGGCCGCTTTTGCGAGCTTCTCAGGCGTAATCCTGTTAGGTGCGGTCAGCGTGCTGATGACATTCGGCCCGGTCAGCTGATCGTGCTCAGGCGCCCAGACAAGGTCGAAATGAGAGGGGGAGACCTTTGGATTTTGCAGAATGGCAACAAAGACCTTGCCCCCAGACGCCCGGTTGATTTTTCGAGCGTAGGGAATGGCTTGGCGGCCGCTCGCAATCACAAGATCAGGCCAGGGCGCCGCGATGCTCTCATTGGCAGCAGCAGGGCCCCAGGGCGCCATCCATTTGTAGGGTGCCGGTGGGGCCACATGTTTCAATTCTGGGGAGAGACCCAACGCTTCGGCGACGCCGATCGCCTGCATTTCAAAGCCTGCCATGCCGTTGGTCACGATCCAACAAGAGGTGCCGTGTGGCAGTTGCTGGGACGGTGAGGGCTGGAATTCGGTCATGATCGTGCGCGTTTGGGTAATTTTGTTACTGAAAAGCGTCTCCAAAAGGAGTAATAGAACATGTTCAGCCAGCTGTCTTGCTGCAATTCTGCGGGCGCTCCTTGGGAATCTGACGGGTTGGCACTGACCAAGTTTGTTAATTGGGTTTTGATGACGGGGTGGTTATGAAGCGCGCAAAGCTTGACGATATCGACCTGCAGATCCTGAACGAGCTCCAGGAAAATGGTCGGATCACCAATGTTGAGCTGGCCAAAAGGGTGGGGATCTCCCCGCCGCCCTGTTTGCGTCGGGTGCGTGCGCTGGAAAAGGCCGGATATATTGCCGGTTATCACGCTGAGCTGGATGGGCCGGGGCTTGGGTTCGACGTCACAGTGTTTGCCATGGTGGGGCTGCACTCTCAGGCTGAGGCTGATCTGCAGGCGTTTGAGCAGCTGGTTGGGGCGTGGCCGCAGGTGCGGGAGTGCCACATGCTCAATGGTGAGATCGACTTCATCCTGAAATGTGTGGCGCCGGATCTCGCAAGCTTTCAGAGCTTCCTTACAGAAAAGCTGACGCCTGCGCCCAATGTGGCGAGTGTGCGCACCTCTCTTACGATTCGGCGTTCCAAGCATGCGCCGGGCGTGCCGTTGGACGAGCTAATGGACGAGGCTCAGTCCTAAGAGTTCGCTCTGGCTGGTCCGAGAAGCAGGACCTTCATGTCTCCATTCGCTTGGCCGGTTGCATAGAGCAGATAAGCCGCCAGGAAAACGATGCCGCCAAAGAAGGCCAGGACAGCGAGAACAAGGCCTGCGCGCGTGTATTCGTGGCGCCATGAGACCCAAAGGGCGGAGAGGCTGAGAAAGCCCATAAAGTCGAGATTGAACTGGCCCGCCCAATTCACCGCCATTATGTCGCCAAAGAAGACGGCGCCCAGGTCCCAGCCATGGTTCATGCCCACAATGAGCGTGTAGGCAACCAGAACGATGAAGTACGTCCCGAGAAAAATACGAAAAGCGGTCATATCAATTTCTCCTTGATGTGAGGTTGGTGGTCAGGTGGGTACGCTTACGAAACAGTGGGCTGGGTGTCATGCGGGTCTGTGGTGAACAGACCGACCAGTTGGAAGATGCCGACAACGCCTACAATAAAGGCGGCATAGATTCTGTCATCTGCGCCGCCGCCGTTAGGAAACCAGCTTTCAAAAAAATTGATGGTCAAAACATCGCAAACCAAAGCGGGAGCCGTTAGGGCAAGCGCAGTGTTGGCGCGCCACGCAGGTGGTGTGCGAAATAATCGGTAAATGAAGAACAGGAGCCCCGCGAATATGATTGTGCCGGACACAAACCAAATCGCGAAGAGGGTGAGGTTTTGCGCTGGTTGAGACCCGCCTGGCCAAAATGCCCTGAAGAATGACGCGAAGGCTATCCAGGCCACGACCGAGAGAACGACCATGATCATCATCTGTCGACCATACGATAGTGAGTGTAGTGAGGACATTTGATTTCCTTTCAAAAACCCAGTTGCTTGCGGTTGGGCTGTGCGGGCTTCAGGACGCCCGCGCGGATGATTGGATAGACAAGTGAGGCAAAAAACAGTGTGTTGATGACAGCGTTACCCCAAAATCCGGTGACCACGGATAATGTGCTGTCGACCACGTACCAGGCTGTCAGACCGATGAGCGTCAGGCGCCAAACTTTAGCGGCGGCCTCGCCATGAAGTTCATGAGCTGCCTGGAAGGTTGCAAAAAAAGTAACGCTCCAACCAATACACACACCGCCCAGGACACCGAGCGTGACCTGCATATGTGGATTGAGGTCGAGCTGTCCCGAGTCGCCAATCAATTGGAAGTAGAGTCTCGCTGGACCGGCCGTCGCGTCGATGGCTCCCCCTGCTAGAATAAGACCGAGTAGCCCTAATGAGCCGCAGGTTGCCTTTATCCAATATTGCCAAAATGGCGACATCTGTTTCCTCGGGTATGTGAGAGCAGTTTAAAAAATGTAGCATGTGCTACATATCAAGTTTTCGTAGTAAGTGCTACAAAAAAAGTTCGGAGGCCAGTGGTTTGAGTAAAAGAGATAGAAAACGCGCAGAAATCGTCGGGAAACTGGCGACCCATTTCCTGGAAGCGGGTCTTGGCGATACTGGTGTGCGCCGTTTGGCTGAGGTTGCTGACACCAGCGACCGGATGCTTCTCTATTATTTTGACACTAAGGACGAGATTCTGGCCGCAGTTCTCGGCGAGATTGGTGGTGGGTTTACCGATGTCCTGGACGCGGTCTTCGGCACAGAGCCGCTTAGGCCCGCTGATGCCGTCACAAGAATCTGGGCGATGGTGCGGGACGAGGCGACGGCGGGACAGCTGCGCCTCTGGCTGGATCTCTCGAGCCGCGCCAGCCGTGGCGATCCTTTTTTTGGCGCGATTGTCGAACAAATGGCAGAAGGGTGGATCGTCTGGCTGTCGGGCATGCTGGACGAACCTGACGCGGAGAAGCGCCCCCTTGCGGAGCTCATCATGAGTGCGATTGATGGTCAGGTGGTCTTGTTTCCCACCGATCTGACGAAGGGCGATGCGGCGGTTGCCAAGCTACAGGACCTACTGCGTGATCTTTAGCGCTTGATCAGTTCCTGAAATGTGGGCGGCGAGGGTGCAGCAAATTCAAACAGCCATGTTTGATAAGTGAGGCGCTTGCGTTACCTTACCGCTGCGGCATCGGAATGAGACGCACGGTGGATGTTGCACGGGCAACCAGCTCGCCAGTTGCATCAAACAGTTCGCCCTCGACAAACGAGATGGATTTGCCCTGCCGGATGATGCGGGCTTCGCAGACAAATTTCCCGTTCTGGCCAGCGGCCATATAGCTCACATTGAGATCAAGGGTCAGCGGCACCTTTGTCCGGTCTGATGCCAGGATACACATGGGCCCAAAGGCATCGTCAATCATGGCTGCGATCATGCCGCCCTGGATGATGCCCGCGGGATTGCGGAACTCTTTGCGAGTCTGAAATCCGACTTTGATCCTTTGCGCTTCCGGGTTCCAGTCCAACAACTCCCACTGACCTGCTCCCCAATTTGTCTTCGTTTATAAGTTAGCTCTGTTCTGGTTTTGGTCCTCATGTGACCGGTTGGCATATTCCCACGGTGTCAGCCCGTTG